>JAEZZZ010000071.1 GCA_023418255.1 Bacteroidota bacterium
AACTATTTAGATGAATTTTGCTATAAATTTAATCGAAGATACTTTGGAGAAGCACTTTTCGGAAGATTACTCGTGGCATGTGTAAGTTACAAAAATGAATTTAGGTATAAATACGGATAGTCATTTACTTTTTTTACAAGTCCTTCCTTTACAAACGTGTCCAGCGTCTTATAAATCGTTCCGGTTGCGATGCTTGGATTATGCAGGCGCACAAAATCAATCACCTGCTCCACTGTGGGATGGCATTTTAATTCGCACAACGCTTGATAGATAATCACACGCTGTGGCGTGACTTTAAGTCTTCTCTCTTTCAGTTTTTGATGAATATATGCAATATCAATTTTCATTTTGTAGAATTTCATAATTCCTATATGATAGAAATTATTAGATAAGAATTATTCTTGTTTAAAACATTCAATAGTGTTTTTTTGTTCATCAACATTGATTGTTTTTTTGTTTTCAACAGTCAATTTATAATCATTTTGTCCGTATTAAAAAACATGAATCCTCTGTACCAAAGATTTTGTCCTGTTTCTATTTTTCAAAAACGATAGATAAAAAGTTATCAACATTTTTTTTGTTAATAGGAAAACGTTGACAAGCGTTGCAGACACGAATTAAGATTGTATCTTTACACTGTTTTTTGAAAAATAGAAAGACTAAAATGGAAAAACAAAAACGAAAACCATCTGTAAAAGTTGTAGAAAAGATTGTCGCGGCACCCGATATAGGTAAACTGCCACCACAAGCAAAAGAACTTGAAGAGGCGGTATTAGGAGCGCTGATGTTAGAAAAAGATGCCTATTACAACATCAGCGACATCCTGAAACCTCAAAGTTTTTACGACCCGGCTCATCAACTCATTTTTTCGGCAATTCAAAATTTGGGAATGCGTCAAAAGCCTGTGGATGTGCTCACCGTTGTAGAAGAGCTGAAACAACGCGGCGAATTGGAATCGGCAGGGGGCGCGATTTACATAGCCGAATTATCGGAAAAGGTGGCTTCATCGGCACACATTGAGTATCATGCACGCATAATCGCGCAAAAATATCTGGCTCGCGAACTCATCTCATTCTCATCGGATGTTACCCAGCAAGCGTTTGATGAAACGGTGGATGTGGACGATTTGATGCAAGAAACCGAAGGACGCCTGTTTGAAATTTCACAACGAAATGTAAAAAAGGATGTGATTCAAATCAATCCCGTCATAAAAGAAGCGATGGATCATATCCAAATGGCTGCAAATCGTGACGATGGAATTAGCGGCGTGGCAACAGGCTATAAAGACCTTGACAGATATACATCGGGTTGGCAAAATTCCGACTTAATCATCATCGCTGCACGACCGGCAATGGGAAAAACCGCTTTTGTGCTTTCTATGGCGAAAAATATGGCACTCGATGTGGGTGCTCCGGTGGGAATCTTTTCGCTTGAAATGTCAAATGTGCAGTTGGTCAACCGCTTGATTGTAAATGTGTGTCAAATACGAGGCGAAAGCATCAAAAGCGGTCGTCTAACCGACGATGAGTGGGAACGATTAGATAAAAATCATAAACTGCTTTACGATGCTCCCATTTTTATTGACGACACGCCGAGTTTGTCAGTATTTGAGTTGAGAACAAAAGCTCGCCGCTTAGTGCGTGAACATGGAATCAAAGCCATCATTATCGACTATTTGCAATTGATGAATGCCAGCGGGATGAGCTTTGGCAATCGAGAACAGGAAGTGAGCATCATTTCACGCTCGCTTAAAGGGTTGGCAAAAGAGTTGAACATCCCTATTATTGCTCTTTCGCAATTGAACCGTGGCGTAGAAACACGCCAAGGAAAAGGAAGCGATGGCAAACGTCCGCAACTTGCCGACCTTCGCGAATCGGGCGCCATTGAGCAAGATGCCGATATCGTATGCTTTATTCATCGTCCTGAATACTACCGAATTACCGAAGACGAAGAGGGAAATTCACTAATCGGGGTGGCGGAATTTATAATTGCCAAGCACCGAAACGGCGCGACAGGAATCGTTCAAATGCGCTTCGATAGCGAATATGCCCGCTTCCAAAACGTGGATGAAAACAGAGTTGCGAAGAATTATGTTGAAATTCGTTCTCGCATGGCAGAACAAAACGGAAATGGTTCAGCCTTGGGATCGTCGGATAATAAAGAACCATTACCCTTTTAATTATAACAAAAAAACAGTGAAATAACAAATCCTAATATGCACAAGTCATTTATTAAAACAATCCGGCTGCTGCCTTTATTTATTGTCTTGTTCGGATGCGGCAACGTAAAGTCAGATGCCAAAAAAGCGGCGAAATTGACACATAAATCAATAGAGCAAGCAGCAGCATTAAAGCTTGAAGAATCTGAAAAGACATATAAGAAAGCGCAAAAGTTGATAAAGAAATACAATGGACATAAAAGAGAAGATAAATTTCAATTATTTTATAAGGAGCATCGTGATGCCGAGATGATAAAAAGAAAAACGATCAAAAACAATTTCAAAGCCGTATAAAACGACATATACACACAATATAACAAAATAAAGAACAAAGACAGCTTTAAACGAATCACGATGAATAATTTAATTCAAATTCACTCCATTTCAAGAATTATTATTATCTTTGCAACCCAAATAGAAAGGAGGATGTCTTAACAGCTTAGAAAAAAAGAAATAACATACCATCTCATTTCGACACTCTTGGAATATCCCGAGAGACAATCTTATATGTATAAATATAGTATAACACAATAAAAAAAATCAAAAGACAAAAATAAAACAACATGATAATTGTACAACTTAAAGAGGGCGAAAACATAGAAAAAGCCTTAAAGAAATTTAAACGTAAATACGAAAAAACAGGAATCGTAAAAGAATTACGCAAAAGACAAGCATTTACAAAACGTTCCGTTGACAAACGGAAGAAAAAACAACATGCAGTATATGTTCAACAATTGCAACAACAAGAGGACTAATTTCTACTGCGCAATGACACATATTATGTAAGAGAATTGCTATGTGGAAAGACTCATTCATACAATATCTCCGTTATGAGAAAAATTATTCATCTCATACGGAGATATCTTATTTAAATGATCTTTTTCAATTTGAAAAATTTATCATTACCAAGATTGATGAGTTCAAACCCGAAGCAATCACACCAAAGCAAATACGCATCTGGATGTCATATTTGATGGAAAATGGATACAATGCCCGAAGCGTCAACCGTAAACTTAGTGCACTGAAAACCTTTTTTAAATACCAAAAGAAAAAAGGAGTTGTGCCAACCAATCCAACAGAGTTAATTGCAGGAGTAAAAGAAGATAAAAAACTCCCTTCATTTGCCGGCAATGCCGATATCGCACACATACTTGATACACGGCTGAACGATAGCGAAAACTTTGAAGAGGTGCGCGACCTGTTTTTGATTGAACTTTTGTATCTCACCGGAATGCGTCGTTCAGAACTCATCGGACTAAAAAACAACGACATCGACTTTGACAACAAAACACTCCGTGTCACCGGGAAGCGCAACAAACAACGCCTAATCCCCTTTTCCGACAAAACAGCACAATTGATAGAAAATTATTTACTCGTAAGAGATAATGAAATTGAGAACAAATCACCCTATTTGTTTGTTAAGAAAGATGGAGAACCGTTGTATCCCAAAATGGTGTACAACATAATACATAAGCGATTGGCAAACATTTCAACACTCTCTAAAAAGAGTCCGCATACGCTAAGGCATTCATTTGCCACAGAAATGCTGAACAACGGTGCCGAAATAAATGCCGTAAAAGAGCTATTAGGACACACCAGTCTTTCATCAACACAAATATATACACATGTGTCGTTAGAAGAGATAAAAAAAACATATCAAAAAGCTCATCCAAGAGAAAAAAAATAATAAACAAAAGGAGGAAACCAATGGAACTACGTATTCAATCGATTCATTTTGACGCCACCGAGAAACTTGAAGCGTTCGTTGAGAAAAAAATCAAGAAACTTGAAAAATTCAACGATGAAATTATCACGTCAGAAGTAATATTGAAAGTGATTAAACCGGAAGCGATAAAAAACAAAGAAGCCGCCGTAAAACTAAGCCTAAAAAGCGGGGAAGCCTTTGCCAGCAAGACAGCCAACACATTCGAGGAAGCAATTGACTTGTGCGCCGAAGCATTAGAAAAGCAGCTGATAAAAAATAAAACAAAAAAAGAGAGATAAAAAATAATCCAAAAATTTTGGTTATCTAAAAAATATCACTACCTTTGCGTCCGTTTCTCATATCTCTGATATAGAGAACTGCTGATAATAAAGACACAAAAGCCTCTTTAGCTCAGTTGGCCAGAGCACGTGATTTGTAATCTCGGGGTCGTTGGTTCGAATCCGACAAGAGGCTCAAGCAACTTAATATATCTCTCGCGAGATAAAAAAAGACATAATAATAAAAGGGCAGTTACCAGAGTGGACAAATGGGGCTGACTGTAACTCAGCTGGCTATGCCTTCGGTGGTTCGAATCCATCACTGCCCACACTCCAAGTGAGAGAGGTTCGATTTGGAAGTGAAAAAACCAAATCACAATAAAGTTGCGGAAGTAGCTCAGTTGATAGAGCATTAGCCTTCCAAGCTGAGGGTCGCGGGTTTGAGTCCCGTCTTCCGCTCTTTTTTTGCCTATGTAGCTCAGGGGTAGAGCACTTCCTTGGTAAGGAAGAGGTCACGGGTTCAAATCCCGTCATCGGCTCTCGGTTCATGTGCAAATTCTGCACACAGTTTTAGTTATAAAAGACCATAGAGGGGATATTATGCCCTTAATGCGTCTTGTTTTATCTTTTATTGAGACAATATGCAAAATAATACTTTAATTAAATTAATTAATAATACATTTTATGGCAAAAGAACATTTTAACCGAACGAAACCGCATGTTAATATCGGTACAATCGGTCACGTTGACCACGGCAAAACCACTTTAACAGCTGCTATTACCACCGTATTAGCAAAAAAAGGACTCTCGGAAGTTAAATCATTCGATACAATTGATAACGCTCCCGAAGAAAAAGAAAGAGGAATTACTATCAATACCTCACACGTTGAGTATGAAACAGAAAATAGACACTATGCACACGTGGACTGTCCCGGACACGCCGACTATGTGAAAAACATGGTTACCGGTGCTGCGCAAATGGACGGAGCAATCATCGTAGTTGCCGCTACAGACGGACCGATGCCTCAGACTCGCGAGCACATCCTTTTGGCACGTCAGGTAAACGTTCCAAGGCTTGTTGTATTTATGAACAAATGCGACTTGGTTGACGATGAAGAAATGTTGGAATTGGTAGAAATGGAGATGAGAGAATTGCTCGATTTCTATGAATTTGATGGCGACAACACCCCCATCATTCAAGGTTCAGCTCTTGGTGGTCTCAACGGAGATCCCAAATGGGAAGAAAAAATCATGGAACTCATGGCCGCTGTTGACGAGTGGATTCCGCTGCCCGAACGCGATGTGGACAAACCATTCTTGATGCCGGTTGAAGACGTATTCTCAATTACCGGTAGAGGAACAGTTGCTACAGGACGTATCGAAACAGGTATCATCAAAACAGGCGAGGAGGTTCAAATTATCGGTTTAGGTGCTGAAGGAAGAAAATCTGTTGTTACCGGAGTTGAAATGTTCCGCAAAATACTTGACGAAGGACAAGCAGGCGATAACGTAGGTCTCCTATTACGTGGTATCGATAAAGACGAAATCAAACGCGGCATGGTTATCTCGCACCCGGGTAAAGTGAAACCTCACTCCAAATTTAAAGCTGAGGTTTACATCCTGAAAAAAGAAGAAGGTGGACGTCATACTCCATTCCATGACAAATATCGTCCTCAGTTCTATATCCGTACGCTAGACGTAACCGGTGAAATCAAATTGCCGGAAGGTGTTGAAATGGTGATGCCGGGTGATAACGTAACCATCGAAGTAGACCTTATCTATCCCGTAGCATGTAACGTAGGTCTTCGTTTCGCTATCCGCGAAGGTGGACGCACCGTTGGAGCCGGTCAGATTACAGAGTTAATAGACTAATAAATAATCTGTAACAGAAACAAATAAACTTAGTTGACATCATATTTTGCATGCCAACTAAGTTGTTTACGGGTCTAGCTCAGTTGGTAGAGCACTGGTCTCCAAAACCAGGTGTCGGGAGTTCGAGTCTCTCGACCCGTGCATAATAATATCTGAATAATTAGATGAAAAAAATAGTTGCATATATAAAGGATGCTTATAACGAATTGGTATATAAAGTATCCTGGCCATCCAAAGAAGAATTATCCAGTAGCACTGTAATTGTAATGATTGCTTCCCTTATAATTGCATTAGTTGTCTTCGGTATGGATTCTCTTTTTGAGTGGATATTAAAGCTTTTATACGGAATTTTATAAAACTGAAATCAAGGAAACATGGCTAACGAAAAAAAATGGTACGTTTTACGTTCTGTTAATGGAAAAGAGAATAAAGTCAAAGAATACCTTGAGTCAGAAATAAAAAAATCCGATTTAGGCAAATACATATCTCAAGTTCTTATCCCGACAGAAAAGACGTACACGGTACGTAACGGCAAAAAGGTGATGAAAGAACGCGCCTATCTTCCCGGCTACGTATTAATTGAAGCGGAACTTGTTGGGGAGGTTATTCACCAGCTCAAAAGCATCAACTATGTTGCAGGGTTTCTGCCCAATACGGCAAATCCACAACCTCTCAGAGAGACGGAAGTGAAACGCATTTTGGGAACAATCGACGAATTGGAAGAAGCTACCGACGACATGGATGTAAAATACTATGTGGGAGAAAATGTGAAAGTGATCAGTGGTCCCTTCAACAGTTTTTCCGGTGTAATAGAGGACGTGAATGAAGAACGCAAGAAACTCAAAGTGATGGTTAAAATTTTCGGAAGGAAACAACTGCTAGAGTTGAGTTATATGCAAGTAGAGAAAGAATAGTCAGATTTGGTTACGCAGATTCTGTAAATTCTTCAAGTGTTTCGAAAACTGTAATTAATTAAAATCAAGAAAATGGCTAAAGAAGTTGCTGGACAACTAAAATTACAAATCAAAGGAGGAGCTGCAAATCCATCCCCCCCGGTAGGACCGGCACTAGGTTCGAAAGGAATTAACATTATGGAGTTTTGCAAGCAATTCAATGCCAGAACTCAAGACAAAGCGGGCAAAGTACTCCCTGTAATCATTACATATTACTCCGACAAGTCTTTTGATTTTATTGTTAAAACACCACCCGTTGCTATTCAACTGCTCGAAGCAAGCAAATTAAAAAGTGGCTCAGACGAACCCAATCGAAAAAAAGTAGCACAAATTACTTGGGATCAAGTCAAAGCCATCGCGCAAGAAAAAATGCCGGATTTGAATTGCTTTAATATTGAATCAGCAATGAAGATGGTTGCCGGAACAGCTCGGAGCATGGGTATCACAGTAAAAGGGGAATTCCCTACAAATGTAGAATAATTAAAACTTCAATTGAGAAATGAGTAAACTGACAAAGAATCAAAAGTTAGCTTGGAGCAAAATTGAAGAGGGAAAAGCCTATTCACTGAAAGAAGCATCAGCCCTGGTAAAAGAAATTACCACAACAAAATTCGATGCTTCTGTTGATATTGATGTACGCCTTGGCGTAGATCCGCGAAAAGCTAACCAAATGGTACGAGGCGTTGTGTCTCTACCTCATGGAACCGGAAAACAAGTAAGAGTTCTTGTATTGTGTTCTCCAGAAGTCGAAGTCGCTGCTAAAGAAGCCGGCGCCGACCATGTGGGACTTGATGAATATATCGAAAAAATTAAAGGAGGTTGGACTGATATTGACGTGATTATCACTCAACCGCAAATAATGGGTAAAATTGGTGCCTTGGGGCGCATTTTAGGTCCTCGCGGTTTGATGCCAAATCCCAAAAGCGGAACCGTTACTCCTGATGTGGCAAATGCCGTAAAAGAAGTAAAACAAGGAAAAATCGACTTTAAAGTAGATAAAGCAGGTATAATTCACACCTCGATAGGAAAAGTATCCTTTACGCCCGAACAAATTCGAGATAACGCAAAAGAATTTATTCAAACGTTGATCAAATTAAAACCAACGGCAGCAAAAGGTACATACGTTAAGAGTATTTATCTTTCTAGCACGATGAGTCCTGGAATTAAAGTGGACACAAAGTCGATAGACGAAATCTAATAAAAAAAGGAGAAAATCTATGAAAAAGGAAGATAAAAAACATATTATCAAGCAAATAGCTAGAGACTTGCAAGAATACGAAAACTTCTACTTAACAGATATTGCTACGCTCAATGCAGCAAAAACAAGCAACCTGAGAAGAGAGTGCTCAAAGCAAGAGATAAAGCTAATGGTAGTGAAGAATACCTTATTGAAAAAAGCATTGGAATCGCTCGACGGAAACTACGAAGAGTTCTATCCAATACTCAAAGGAAATACCGCCATCATGTTCTCCAATGTCGCAAATGCACCTGCGAAACTTATTGATAAATATAAGGCAGATAAAGTTCCCGCACTGAAAGGAGCTTACGTACAAGAAAGTTTCTTCATCGGAGGTCAATATCTGCAAGATTTAGTATCTATCAAGAGCAAAACAGAACTCATTGGAGATGTTATTGGTCTGTTGCAATCACCGACCAAAAATGTTATTTCCGCACTTCAATCGGGAGGTTCCACTCTTCACGGAGTATTGGAAACATTATCCCAAAAGGAGAATTAATTTTTATATAATAAAAAACAGAATTAGTAATCAATTTAAATAATACAAAAATGGCAGACTTAAAAGAATTTGCTGAACAATTAGTTAACTTAACAGTAAAAGAAGTTCAAGAACTAGCTGATATATTAAGAGAAGAATATGGAATTGAGCCTGCAGCAGCAGCTGTAGCAGTAGCAGCAGGTCCCGCAACAGGTGGGGAAACAGCAGCTGAAGAAAAAACAGAATTCGACGTGATTTTGAAAAGCGCAGGTTCTGCAAAACTGGCAGTTGTTAAAGCAGTTAAAGAACTTACCGGTCTCGGCTTAAAAGATGCTAAAGATTTAGTGGACAGTGCGCCAAGTGAACTAAAAAAAGGAGTATCAAAAGACGAAGCTGAAGCTTTGAAAAAACAACTTGAAGAAGCCGGAGCAGAAGTTGAACTTAAATAGAAACTACCTAAAATAAGGTTATGTGGTTAGGAATCTTCTTCCCGAAGATTCTTAACCTTTTGTGTCAATACGTACTAAGTTCAAAAACTCATTATTCCATGTCTTCCCAAACAACCAACCAACGATTCAATTTCGCGTCAATAAAAAATCCGCTGGATTTCCCTGATTTTCTGGAAATACAGCTCAAATCATTCCAAGATTTTTTACAGTTGGACGCACCTCCCGAAAGCAGAAAAAATGAAGGACTCTACAAAGTCTTTACGGAAAACTTTCCCATAGCAGACACCCGAAACAACTTTGTACTTGAGTTTTTAGATTATTATGTCGATCCTCCAAGATATACCATTGATGAGTGTATAGACAGAGGACTCACTTATAGCGTTCCGCTAAAAGCTAAACTCTATCTCTATTGTACAGATCCGGATCATGAGGACTTTGCTCCTGTGATTCAGGATGTTTATTTGGGAACCATTCCCTACATGACCGAAAAAGGCACTTTCGTAATTAACGGAGCGGAACGTGTTATTGTATCGCAACTTCACCGTTCGCCCGGTGTTTTCTTTGGACAAAGTTTGCATGCCAACGGCACAGTGCTTTATTCGGCCCGTATTATTCCGTTCAAAGGATCGTGGATTGAGTTTGCAACGGACATAAACAATGTGATGTATGCATATATCGACCGAAAAAAGAAATTACCCGTTACAACATTGCTTCGTGCCATCGGATTTGAAAACGATAATGATATTCTCGAAATATTCGACCTTACCGAAGAGATCAAAGTAACCAAAACAAATCTCAAAAAGGCCAAAGGAAGAAAACTCGCCGCGCGCGTACTCAAATCGTGGATGGAAGATTTGGTTGATGCTGCCACCGGAGAAGTGACTTCAATGGAACGTGTCGATATCATTATCGAGCGTGAAGAAATTATAGATGATGAGATTATTGAGAAAATCATTGATTCCGGAGTCGATTCCATCTGGTTGCACAAGGAAAAGCCCAACACATCGGACTTCACCATCATCTACAATACACTGAAAAAAGACCCGTGTAACACAGAAATTGAAGCCATTCGACACATTTATCTTCAATTGCGTAGCACGGAACCAGCAGACGATGCCAGTGCACGTGAAGTTATCAACAACCTGTTCTTCTCGGAAAAAAGATACGATTTGGGTGATGTTGGAAGATATAGAATCAACAAAAAACTCAACCTAGAGATTGACGAAAATATCCGCGTATTGACCAAAGAGGACATGATCGAAATCATCAAATACTTAATTGAATTGATCAACTCAAAAGCCATTGTTGATGATATCGACCACCTAAGCAATCGACGCGTAAGGACTGTTGGCGAACAGCTTTACAATCAGTTTGGTATAGGCCTGAACCGCATGGCACGCATCATTCGTGAACGAATGAATGTGCGCGACAACGAAGTGTTTACGCCCATCGACCTAATCAATGCAAAAACCATTTCGTCGGTTATCAACACATTCTTTGGAACAAACGCTTTGTCACAGTTTATGGATCAAACCAATCCATTGGCTGAAATAACACACAAGCGCCGTTTATCGGCACTTGGACCCGGTGGACTTTCGAGGGAACGTGCCGGTTTTGAAGTGCGCGACGTTCACTATACACACTACGGTCGTTTGTGCCCCATTGAAACACCAGAGGGACCCAATATTGGTCTTATATCCTCACTTTGCGTATATGCGAAAATCAATAACCTCGGATTTATCGAAACACCTTATCGAGCCGTGAAAGAGGGTGTGGTAAACGTAAACAACAACGAGGTAATCTACCTTGCGGCAGAAGAGGAAGAAGACCGGATGATCGCACAAGGAAATGCTCCGTTAGATGAGAAAGGAAACTTTTTGCTATCTCGTGTAAAAGCCCGTCAAGATGCCGATTATCCAGTTATTGAGCCGAAAGAAGTTGAGCTGATGGACGTATCTCCCATGCAAATTGCATCCATCGCGGCATCGCTCATTCCATTCTTAGAACACGACGACGCGAATCGCGCTTTGATGGGTTCAAACATGATGCGCCAAGCTGTTCCTCTTATGAGAAACGAAGCACCTATCGTTGGAACGGGAATTGAGAGACAACTTATCAAAGACTCGCGCACCCAAATTATGGCGGAAGGTGATGGCGAGGTCGTTTATGTAGATTCAAGCACCATCAAAATTAAATATGAACGTACGGAAGAGGAAGAATTTACATGTTTTGAGGATGCCCTAAAAACATATTCAATTCCAAAATTCCGCAAAACAAACCAAAACACGACCATCGACCTGCATCCTATTTGCAGAGTGGGTCAAAAGGTGAAGCATGGTGAGATACTTACTGAGGGATACGCCACTTCGAATGGAGAATTAGCTCTCGGAAAAAATCTACGAGTAGCATTTATGCCATGGAAAGGATATAACTTTGAGGATGCTATTGTTCTGAACGAACGATTGGTGAGTGAAGACATATTTACATCGGTTCATGTTGAAGAATTTTCACTCGAAGTGCGTGAGACAAAACGAGGAATGGAAGAGTTGACTTCCGACATTCCAAATATCAGCGAAGAGGCAACAAAAAACTTGGACGAAAGAGGAATCGTACGCGTCGGATCACGTGTTAAGCCGGGGGATATTCTAATCGGTAAAATTACACCAAAAGGGGAATCTGACCCTTCACCGGAAGAAAAACTGCTTCGCGCCATTTTTGGAGACAAAGCAGGCGACGTGAAAGATGCTTCTCTAAAAGCACATCCATCTCTGAAAGGCGTGGTTATCAATACGCATCTTTTCTCTAAGGTAACCAAAAAGGGAAAGAGCAAACTCTCAAACAAAGCACTGCTTCCTAAACTAGATGAAGAGTACGAAGAAAGGATGACTGATTTGCGTAAAGTCCTCATCGAAAAATTGCTGACAATTACGGATGGAAAAACGTCTGCCGGTGTGAAAGATTACACCAATACAGATATTATTCCAAAAGGGACCAAGTTTACGGCAAAAGTGCTAGGAGCAATTGAAGACTATGAGGCACTACAATTAAATAAATGGACTGCCGATGCTCACAAAAATGAGCAGATTCGCAAAACAGTAATCAACTACTTGCGCAAACATAAAGAGTTGGATGCCGAGTTGAAACGTAAACGATTTGACCTTACCATTGGCGATGAATTGCCTTCGGGCATCATGCAAATTGCAAAAGTGTACATTGCCAAGAAACGTAAAATACAGGTGGGCGATAAAATGGCAGGACGACACGGAAACAAAGGAATTGTTTCACGAATAGTGCGTCAAGAAGACATGCCATTCCTTGCCGATGGCACACCGGTAGATATTGTTCTAAACCCATTGGGTGTGCCTTCACGTATGAACTTGGGACAAATTTTTGAAACCGTACTTGGTTGGGCAGGAAAACGCCTTGAGATGAATTTTGCAACACCTATTTTTGATGGCGCGACTTTTGACGACATGAACAAATGGGCAAAAGAGGCCGGAATTCCACAATACGGCAAAACATATCTCTATGATGGCGGAACAGGTGAACGCTTTGACCAACCGGCGACGGTGGGTATTATTTACATGCTGAAACTTGGCCACATGGTAGAAGACAAGATGCACGCACGCTCTATCGGTCCATACTCACTCATTACCCAACAACCCCTTGGAGGTAAAGCACAGTTTGGAGGACAACGTTTTGGAGAGATGGAAGTTTGGGCACTCGAAGCATTTGGCGCAGCCAATATTTTGCAAGAAATTCTGACCGTCAAATCAGACGATGTAATAGGACGTTCCAAAGCATACGAAGCAATCGTGAAAGGCGAAGCTATGCCACAAGCCGGCATCCCCGAATCACTCAACGTTTTGCTTCACGAACTCAAAGGATTAGGACTTAACATTAGCTTAGACTAACAATCATTAAAGAAGAAGAATGCAAAGAGCATCATTCTTTTTATAAGAATTAGAATAAATATATAACTCTTTATATAACAAAAATATGGCATTTAGAAAAGAGAATAAAATAAAGAGTAACTTTTCAAAAATAACGATTGGGTTAGCTTCACCGGAGCAAATACTGGAAAGTTCGTACGGCGAAGTACTAAAACCCGAAACAATAAACTACCGCACATACAAACCGGAGCGCGACGGATTGTTTTGCGAACGTATTTTTGGCCCCGTAAAAGATTACGAATGTCATTGTGGTAAATACAAAAGAATACGCTACAAGGGAATCGTATGCGACCGATGCGGTGTGGAAGTAACCGAGAAAAAAGTACGCAGAGAACGTACCGGACACATTCATTTGGTTGTACCCGTGGCACATATCTGGTATTTTAGATCGCTACCAAACAAAATTGGATATCTGCTCGGCATTCCTACAAAAAAACTGGACAGCATCATCTATTATGAGCGATATGTTGTGATACAGGCTGGTGTGCTCAAAGACAGAGTAGAAGAAAAACAACTACTTACCGAAGATGAATATTTAGATTTGCTGGAAGGGCTACCCAAAGAAAATCAGTCGTTGGAAGATTCCGATCCCAACAAATTCATTGCGAAAATGGGTGCCGAAGGTATTTTAGCACTTTTGGAGCGCATCAATTTGGATAAATTGGCAAACCAATTGCGCCACAGCGCCGATACCAACACTTCGCAACAACGTAAAAACGAAGCGTTGAAACAATTGCAGGTGGTAGAAGCATTCAGAGGCTCAAAAAACATAAATAAACCCGAATGGATGATTATGAAGGTTGTGCCCATTATTCCGCCCGATTTGCGTCCATTGGTGCCACTTGATGGAGGTCGCTTCGCAACATCCGATTTGAACGACTTGTATCGTCGTGTTATCATTCGCAACAACCGATTAAAACGCCTACTTGATATTAAAGCACCCGATGTGATTTTGAGAAATGAGAAACGAATGCTGCAAGAAGCGGTAGATTCACTTTTCGACAACTCACGAAAATCAAGCGCGATAAAAACGGATTCAAACCGTCCGTTGAAATCATTATCTGACAGTTTAAAAGGGAAGCAGGGACGATTTCGTCAAAACCTACTCGGTAAACGCGTGGACTATTCGGCACGTTCGGTTATCGTGGTGGGACCGGAGTTGAAAATGCACGAGTGCGGATTACCAAAAGATATGGCTGCCGAACTCTATAAACCCTTTATCATCCGTAAACTGATTGAAAGAGGAATTGTAAAAACAGTAAAATCGGCAAAAAAGATAGTTGATCGCAAAGAACCGGTAGTGTACGATATTTTAGAATTCGTGATGAAAGGACACCCGGTGTTGCTCAACCGCGCACCGACTCTTCACCGTTTAGGAATTCAAGCTTTTCAACCTAAGCTGATCGAAGGAAAGGCAATTCAGTTGCATCCGCTTTCTTGTACAGCGTTTAATGCCGACTTTGACGGTGACCAAATGGCTGTGCATTTGCCTCTGGGAAATGAAGCTATCCTCGAAGCTCAACTGTTGATGCTTGCCTCGCACAACATTTTGAACCCGGCAAACGGTGCACCTATTACCGTTCCCTCGCAGGACATGGTTTTAGGACTCTACTACATCACCAAAATACGCCCCGGTGCCAAAGGTGAAGGCATGACATTCTATGGCGAAGAAGAAGCTATCATTGCCTACAACGAAGGCGCTGTTGATATTCATGCATTGGTAAAAGTGATTGTAGACGATATTGATGAGAACGGAGATCCCATCCGTAAAATGCACGAAACCAGTGTGGGTAGAGTTATCACCAACGAATATATTCCAAAAGAAGTGGGCTACATCAACGAATTGCTTTCTAAGAAATCGCTTCGCGACATCATTGGCAAAGTAATCAAAACATGTGGTGTGGCACGAACAGCACAATATTTGGACGACATCAAAGATTTAGGTTATTTGATGGCCTTCAAGGGAGGACTATCCTTCAATTTGGACGACGTTATTATTCCTGCCGAAAAAGAGACATTGATAAAAGAAGGTTACGAGGAAGTGGAACGTATAATGGAAAACTACAACATGGGTTTCATTACCTATAATGAGCGTTACAACCAAATTATCGACACGTGGACGCACATCAACTCGAAACTTTCCAATATTTTGATGAAGCAACTTTCGGAAGACGATCAAGGATTCAATTCCGTATACATGATGCTTGATTCCGGTGCGCGTGGTTCGCGCGAACAGATTCGACAGCTATCAGGTATGCGTGGTTTGATGGCAAAACCTCAAAAGAGTGGCGCCGAAAGTGCTCAAATTATTGAAAACCCGATTCTTTCAAACTTCAAAGAAGGACTGTCCGTATTGGAATATTTTATTTCCACTCACGGTGCACGTAAAGGGCTTGCCGATACTGCATTGAAGACAGCCGACGCCGGATATTTGACACGACGCTTGGTTGACGTTTCGCAAGATGTAATTGTAAACGAAGAGGATTGTGGAACATTGCGCGGATTGGTAGCTACTGCCATTAAATCGAACGACGAAGTTACCGCGTCGCTTTACGAACGCATTTTAGGACGTGTGTCGGTTCACGATGTACAACATCCGACCACAGGAGATATCATCGTATATGCCGGCGAAGAAATTACCGAAGAGATTGCACAAAAAATAGAGGAATCACCCATTGAAAGAGTAGAAATACGTTCGGTACTTACTTGCGAATCAGCTCATGGCGTTTGTGCTAAATGTTATGGTCGCAACTTGGCCACAGGAAACATGGTGCAAAGAGGAGAAGCTGTGGGTGTCATTGCCGCGCAATCCATTGGTGAACCCGGTACGCAGCTGACACTACGTACGTTCCACGTCGGTGGTATCGCCTCAAATATTGCGACTGAAAACAGTATCGTAACTAAATATGATGGAATATTGGAATTCGACGAACTTCGATATGTAGAAACAGAAGATACCGAAGGCAATGCCTACAAAGTGGTTGTAAGCCGATTGGTGGAAATGCGAATTGTCGATCCTAATACAAAAATTGTTCTTTTGGCTCACAACGTTCCATACGGTGCAAAACTCTATTTTGACCAAGGCGACAAAGTGAAAAAAGGCGATATAATTTCTGAATGGGACCCATTCAACGCGGTTATTATATCAGAAGCTACCGGTAAGATTCGATTTGAAAACTTCAAAGAAAACATCACATATAAAGTAGAATCTGACGAACAAACCGGATTAAAAGAAAAGGTGATTATCGAATCGCGCGACAAAACTAAAACGCCATCAGCACACATCGTTAATGATAGCGATGATATTTTGCGCACCTACTCGCTTCCGCTAAGCGCGCACATCGTGAAAAACGATGGCGATGATGTGAAAGCCGGTGATGTGTTGGTTAAAATACCACGCGCAGTTGGAAAAACAGGTGATATCACGGGGGGGCTACCACGTGTTACTGAACTATTTGAGGCACGTAATCCGTCAAATCCGGCAGTAGTGTCTGAAATTGATGGTGAAATTTCATTCGGCAAGATCAAACGTGGGAATCAAGAAATTTCTGTTACATCCAAAACAGGAGAGACCAAGAAATATATGGTTCCCCTCTCAAAACAAATTCTTGTGCAAGAAAACGATTATATCCGCGCGGGAATGCCATTATCCGATGGAGCAATTACCCCGGCAGACATACTCGCCATTATGGGGCCAACCACGGTGCAAGAATATATTGTAAATGAAGTACAAGATGTCTACCGTTTGCAAGGCGTGAAGATTAACGACAAGCACTTCGAAGTAATTGTGCGTCAAATGATGCGTAAGGTAGAGGTGGTGGATCCGGGAGACACACGCTTCTTGGAGCAGCAACTCGTTGATAAACACGAGATGATGGAAGAGAACGATCGCATCTGGGGCAAAAAAGTGATTACCGATGCCGGTGATTCACAAATTTTTGAACCGGGACAAATTGTTACGGCACGCAAATTGCGTGATGAGAACAGTTCGCTTAAACGGCGTGACTTAAAGACAGTGTCTTCGAGAGATGCCGTCCCTGCAACGGCAAATCAAGTACTGCAAGGGATTACCCGAGCCGCTCTGCAAACCACAAGTTTCATGTCTGCCGCATCTTTCCAGGAAACAACCAAAGTACTGAACGATGCTGCTATCAATGGAAAAGAAGATAATCTGATTGGCCTGAAAGAGAATGTTATCTGTGGACATCTTATTCCTGCCGGAACAGGACAACGCGATTTTGAAAAACTCGTTGTAGGTTCGCGTGAAGAATATGAAAAGATAAATGCGGAAAAAAGAAACAAACTGCTCAAAGAGACTTTGGCAGAGTAAACAATGGCTCGATTTGTAAAAAAACCGTTCTGAAGATCTCATAACGGTTTTTTTATTTTGTCAGCAAATGAATATATGCGAGTGTGGATTTAACCCATCACATATCAAACATCAATAACAGAGAAAGTAAATGATAAAAAACATTCTTTCATCTATAAACGTTCACCAAAAAGGGGCTCTTCTTTTACGAAAAAATGTGTACATTTGCACCATAATATCTAACGGAAAAAAACTTCAATCAATATGTATAGAAACAGAACATGCGGTGAACTCACCATCGCTGATGCAAACAAGAAGGTGACGCTCGCCGGATGGATTGCACGCATCAGAAACATGGGTGGCATGACCTTTATAGACCTTCGCGACAGATACGGAATCACTCAGCTTTCGTTTAATCAGGAAGTCAATCCCGACCTGTGCAAACAAGCCAATAAGCTAGGACGCGAATGGGTTGTACAAATAGAAGGTGTTGTAACGGAGCGTTCGCGCAAAAACCCGAACATCTCCACAGGAGATATAGAGATTATCGTATCGCGTTTGAAAGTATTGAATGCTTCTAAAACGCCACCTTTTACCATTGAAAATGAAACCGATGGCGGAGATGACATTCGCATGAAGTACAGATATTTAGATTTGCGACGTGAGATAGTGCGTAATAATTTGGAACTACGTCACAAGTTGACATTTGAAACACGACGCTATCTGGACGACAAGAAATTTATCGAAGTGGAAACACCTATGCTGATTGCTTCCACACCGGAAGGAGCGCGCGACTTTATTGTTCCCTCGCGAATGAATCCGGGTGAGTTCTATGCCCTACCCCAGTCACCACAGCTGTTTAAGCAATTGCTTATGGTGTCAGGGTTTGACCGCTATTTCCAAATCGTGAAATGTTTTCGAGACGAAGACCTGCGTGCCGACCGCCAACCCGAGTTTACACAGATTGACTGCGAAATGTCGTTCGTGCAACAAGAGGATGTGTTACAGATGTTTGAGGGCTTGGTAAAACATCTTTTCCAAAAAGTAAAAAATGTGCAATTGCCCGATTTTTCACGCATAAAGTATGCCGATGCCATGCGATTGTATGGTTCTGATAAACCGGACACTCGTTTTGGAATGACCTTTGTGGAAATCAAAGATTTGACAGAAGGACGAAACTTTATGGTGTTTGATTCGGCAGAATATGTGGGAGCTATTTGTGCCAAAGGCTGTGCAAACTATACCCGCAAACAACTGGACGAACTCACCAATTTTGTGAAACGACCACAGATTGGTGCCAAAGGTTTAATTTACGTACGCTACGATGACGATGGCTCATTGAAATCGTCCGTTGATAAATTCTTTACCGAAGAGGATTTAAAGCAGTGGGCTGAAAGATGCGAAGCACAACCGGGCGACCTGTTGCTGGTAATGGCAGGGGAAACCGAGACCACACAAAAACAGCTGGCGGAACTTCGCCTCGAAATGGGCAACCAGCTGGGATTGAGAGATAAGAACACCTACCAGTGCCTTTGGGTAGTGGATTTCCCACTTTTGGAAGAAGACACCGAGTTGGGACGTTTTTTTGCCAAACACCACCCTTTCACTTCACCTGTCGCCGAAGACATTCCGCTACTGCATTCCAATCCAAAGGCGGTGCGCGCCAACGCGTACGACCTGGTTATCAATGGCGTGGAAGTGGGTGGAGGCTCCATTCGTATTCATGAGCGGGAGCTGCAAGAGAAGATGTTTTCCGTGTTGGGTTTCACACCGGAGAAGGCGCAAGAACAGTTTGGTTTTTTGATGAACGCCTTTCAATATGGCGCGCCACCTCACGGCGGCATCGCCTTTGGATTGGATCGGCTGGCTTCTCTCTTTGCTGGACTCGACAGCATCCGCGATTGTATCGCCTTCCCGAAAAACACCACCGGGCGCGATGTGATGATTGACGCTCCGGCACACGTAGAAAAAGAACAATTGGATGAACTGGGCATTATACTGAAAAGCATATAGGGAGAGTACTATACCTGTCATCAATACATAAAATGGAAATGCCTGAAACATAAAACATTTCAGGCATTTGTTATTATACTGACGCTAAAACCGGATTACTGACATCCCAAAATCCGCATCGTATCACGAGCAATTGTGAGCTCTTCATCCGTTGGTACCACAACCACTTTCACTCTTGATCCGGGTGTACTGATAACAGCCTCTTTACCCCGAATGGTAGCATTAAACTCATTATTGAGTTCAATGCCCATAAAGCCCATATCGCTGCATACCGCTTCACGCAAGCTCGTTTGATTTTCGCCCACACCCGCCGTGAAAACCAATATATCTAATCCGCCCATGGCGGCAGCGTACGAGCCAATATATTTCTTAATGCGATATTCATACATATTCAACGCCAATTTGGCACGTTTGTTTCCGGCATTGATAGCATCTTCAATCTCGCGCATATCGGAAGAGATGCCCGAAATACCCAATACACCTGAGAACTTATTGAGTAGCGTGGAGATACCTTGCGCGCTCAGATGCTCTTTTTCAAGAATAAATGATATGGCTCCCGGATCTAAATCGCCACAACGCGTCCCCATCAAAAGACCTTCTACGGGCGTCATCCCCATGCTGGTGTCAATTGATTTTCCATTTTTGATTGCTGTTACAGAACCGCCATTTCCAACGTGCGCAGTGATGATGCGCTGCTTTTCGTACGGCACATTCAAGATTTCGCAGACACGCTCCGACACATAGCGATGGCTTGTGCCATGAAATCCGTAGCGGCGAATAGCATATTTCTCGTACAGTGAATAGGGAATGCCATACATGTAAGCATAATCGGGGATGGTCTGATGAAAAGCGGTGTCAAACACGCCTACTTGTGGTTTGCCCGGCATCAGTTGTGTGACCGCCTCAATACCTTTTAGGTTAGGTGGATTGTGCAACGGTGCCAACTCAATGCACTCATGCATCATCTTAACCACTTCATGGGTTATCAACACACTGCTGTTGAATTTTTCGCCACCATGCACCACACGATGCCCTACGGCATCAATTTCATCCAGCGACTTAATGCAGCCATATTTTTCACTTAACAGAACGCCGAGAATATATTCTATTCCGGCACGGTGCTCCAATATTTCGCCTTCTAAAATCACTTTTTGTCCGTCTGGAAGCGTCAGTTTAAGAAACGAACCTTTCAAACCTATTTTTTCTATTCCGCCCTGTGCCAACACATCGGAATTATCCATGTTAAAAAGCTTATATTTGATTGAAGAGCTGCCACAGTTTAAAACCAGTACTTTCATAATTGTCTTGTTTCGATGTTAAAATAGAGATTTGTTTTCTTCCATAATTTTTCCCTTCTCGTCGTAAATATAGAATCCTTTACCGGTGCGTATGCCCAATTGTCCGGTGCGATAAAGTTTCCATAAAATAGGATTCGGCTTATAACGCCTGTCACCAAAATCGTTGAACATGGCCTCCATGAGCATTACAAGACGCTCGATGCCGATAATATCCGCCAATCGGAAAATACCATAGCGCTGTCCATAAATGATGGTAAAAGTCTCTTCCACATCTTTAAGTGAAGCCACACGCTCCATCAATATTTGACATGCTTCGTTCAGCGTGATGGCAATCAAACGAACACTTACGTTGCCGTTGCTTTCATTTACTTTGTGAGGAATAAATCCGATGAGTTTGGCAAATGTCTCCATTTTTTCATACACCTCATCGGAAGTGTACATACCGCGCACAATCTCTAACACGCGAGCATCGGAATGTGAAACCGGGAAGTAGAGACTCACACAGCGTTCTTTGTGCTCTAAGGAAGCAGCTAACTCGCTTACAATAACCGTATAGCCATTGGTAGCTATAATGGCGTCTTTTTCAAGAATGGTTTCCAGTTTCTTAAAAATATTTTTGCGCAAAGGCGTGCTTCTACGTCCTGTTTCGGAATAGCGAGTACATTCAATCACCAAATCACATCCTTTGAAATCGCTATATTCCAACGTGGGTGTAATGCGATTCAGGATGCCTCGTTTCTCGGATTGTGTCAATCCCCAATTCTCAATTTCCGTATCGAGGCTGTTGCTCAACCGCTCCATTACATATTCAACGCGTTCGGGTGATTCATCCATAAAGACCACATCCAAGCCTTTGGAAGCAGCTAGGTTGATGATGGTGCGTCCCTCTTTTCCGGCACCTACAACGCCTACTTTCGAAAACAACGTCCTTTTCCCTTTTTGGGTGCTTGCATCTAACGCATAGCTTTCAATGGACTCTTTAATAAGTTCGCTCATAGTGTGTATAAATATTTATTTTTTCAGTTCAATTGCTTGATTAGCTGTGATTGCCACCATGTTGTAAATATCATCTACGGAACAGCCCCTCGAAAGGTCGTTCACGGGTGCCGCGATACCCTGCAAAACGGGACCTATGGCTTCGGCATTTCCTAAGCGTTGAACCAGTTTGTAGGCAATGTTCCCTGTTTCTAATGTAGGGAAAACCAACACATTGGCTCGTCCGGCTATGGGGCTTCCGGGGGCTTTTTTCTCTCCTACCGATGGAACGAGTGCCGCATCGGCTTGCAGTTCACCATCAATGGCTAAACGCGGAGCTTGCTCTTTAGCTAGACGAGTGGCTTCCACCACCTTATCCACCATTTCGTGCGAGGCGCTGCCTTTTGTCGAAAAACTGAGCATCGCGACGCGTGGCTCTATGCCTACTAAAGCTCGCGCCGTTTGAGCTGTGGCAATGGCTATTTGTGCCAATTCTGGTGCCGTGGGATTGGGCAGTACGGCACAATCGGCGACCACAATCACGCCATCTTCGCCATATTGTTTGGCTTGGGTAAACAGCAAGAACGCACCGGATACGACCTGAATACCCGGCATGGTTTTTATAATCTGAAAAGCAGGGCGTAACACATTGCCTGTGGTGTTTTCAGCTCCGGCGATTTCGCCATCGGCATCGCCACTTTTAATCATCAAACACGCCAAATATAGTGGGTCTTCAACCAATTTAGAAGCGTCTTCATAAGTCAATCCTTTCTTTTTACGCAGTTCAACTAAAAGCTGCGTATATTCTTCTTTTTTTTCGTGAGATGTCGCGTCCACAATGGTTGCCTTGTCGATATGTTTCAATTGCATCGACTCTGCCAACGATTTTATTTCTTTCGGCTTGCCGATTAAAATAATGTCTGCTACACCATCGCCCAATAGGCGATCGGCGGCTTGCAGCGTTCTCTTCTCCGTTCCTTCGGGAAGCACAATGCGTTGCTTGTTCTCTTTGGCACGTGCTACGATATTCTTTAATAAGTTCATAATGTTATTTGTGTTGATTATTTAAATTATTTGGATGATTGTATGATTTTTCATTTATCTATTAGCTGTTGATTACAAAAATACGAAAAAAGGTTGAATAGCGACTCAAAAGAGAGGAAAAAGAGGGAGTAGCCCTTTATGCAGTAGAAAATCAATTTAACGAGAAACAGCTACATACCAAAGAGAACAAACAAAAAGCCTTGTAAAAAGAGAAAGTCTCTCTTGCAAACGATTGCATCCCAAAGGAAATAAAAGGATGAAAATTGATTTTTATTCGAAAGAATTTATTGTAGCTTTGCATCACGTTGCGACAGGCAAATTGTAACAATCCATAAAATCTGAAAATAGAATGGTCTCTCTTTTTTTTCAAATAGAGTATCAAGTACACGAAGGACAACAAGTGTACTTATGTGGCTCCATTCCCGAATTGGGAAATCTCGATGAAACTAAAGCTGTGTTGATGCAAAATGATAATCATGTCTGGCATTATGCTTGTGAAACAGGAACCAAAGGAGCGTTGAGCTACTATTATTTTATACGAGAAGATAAGTGCAACGTGCGAACGGAGTGGGGAAAGCACCGAACTTTTTCTATTGAGCAAGAAGCGTGCTTTATTTTTCACGATCACTGGAAAGAAAGGCCATTCCATCAATACCTTTATTCAAGTGTTTTTACCGACAGTATCTTTCATCATAAAATCACCAAAAATGAAAAAACGAAATATTACAAAAGAACGATTTTGTTAAATGTGATTTGTCCTTATGTCCAACGTAACGAACAGGTCTGCATCATCGGCGAGAACGAAACATTGGGAAATTGGCAAGTAGAAAAAGCCATCCCACTATCTCACATTTCGCAAAGCGAATGGCAAATTGTGCTAAATGCCGATGATTTTATAAAAGATACGGCGTATAAATTCGTCATTATCAATCCAAAAAAAAAGGAAAACCTGCATTGGGAAGAGGGTGAAAACCGAACACTGAGAATCAATCGAAACAGGAAAGAAAAAAGTGTGACGGCCGAAACATCATTGACATATCGCTATCCCAATTTTCAATTTAAAGGAGCGGGGACAGCCATTCCTGTTTTTTCACTTCGCAGCGACCAAAGTTTTGGAATAGGAGATTTTTTCGATCTGAAAAAAATGATTGATTGGGCGGCTCTCACCCATCAACAGCTGATTCAAGTACTTCCAATAAACGACACTACCACATGCAAAGATTGGCGCGATTCGTATCCTTACAGCGCGATTTCGATTTATGCGCTGCACCCCATATATTTAGGCTGCACGCAATTTCCTCTAAAAGACAAACCAAAATACAAGCGATACCTAAAACAGGCAGAAACATTAAACAAACTTCCGGAATTAGACTACGAAAAGGCACTAAAACTAAAAACACAATACACACAAGACCTCTTTGAACAAGAAGAAAAAGAGGTGTTGAGGAGCAGAAAATACAAATCGTTTTGCAAGAAAAATGAAGTCTGGCTCTTTCCATATAGTTGTTACTGCTATTTAAGAGATAAATTCAACACGGCAGATTTCTCTCAATGGGGCGAATATGCAAACTACAACAAAGCAGGATTGCAGCAAATGATACAAAACGACACGATGGCAAAAAAAGCCCTTCGCTATCACTCGTTTGTGCAGTTTTTACTGCATACGCAATTGTCCGAAATAAAAAAATATGCCCACAAAATGGGTGTGGGACTCAAAGGCGATATTCCCATTGGTATCAATCGCGACAGCGTAGAGGCATGGACAGAAGCTCATCTGTTTAACATGGACACGCAAACCGGTGCACCACCTGACGATTTTTCCGTTCATGGACAAAACTGGGGCTTCCCCACCTACAATTGGCGCACAATGCGCAAAGATAACTATCAGTGGTGGAAAAATCGTTTTCATAAAATATCCGATTATTTCGATGCCTATCGCATAGACCATATTTTAGGCTTTTTCCGTATTTGGGAAATACCTCTGGATGCCGTACAAGGTACGCTTGGACATTTTAGCCCCGCCCTACCCTATTGCAAAGAAGAACTTTTGCAACAAGGTTTTTCTTTTGATGAAAAGCGAATGGTTAAGCCATTTATTGATGAAAATTTCTTATATGACACATTCGGAGAATATACCGATTTGGTTAAACAAGAGTATTTAGAGGATATCGGCAACAAGCAGTATCAATTAAAAGAACATTGCAATACACAAAGAAAAATTAGTCTTCTTTTCAGCGAAAAACGAGATAAAAAAAATAAGAAAACAGAGGAAGGTCTTTACAAGCTGTCTGCCAATGTGCTTTTTGTTCGCGACCGAGAAGATCCAGGCAAATTTCATCCCCGCATTACGGCTCAATATACATATTCCTATCGCTGTTTAGATGAACAATCCAAAGAAATTTTCAACCGTATATACGATGATTTTTTCTACCACCGTCACAACTACTTCTGGCGCGAACAGGCAACACAAAAATTACCGGAACTAATTTCCTCAAACAACATGTTGGTTTGTGGCGAAGATTTAGGCATGGTCCCTTCTTGTGTTCCTTCTGTAATGAAAGAGTTACAGATTTTAAGCTTAGAAATTCAACGGATGCCCAAAGAGCCATATACCGCATTCACGCGTTTGAAAAACATACCCTATCTTTCGGTTTGCAGTCCATCAACACACGACATGTCTCCCATACGCTTATGGTGGCACGAAAATCGAGATCTCACACAAAAATATTATAACGAAATATTGGGAATGGAAGGCAAAGCACCTGACGAATGCAGCGCCGATGTGTGCAAAAAGATACTGGAACTTCACACACAATCAGCTGCCATGTGGACAATTATTCCGCTACAAGATTGGTTTTCAATGGATGAAGCCATTCGCCACCCCAATCCGCAAGAGGAACGCATCAATATTCCCTCTAATCCACAACACTACTGGCGCTATAGGATGCATATTTCGCTAGACGATTTGTTGAAACAAAAGAATTTTAATAGGTCTGTCAAAGAGTTGACTAAGCGAAAATAGATTTCATAAAAGGTTGAACATATCGTTGTGGCGACGTTCTTTTCCAAAAGAATGCCCGGATTTATCTTGCCATAATTCAGCAAAAAAGAAAAGATGGTTTATTATTTAAATCATACAAATAAATTATGTAAATTTGCAATAAATAAATAAAAATGATTTGCTTTCCAAACGCTAAAATAAATCTCGGGCTAAACGTCGTATCAAGAAGAGCAGACGGTTACCACAACATCGAAACCATCTTTTATCCCATCGGTTTAAAAGACGCGTTGGAAATCATTCCAATGCAAACAAAAGCAAGTGCCACACAAAATAAGAGCTATCGTTTTTTTGAATCAGGAATGGAAATCGGTGGAAACCTCGAGGATAACTTGGTAATAAGAGCATGGAAAGTGGTGAAGAAAGAGTGCGACATCCCCCCTATAGACATTCACTTGCTGAAAAAAATTCCTTTTGGTGCCGGGCTGGGTGGTGGCTCATCCGACGCGGCATTTATGCTTAAATTGCTCAACACTCACTTCTCCCTAGGCTATTCCGAAGAAGATTTGCGTCAACGTGCATCAACTATTGGTGCCGACTGCCCTTTCTTTGTTGTAAATAAACCGGCATTTGCCTCGGGCATCGGTGAACATCTGGAAGAGATAGTCCTTAGTTTGGACAATTACTTTTTTGTATTGATCAAGCCCAATTGCTTTATCTCTACACAAACGGCTTATGCAATGGTCACACCCACAAGCCCGACAGTTTCGTTAAAAGAGATTATTAAACATCCTGTTTCGGAATGGAAGGAGACGATGAAAAATGATTTCGAAGCATCGGTTTTCAAAAAATTTCCCGAAATTTGCAACATAAAGGAAAAACTATACGATTTGGGTGCCATTTATGCATCCATGAGTGGCTCAGGCTCCTCTGTTTTTGCTCTGTTTGAATCTGAAATAGAGATCGAAAAATATTTTTCGAAGCAGTTTGTTTGGACAAATAAAAAATGATAAATAAAATAAACATGAATATGAAAAAACAAGGTATCGGTCTCTTAATTATTCTTGCATGCATCTTTTCTCAAAATGGAAAAGCACAAAAAAGCATCTCGCCGCAAAAGCTACACGCTCTTTCACCCATTCAGGTGTCGCTTCCGGTGATGCTAGACAGTATCAATCTGAAACAGAAGAGATTCACCAAAGAATCGCTTCTCGATTATAATATATCATTCCCGCAACATGCACGATTCAACACGATTTTACAATCCGATGCAAACGACACATTCAATATCCCAAAACCGGAAAAAGGCGATGCCATACAGTTGATATCATTCTATATAAACGCCGATAGATATGGCAAAGGCACTCTGACCGTTATCTCGCCCAATGCGCTGCAGGTGTGGATGAACAACAAAAAAATAAAGACAAAACAACAAACGGCGGACAGCCTCCATCGTGCCGATTCGGTAAACGTATCACTTGACGGGTTCCTAAATAATCCTCGCATTGTGATAAAAATGCTGACATCGGCAGACAATAACATAATCCCCACATTAAAGATAAAAGCGCGGCCAAACAAAGAAGACTCTTTGTTACAATATAGTTTCAACGAAAACCAACAACGCCGCATCACCATCGAAGATATCTTAGATGGAAAGCGTGTAACATCCTCCTCCATATCTCCCAATGCAAAATATGTGTTGCTACACTTGCAAGAAACATTTCCCGGTGGCAAAACCGTGCACTACCATCAAGTATATGATATTCGAAGCAAGCGCGTCATTCTCTCCGAAATGGCAACACGGAAACAACTAAAATGGATGCCCCAATCGGATGTGCTTTGGTATATTGCCAATGGTGAAAATGGAAAAACCATGTACTGCCTTAATCCGGCAACCGCGGAAACAAAAAAACTGGCGGAGCATCTTCCCGACGAAACGTTTTACATGGCTCCCGACGAAAAGTCGATATTCTATTCCACCAAAGAGACGGTTTCATCTTCCTCTCCCAAAGGGTTAAAAAGACTCATCGGCATCGGCGACAGACAGTCGAACTACCGCGACAGGTATTTTTTGTATCAATATTTCTTTGAAACCGGATTGGCACAAAACCTCACTTTTGGTCAAAAAAGCGCAGTCCTCAACGACATCACAAAAGATGCCACGCGAATTTTATTTTCCGTTACAGAAGAAGATTTATCGGAACGTCCTTTCAGAAAAAGCTCTATGTATATGTTGCATCTCCCGACCATGCAGATGGATACCCTCTGGGAAAAACAATCCTACGCCTATTCGGCACAGTTTTCTCCCGACGAAAAAAACATCCTTATACATGGGGCACCGGAAGCTTTTGAGAGCATTGGGGCAAAAGTACTGAAAAATCAGATTGCCAACAGTTACGACACCCAATCATTTATGATGCATCTCGCGACAAAAAGAGTTGAACCGCTTACACGTGACTTTGATCCCACCATCGATGCTCAACAATGGTGTCATACCGACGGCCATATCTACTATCGCGTACAAGATAAAGAGTGCGAAAACGTGTATCGTTACAATACCCAATCACGAAAATTTGAAAAATTGTCACTGCAGGAAGATGTAATCCGCTCGTTTAGCATTGCCTCAAACGCTCCTTGGGCAACATATACCGGCGTAAGCGCGTCAAACTCCAACAGATGCTATTTACTAAGCTTGAAAACATTGGAATCGCGTCTTATTTCCGATCCCTACGACAGTAGATTGCAAGAATTGAACTTAGGCGAAGTAAATGAGTGGAATTTCAAAAGTAGCTATGGCGACACCATTGAGGGACGATTTTATCTCCCTCCAAACTTTAACCCGCAGAAAAAATATCCGCTCATCGTCTATTATTATGGAGGCACCTCTCCCACGCAACGCGTGTTCGAAAGCACCTATCCGCTCCATGTATATGCGGCACAAGACTACGTAGTGTACACACTAAACCCGAGTGGAACAACCGGATATGGGCAAGAATTTGCGGCACGCCATGTGAACGCTTGGGGTAAACAAACTGCCGAAGAAATCATTGAAGGCGTGAAAAAGTTTGTAGCAGCGCATCCTTTTGTAGATGGCTCAAAAATCGGCAACATCGGTGCTTCGTACGGCGGATTTATGACACAATATCTAATCACACAAAGCGATATATTCGCCGCGTCAGTTTCGCATGCCGGCATCAGCAACATCACAAGCTATTGGGGAGAAGGATACTGGGGATACTCATACAGCGCCGGCGCAAGTGCAGGAAGTTTTCCATGGAACAATCCTGAAATGTATGTGCGACAAAGCCCTCTCTTCCATGCCGATAAAATAACGACTCCACTGTTGCTACTGCACGGAACAGCAGATACCAACGTTCCTATCGGCGAAAGCATTCAAATGTATAATGCCTTGAAACTGCTCAACAAACCGGTAGAATTTATTCAGGTGGAAGGTGAAAACCATGCCATTTATCAATATGATAAGCGTATTGCGTGGAATCACGCTATTTATGCTTGGTTTGCCAAGTGGTTGAAAGGCGATCCACGTTGGTGGGATTCGATGTATCCTGAAAAATAACAAATAATTTAATAAAAATCAATAACTGATGCAAACAACGATGTACAAAGAGATCGATATTATAAATATAGTTGAAAAAGTGAAAGAGATTGCTCGCAACACGGGTGAATTTCTGAAAGACGCACAAGCTGAACTGAAAAGCGAGGACATTAAAATGAAAGCTACACGCAACTATGTGACGCGCATTGATAAAGAGGCCGAACAATTGTTGGTGAAAGAGCTGCGACATGTGCTTCCCGAAGCCGGTTTTTTGACAGAAGAAGAAACCATTGAGCAAGATGAAAAGCGATATATGTGGTGTATCGACCCGCTGGATGGCACCACCAACTTCATCCACGGAGACACGCCCTACTCTGTAAGCATCGCCCTAATGGACGAAAAAACGACAATTATGGGCGTTGTGTACGACCCTGTGATGAGTGAAATGTATAGTGCCATCGGAAAAGGGCAAGCCTTTCTGAATCGATATCCCATCAAAGTGAACACCAAAACCGAGTTGGAAAATGGATATATCGGATTCGGCATCCCTTATGAAATTGATGAAAACGCAAAACGTATCCTAAAAAACACATTTGCACAGTTTCAGAATTGCAGTTTTCGCATCAAAGGTTCGGCGGCATTAGAAATATGCTATGTGGCAAGCGGTGGTAGCGATGCCTATTTTCACTCGGCATTGTCGCCGTGGGATGTTGCCGCGGCAGCATTTATCTTGGAATGTGCCGGTGGCAAGTGCACCGATTTTTCGGGTGGCGACGACTACATCTTCGGCAAAGAGATTGTAGCTTCCAATGGTGCCATTCATGATGATATTATGCACCATATTATAAACCAATAAAAAGCGAGAACGATTTGAACAAAACCCGCATTTTTCAAATGGAAGCAGCACTCCGTTTGAACTAAGAATCCATATCATTCTACGACATAACAACATGTTCGGTGTGTGACCGAACTCACTTATAAACCTTATTTTATAAATAGGGTCTGCTGAATAATAGATATTAGTAGTAAAAATCAGCAAATTAGTTGTTTTAAAATTTGCACAACTGCAAGAAATTGAGTATTTTTACTTCATAATCCTTGCATTTTATGATACGATACAAGAGTTCCCGACAACTTTCAATTTCAGA
>JAEZZZ010000102.1 GCA_023418255.1 Bacteroidota bacterium
ATACCGAAATGTGCCCGACCAATACAATCAGTTGAGCGGCAGCAATATGATTATATCTTTCCGAAATGGAGAAATGCGTCATCTTTTGGTCGAGGGCAACGCCCAATCGCGCTATTATATCCCGAACGAAGACAGCACATTTATTATCGGTCTCAATAAAACCGAAAGTCCGTATCTTTCCATGGATATTGAGAACAATCAGATACAAAAAATTAAACTTTGGCCGGCAAGCAAAGCTGAAACAGTTCCTCTACCACAGCTAAATCCTGACGAATCCAAGCTAAAAGGGTTTGTGTGGTTGAATTATCTTCGCCCGATGAATAAAATGGATATTTTCAGGAGTAACAAGCGCAAAGAGGAGGATAACGTTGAAGTGCCCACACTCCGGTTTACTCGCCCGGAAGATGAGGAGCCGGAAAAAGAAAAGACTACTGAAATACAGTAAATAACGGTATCACACAACAAAAATCAATATTCCCTAAAACACAACACATTAAAGTTGCTAAAAGAATATAATTAATTTTAATTCTAAGATCAAAAAAAGTAAAGTATATTTTACATTTAGGAATGTTTTATTTACTTTTGCGCCATGTTTAATAAAATAATTAGCGTATGAAATCAAATCTTTTATTGCCTAACCGATTCAAGACAATCGGATGGCTTTTATTTGCAGTCGGAATTTTATTCGGCATTGGGTATTTCTTAAATTATTATGATTATGAAAAGGGTAAGTCTTTTTTCGATACCCATGTTTTTGCGATTATGAGAGGGGGAATTTTGGGGAAAATAACCTTTTTCTCATGGATTGAAAATAATATCCTTGACGAAATCGTTTCATTTTGCCTCATCGCAGGAGGGTTACTTATTATTTTTTCGAAAGAAAAAAATGAAGATGAATATATCTCCTCATTGCGATTGAACGCACTTTTGTGGGCGGTATTTACAAACCACTTAATACTGATTATCAGTGTTTTGTTTGTTTATGACATGATTTTTTTATGGATTCTTGAGTTTAATATGTTCACGATAATCTTTATATTTTTATCGCGATTTTATTGGCTGTTACATCGCGTATCAAAACAAACACAACAATGAAAAACAACATAAAAATAGAACGAGCGAGAAAAAACATCACACAGGCACAACTGGCTGAAATGGTGAACGTAAGCCGCCAAACAATCAACGCGGTGGAGTTGGGGAAATATAATTTATCCACCGTGTTGGCGCTGAAAATTGCCGCGGTCTTCGAAATCAGCGTAAACGATTTATTTGAACTGGAAGCGTCCGATTGGGCGTGAAAAGAGAACATTCAAAACGAACGATTTTTTAAGTATAAAATCAACAGCTTCATCAGATGCTCGGTTTCCTCGTCCTCAAACGAAAGAGCATCGACTAGGGTTTCGGCCTGGCTCAGCAGCTCGTGTGTCTTGGCTTGCGCATATTCGATACCCTTATATTGTTTGGCAAAAGAAAGCAGCTTTTCGATATTTTCGGCAGAATAATCACGCTCGTCAATAAGTTTCCGCATCCGGTCCGACACCTCCTTTGGCGCGCTTCGGAGAGCATAAATCAGGGGTAACGTAATTTTCCCTTCACGTATATCGTTGCCCGTAGGTTTACCCACATCGGATGTGTAGTAATCAAAAATATCATCTCGAATTTGAAACGAAAGACCCAAAAGCTTTCCCAACGTGCCAAACTTATCCACGTCCTCACGTTTGCCGCCACCCGTAATGGCACCAATTTTGGCACAAGCATGCAACAACGAAGCCGTTTTTTCTTCAATTACTCTAAAATATTCCTTTTCGTCCACAATCACCTCATTGGCAAGAGCATATTGATTCAGTTCGCCGGCTGATAAATTCTGTCCTAACTGAGCAATAATAGCGATAATTTCAAGGTTTTGAGTTTTCACACTTTCGCGTAAAGCAGAAGAAAGTAAATAATCGCCACACAAAACAGCACGTTGATTATCAAAAAGAGCATTCACCGATGGCCTCCCTCGTCGCAACTCCGATTCGTCCACCACATCGTCATGAATAAGCGTGGCGGTATGTAGCAGTTCAACCGTTACCGCGCCATGATAGGTGGCGACTGAAATCTCTCCACACGCCCGTGCCGTAAGAAAAACAAGCATAGGCCGCACACGCTTCCCATCCGTTTTAAAAACATAATCCACAATTTCCATCACACGCGGATTATCCGCTTTTATGGAATCTCGCAGATAACGATCAAAAAGTTCAAACTCTTCGGCAAATGACTTTCTTATGATGTCAATGTAATCCATACTTCTGTAATTCTGTACAAAATTAAAAATATTTTTCATCTATCCCCACATTTATTTGTAACTTTACATTTCATAAAGTAACAATAACATCCAAAAAGACTTAATAAATGAAGAAAAAGTTGTTTTTACTAGATGCCTACGCACTCATATATCGGTCATACTACGCATTTATCAAAAACCCGAGAATCAACTCAAAAGGACTCAACACATCCGCAATATTCGGATTTGTAAACACTTTGGAAGAACTTTTGAAAAAAGAAAAACCCACACACATCGCCATCGCTTTTGACCCACCGGGACCAACGTTTCGACATGTCAAATACAGAGCCTACAAAGCACAGCGTGAAGCCACCCCCGAAGACATAAAAATAGCGGTTCCCATTATCAAACAAATTATTGAAGCGTATAATATCCCTATCTTAGAAAAAGAGGGATACGAGGCGGATGATGTAATCGGAACCATTGCAAAACAGGCAGATAAAAATATTTTTGATGTTTATATGATGACGCCCGACAAGGATTACGCGCAACTTGTAGAGCCCCACATCTTCATCTATAAACCAAAAAATGCAAATAGAGATGCAGAAAAATGGGACAACAAAAAAGTAATCCAACAATACAATCTGAATCGTCCGGAGCAGATGATCGATTTATTGGCATTGATGGGAGACACTTCCGACAACATACCAGGATGCCCCGGCGTAGGCCCCAAAACCGCAGAAAAGCTCATTGCGCAATTCGACTCAATTGAAAACCTTCTCCAAAACACGGACGAACTAAAAGGCTCCGTAAAAACAAAAATAGAAGAAAACAGAGAACAAATCATCCTTTCAAAATTTTTGGCAACCATAAAAACCGACATACCGTTCGAGATAGAAATAGACGCGTTTGAGAAAAAAGAGAAAAACAACGAGGCTCTTACGGCTCTTTTTGAAGAATTGGAATTCAGGACATTGATATCACGCGTATTGCCATCCGAAAGCGCGAAAGCAAATAAAGGCGAGCCCATGCAAGGCAATCTGTTTTCGGGATTTTCGACAGAAGAACCCGCCGAGGCATCATTATTCGACCCCACAACGCGATTAGAGGACATCCACACCACAAAACACACCTACACGCTCGTAGATACCGAAGAGGCAATGAAGCGGCTCAACAAGGCTCTAGATAGCGAAAAATCGGTCTGTTTCGACACCGAAACCACCGGAATGGATCCCATCACAAGCGAATTGGTGGGCATTTCCTTCGCGTACAAAGAGGGAGAGGCGTATTACGTACCGATTTCGTCAGATTTTGAGACGGCAAAAAAAGAGGTAACCCTCTTTAAGCCATTTTTCGAGAACGAGAAAATTGAAAAAATAGGACAAAACATTAAATACGATATTCTAATGCTTCGCCATTACGACATCCGTGTGCGCGGAACACTTTTCGACACCATGGTGGCGCACTATTTGCTCAATCCCGAACTCCGACATGGAATGGATTACATGGCGGAAACCTACCTGAACTACAAAACCATCCACATCGAGGAGCTGATTGGATCCAAAGGTAAAAATCAAAAAAGCATGCGCGCCGCGCCGATGGAACAGGTGAAAGAATATGCCGCCGAGGATGCCGATATCACGCTGAAGCTGAAAAATATTCTTGAAAAAGAGATAAAAAAGCAGGAGATGGAAAAGCTGCTTTATGAGATAGAATGTCCGCTGATTTATGTTCTTGCCGATATGGAGTGGGAGGGAGCGCGTTTGGATTTGGACGCGCTGAAAGAGCTTTCGGACGACCTCACACAACAGCTCATTGCCATTGAAAAAGAGATTATCGACATGGCAGGCAGGGGATTTAATGTGAATTCGCCAAAACAAACCGGAGAAGTGCTGTTTGATGTAATGAAGATTACGGATAAACCTAAAAAAACAAAAACAGGACAATACAGCACCAGCGAATCGGAACTGGAAAAGCTAAGAAACAAACATCCAATTATTGAGAAAATATTGGCACAACGCGGACTCAAAAAGCTATTAAGCACCTACATCGATGCTTTTCCAAAGTTGATTAATCCCAAAACAGGAAAAATCCACACCTCATATAACCAAACCGTTACATCCACCGGTCGATTGAGCAGCACCAATCCCAATTTGCAAAATATTCCCATTCGGGACGAATATGGAAAAAAAATGCGTAAAGTATTTATTCCGGATGAGGGATGCACCTTTCTGTCTGCCGACTATTCGCAAATTGAACTGCGCATTATGGCGCATTTGAGCGCCGATAAAAACATGGTGGAAGCCTTCAATCACGGATTGGATATTCATACCGCCACGGCAGCAAAAATATACCACGTTGCGCTCGATGAGGTCACACAAGCCATGCGTCGCAACGCCAAAACAGCCAATTTTGGAATCATTTACGGCATTTCCGTATTTGGACTCTCCGAACGTTTGTCAATCCCTCGCGGCGAAGCAAAAATCCTTATTGATGGCTATTTTACGACCTATCCCGATGTGAAAAAATATATGAAACAAAGCATCGAAAAAGCACAAAAAAACGGTTATGTAGAAACCGTGTTGGGTCGAAAACGTTTTCTTGCCGATATCAACTCAAAAAATGCAATCGTCAGAGGATATGCCGAACGAAATGCCATCAACGCCCCCATTCAAGGGAGTGCTGCCGACATCATAAAAGTAGCGATGGTGCGCATTCATCGCCGTTTTCACGAAGAAAACATCGCGGCGAAGATGATTCTGCAAGTGCACGACGAACTGAACTTCAATGTGCCGATAAATGAGCTGGAAAAAGTGCAAAAAATTGTAATTGAAGAAATGCAAAACGCATATCGATTGGACGTTCCACTTATTACCGAATGCAGCAGCGGCGCAAACTGGTTGGAAGCACATTAACAAAAAGAAAAGCCCCAAAAAGACAGCAAACAAAATATGCTCGAAGGACTCGCCCAATTAGGATACCTCGGACTGTTCTTGGCGTCATTCCTCGCAGCCACAATATTGCCTTTCGGCTCGGAAGTGGTTTTTGGCGGAGTGATCGCCGCGGGCTTAGACGTCTGGACATGCGTCATCGTCGCTACCATCGGCAACTCTTTGGGTGGAATGACCTGCTACTGGCTTGGCACACTCGGGAAAATAGATTGGATTGAAAAATATATGAAAGTAAAACGCGAACGCGTGGAGAAAGTGCAATCGTGGCTGCGAGGAAAAGGTTCTGCTATGAGCTTTTTTGTATTTCTGCCCGGCGTGGGCGATATTATAGCCATCGCGTTGGGATTTCTGCGCGCCAATCCGTGGGGCGTACTTTTGTTTATGACCATCGGAAAATTTGCACGATACGTCGTTTTGGCGTGGGGAATTGACGCGCTGATGGGAATAATTTAACGTGAGTTCGACCTAAGCGAAAGCTTCTTCGGTTTCACTAATTTCATAACGGCTATTCATTAAGCTATACTTTTTTGCCCACAATACATGTCGGGATTATGAACTAACTATGCGAGAAGACGAGCATACGTTTTATTCACTTCTTCAAACTTAAGCTGTGTACATTACGCTTCAACCCACTAAATTTCGCCCGCTTCACCGGCGATTTATGAAAGATGGTTCGGAAATCCTCTTCGCCCATAGCCTGTAATTTGTCTAAATCGAGCGATAGAAACGCTTCAGAGGGGAGGAATTCCGGGGTGTTATGCGGAGTTGCACGTCGGTTCCAAGGACACACTTTTTGGCAAATATCGCAGCCATATACATAATTTTGCATGCGCGATGCCACTTCTTCATCAATATCTCCCTTGTTTTCGATGGTTTGATATGATATGCATTTTTTGGCGTTGAGCCAGTGCGGTTTTTCGATGGCACCGGCAGGGCAGGCATCTAAACATCGTGTGCAATTTCCGCAGTTCTGGATTGTGGGCGTGTCGTAATCCAATTCTAAATCGATCATTAATTCGCCTAAAAAGAAATAGGATCCTTTTCCCGGAATAATAAGCAACGTATTTTTCCCGATAAATCCAAGCCCCGCCTTAGCCGCCCAATAACGCTCCAAAATAGGCGCCGAATCGGAAAAATAACGTCCTGAAACATTAGGATTGTGAGATTTGATAAAATCAAATAAGACTTTTAAGCGTGCCTTTAAAACATCATGATAATCTTGTCCATATGCATAATATGCAAATTGAGGTACATTCTTCGGAAGTCGCTGTGGCGGAAAATAGTTCATCGCTACACAAATAATAGATTTCGTGCCTTCGACCAGTAGTTGCGGGTCGATTCGTTTTTCGATGTTTCTCTCCAAATATCCCATATCGGCATGACAGTTTTCCGAAAGCCAGCGCATATAATTGTTCATTTCGCCGCTATCTTCGGCGCGACAAACGCCGCACGCGTCGAACCCAATCGATAATGCGTATTGCTTTATTTCTTCGGAAAAATTCATCTTGTAAAAGCCAATAATACAATAATCAACAGTGAGAGATTATCTTTTTAACTTCGTAATTCCGGCGCATTCACTAAACGAAATATTTTCATACATTTTGCCATCATCGGAATAAGGCACATCAGACGTACACGAAAATCCCGTGATTTACATTCACTCATAAAATAGTGTTGGTCAACAAATCGGAATCCCGTTTGCCACGCGTTAAGCTCTTCTCCCGAATTTATAGCCCATTTGAATGGCGCGTCATAGTGTTTTACATCAGGGTGTTTGTTGCTGTTTTTGACCATGAATGGGGCTATCGATTCAATGATAAATTCGGCATAAGGAATTGTTTTTGCCACATGCTTCAATATTGAACGCACCTCCGTCTCCGTGAAATAGCAAAACAGGCCTTCGGCGGTAATTAACACGGGTTTGTCTTTTGGAATGTCGTCCGTCCATGAAAAATCCAAAACCGATTTTTCTATAAATTGGTAGCGTTCACTCTCTTTAAAAAACTGCCGACGAATGGCAATTGTTTCCGGTAAGTCTAAGTCAAACCAACGCAGTTTTCCGTTGTCTAGTCGCTTAAAGCGCGTGTCGAGTCCACATGCTAAATTAACGATGGTTCCGTCAGGAAACCGACGAAGAAAATCGCCTGTATAATCGTCAAAAACAAGCGTGCGTTTTCCTGTTCCAATACGAGTAAGCAAAGATATTTCTTTAGGATTGTCAAGTGTGCAGCCCAATGCTTTGGCAATGTCTATACTTTTTTGGTCGCGAATTAGTCCTTTGGGATCCATGCTTTCGTAGGCACGCGCTTTGAGTGATATGAGCAGGGTTTTCGGAACCCCGCGCAATGATTTATTGATATCCATTTTTTTAATTATTTGTTGTACAAAGATACAATATTGGATTTAGTTCTGCAAAAAAAACAACATTCTTCTAATAGTTATGATATATGGCGATAAATGTCACTGTTTTTAAAGCGAGCTGATTCGTTAAAACCATCTTTTTCCAATTAATTATACGGTATACTCTTTTTATTTATATATCTTTGGGAACAGATTATAGCTGGGTAAACAGCAAATTTTCATTTTTTGAAATAGAAGGTTATGTTTTGGAAAATTCTGTTTATTGTTCTCATTATTTTGACATTGAGAACGATCATTCGGGTGACCATATATGGGAAGAATCCTTTTTGGCCCGATTTTGAACGTGTGGACAAGATGTTTGATGAAAAACACAATGTTTCAACCAATTGGGATTCTTGTTTAGGCCGAGTAGTTTATTTTGTCTTTTGGTTGTTTATCGTGGGGTTAATTCTGATTATTATTCACTTTGTATAAGAAGTGGAAGTCCTTTAAATTGAAATATATCAAATCAATGAAAAAAACAACAATCCTTTGTGTAGCGATTCTTTTTGTGGCGAATATTATGGCACAAACGACGTGTGATTTGCAATTCGGGCCAGATAAAACATTTAAAATTGTACAATTTACCGATACGCATTTTGACCATCGTTCGGAAAAAGGTCACCGTACGATTAATACAATGCAGCACGCAATTACAACCGAAAAACCGGATTTAATCATTCTTACCGGTGATCTAATCGAATCCAAACCAGCTTATGAGGCGTTGCGGGTTTTGACCAAACCCATTGCTTCGTCCGGTATTCCTTGGACAGTTGCTTTTGGCAATCACGATTGCGAATTTGATATAACGAAATCCGAAATGTGGAATGTTTTCCTGTCGTTACCCGGTTTTATTGGCGAAAAGGGCCATTTGTCAGGCGTGGGAAATAATATGTTACGCCTGTATTCATCAGACAAAAAGAGAATTTCAAACGCCATTTTTTTGTTCGACAGCCACGACTATACACACAATCCCGTGTGGGGACAATATGATTGGATAAAATTTGACCAAATTGGGTGGTATCGTGAGCAATCTGATATGCTGGCAAGCCAAAATCATGGAGCTTCGGTGCCCGCTATCGCTTTTTTTCATATTCCATTAAAAGAGTTTAATGCTGTCAGTAAGAATGTTAAGGAACGCGTCGGAGATAAATTTGAAGGCGTGGCATCATCTGAAATCAACAGCGGATTGTTCGCGTCCATGATGGAGCAGGGAAATATGATGGGCGTATTTGCCGGACACGATCACGATAACAACTATATCGGCATTCATAAGGATATTGCACTTGGTTTCGGGCAAGTTACGGGTTGGGATGCCTACGGAAGACTGGAACGTGGTTGCCGCGTTATTGAACTTCATGAAGGGAAGCGTTCGTTCAAAAGTTGGATTGCTACGCCATCGGAATCAAAAAGACATATATTCAATTATCCATCAGGATTATCCGATGTGAATGATACCACAAAAATCTTATCGGCACACCCTGTAAAACCGACAAAAAACGGTGTGAAATATTCCTATTTTGAAGGAAAGGTGAGGCATACCGGCGATATACCAACCTTAGATAAGAAAAAGTCCGGTATTCTTAACAATTTCACCATTTCTTCGGCAGAACAAGAAGACCATTTTGCATTTATTTTTGAAGCGTGGATAGATATTCCCAAAACGGCGTTTTATAAATTTTACACCTATTCCGACGATGGCTCGGTCTTGAAAATCGACGATACAGTAGTTGTTGATAACGACGGAGGACACAGTGCCAAGCGCGAAAACGGTGTTGTCGCACTTGAAAAAGGATTCCATAAGATAGAGTTGCTCTATTTTGAGGATTATATGGGACAAGTGCTGAAGGTGGGCATGGCAAGCGTGGATATTCTCGAAAATGAAATCCCCGACGAAATATTGTTTGTGGATGTAGGCAAATAAAAGAAAAGGCAGCACAAAAGTCGTTCAACTCGGCTATTTATTGCTGCCTTTTTTATCTCCATTTTATTTATCTTCTTTTTTGTCTTCTTTTTTGTCTTCTTTTTTTGTGGCAGACGCGACTTTACGTGGTGCCAACATAATGGACATGCGTTTGCCTTCCATCACGGGAAGTTGTTCCACTTTCGCATAGTCTTCTAAGTCGTTCGCGAAACGCAGCAACAACACTTCACCTTGATCTTTAAAGAGAATGGAACGTCCTCGGAAGAAAACATACGCTTTCACTTTGGCACCATCTTCTAAGAAGTTGACAGCATGTTTTAGTTTGAAATTGTAATCATGGTCGTCGGTTTGTGGCCCAAATCGTATTTCTTTGACTACTACTTTTACAGATTTGGCTTTTTGCTCTTTTTGTTTTTTCTTCTGTTGATACAGAAACTTCTGATAGTCGATAATTTTACATACCGGCGGTTTGGCGGTAGGGGATATTTCAACTAAATCTAACTCCAATTCTTGTGCAATGCGTTGAGCTTCACGTAGTGGATAGATGCCCTGCTCTACATTGTCGCCAACTAAACGGACTTCCGGAATACGAATTTGTTCGTTGATTCGATGTGGGTTTCTTGAATTTTTGGGGTTATACTTCATTCAAATGTGATTAATTGATTTCTGTGTTTATAATTATTTTTTGTTTATTTATTATGTGAATACATCATTTGTTCGATCTCCTGACTTAACGCTTCTGCAAAAGTAGTTAATTTTACCGAACCTTGGTCGCCTTTTCCCTGTTTTCTTACCGAAACCTCTTCATTTTCTGCCTCTTTTTCACCTACAATCAGCAAATAAGGGATGCGCTTTATTTCGTTATCTCTGATTTTTCGTCCCATTTTTTCGTTTCTGTCGTCCACCTCGACACGAAGATTATGTTTCTTTAATGCTTTAGCCACACTATAAGCATAATCATTGAATTTTTCACTGACAGGCAACACCACAATTTGAGTAGGTGTGAGCCAAAGCGGGAATTTTCCTGCTGTATGTTCAATAAGAACTGCCACGAAACGTTCCATCGAACCAAAAGGTGCGCGGTGAATCATCACCGGGCGATGTTTTTGATTGTCGGCACCGGTATATTCCAACTCGAAACGCTCGGGAAGATTATAATCTACCTGAATAGTGCCTAACTGCCAGCGACGTCCGAGGGCATCTTTTACCATAAAATCGAGTTTGGGGCCATAAAAAGCAGCTTCGCCAAGTTCTATTTTGGCTTTCAGTCCTTTTTCTTTACATGCCTCGATGATGGCTTGTTCCGCCTTTTCCCAATTCTCTTCCGTGCCGATATATTTCTCTTTAGTATTCGGATCGCGAAGCGATATTTGTGCTTCAAAGTTTTCGAAATCCAATGCCTTGAATATGATAAAGATGATATCCACTACTTTCAAAAACTCGTCCTTCACCTGCTCGGGCGTGCAGAAAATATGGGCGTCATCCTGCGTAAATCCACGTACACGTGTAAGTCCATGCAATTCGCCGCTTTGCTCGTAGCGATATACTGTGCCGAATTCAGCCAGACGAAGCGGCAAATCTTTATATGAGCGCGGGAATGCTTTATAAATCTCACAATGATGAGGACAGTTCATCGGTTTGAGCAAGAATTCTTCATTTTCTTCGGGCGTATGAATCGGCTGAAACGAATCTTTGCCATATTTGGCATAGTGTCCCGAAGTGACATAAAGCTGCTTGCCGCCGATATGTGGCGAAATCACTTGTTCGTAATCAAATTCTTGCTGGATTTTTTTTAAAAAATCTTCCAAGCGCAGGCGCAATTGTGTCCCCTTGGGGAGCCACAAGGGGAGCCCTTGTCCTACGTTTTGCGAAAATGTAAATAATTGCAATTCTTTTCCGATTTTACGATGATCACGTTTTTTTGCTTCTTCGAGCATCTGCAAATATTCGTCAAGCATTTTTTTCTTTGGAAAAGTGATGCCGTACAAACGTGTCAATTGCGGACGTGTTTCATCGCCACGCCAATATGCGCCGGCTGCACTCAATATCTTAACGGCTTTGATATAAGATGTATTCGGCAAGTGCGGGCCACGACATAAATCGGTGAAACTTCCTTGAGTATAGGTGGTTATTGTTCCGTCTTCCAGTTCGTTAATCAATTCTACTTTATAGTTTTCATCGCGATCGGAAAACATTTTTATGGCATCTTTTTTGGCAATGCTGCTGCGACGAATTTCTTCTTTGGCAGCAATCAATTCCATCATTTTCTTTTCGATTGCGGGGAAATCCGATTCTTTTATGGATACACCGTCTCCGGGATCCACATCGTAATAAAAGCCATTTTCTATTGCCGGGCCGATACCAAATTTTATTCCCGGATATAATGTTTGCAATGCTTCGGCCATTAGGTGAGCCGACGAGTGCCAATACGCGTGCTTGCCTTCGTCGTCTTCCCATTTCAGCAGACGCACGGACGCGTCGTGATTAATAGGGCGTGTCAAATCCCAGGTTTCGCCATCAATGCTTGCAGCAAGCACTTCTCTGGCAAGTCGCGGACTGATACTCTCGGCAATTTGCATGGCAGTTACGCCTTGTTCGTACTCCCTTATGGAACTGTCGGGAAATGTTATTTTTATCATCCTAAAATTCTGTTTTTTACTTTTGGATTGCAAAGTTAATGATTTTCTGAATTATAGAATAGTTATTTGTCAATAAATTTTTCTATGGACAAAAAGAGAAAAATACATAAAGAACTTGTTGTTAGGTGTATTAATTTAACGTGAGTTCGACCTAAGTGAAAGCTAATTCCATAGAAATAATATCATAAATGGTGTTAATTGAGGATTTATTATCCAAGAATGAATAAGCCGCCAATGTCGATAACATATTGACAACAAAATTGTCAAAACTTCTGTTTCGGGTATGTTCTATCCGGCACAGATTTTTTAATTGATCGTTGACCGTTTCAATCAAAGCGCGCTTTCTGAGCATGACGCGTTCTTGAAGATGTACCGGGCAATCCTTCATGTTCTTTCTGGTTTTGGTGATTAAATGTACGCCATAAACAAAAAAGCATCTCAAATAGGTCTTTATCTATATATCCCTTGTAATCAAGCAGTTTGTTAAAAAACAGGTATATGAAACTCCATTTTTTTTAACGGTTCCCTGTCATCGATATTTCCCAGAGTAAGTATAAAGTCTAAAAGTTCTCCTTTGTCATTAATAATCAAATGCAACTTGGCCCCAAAGAACCAACCAATCGAACACTGTCCCTTGGCTGTTATTCCCTTAAAAGTTTTATGCTGCTTTTC
>JAEZZZ010000136.1 GCA_023418255.1 Bacteroidota bacterium
GCGATTTATTTGCGTGTCTGGCATAAAACCGAACAGAAGATTAAATGATAAACTTGTTAAAGAACTCGTGGAGTTTGCAGCCATTGCTGCATGACTCATATAGTAAATTTTTAACGGACTATTGTAAAATGCAAAATGAATTTATCTGCCGATACGTTCGTGTTGAATTCATTTTTATCGAACAAGGTAGCCTAAAATAAAAAAGAGCCATCTTGTTCATTACGAGCAAGGCGACTTTTCGTATAAAAAATGAAAAGCTTCTTCTTCAAAATAGCTCCAATCAATTTTATCCGCCAACAAAACAAGTTCGTATCGCTATGAAGTCTTTCAACATGGGGCGGGATAAATCACGCTGTCCTTTTTCGCAAAATTTTCCTATCATAATCTGCAGGGTTTTACTCTGTAAAGATACGAAAAAAGACAAATATACACCAAAAAATAACGTATATTTTATTGTATTTCAATGCGTTAATTATTTTAAGGATCGGCTGAATAATGTTTCATTATATTACACTTCATAACATTTTCAGCATTTGCAAAAGAGCCATATTGGTAGCGCGTGCAATATTCTCTTCGCGTGAATTGCCGGTATTATATTTTTTTGACACCATCTTTCCTTTCAAATATGTGCAAATCCATACCGTTCCTATGGGTTTTTTATTGCTTCCGCCTGTTGGTCCAGCAATCCCGGAAGTTGCGATGGCACAATCTGTTCCCATGATTTCGGCACAGTGTTGAGCCATCTGTTCCACAACAGATTGGCTCACAGCTCCCTGCTTATAAAGCGTGGATGATGAAACCGATAAAACAGTTTCTTTTACCTGATTGCTATACGCCACGATACTGCCTTTAAAGTAATTTGAAGCGCCGGCGACTGATGAAATTTTATGCGCAATACTTCCACCAGTGCAACTTTCGGCCGTCGCAATTGTTAAGCATTTGTTTTTAAGCTTATTACCTACGATATATTCCAGTGGTTGTTCGGTTTCTGCAATAAGCCAGTTGGCTACGATCCTTTTCAACTTTTCACTTTGTGTAGTTAGTTCCTGAAAATATTCTTTTCCGCGTACGGATAATCTCAGGTAGATAAGGCCGTACGAAGGTAAGTATGCTAACGAAAGTGGAGTGGGAAGTTCACTTTCATAGGTTTGTAAATATTCGTTGAGGGCTGACTCTGATATGCCCGATATCAGAAACATTTGTTTTTGATAAGGCATTGATAAAAACCGTTGTTGTAATAGTGGAATAATATCATTTTGCATAGATGTCCGCATTTCAAATGGTACACCCGGCATTGAAATGAGGATTTTATCTTCTTGCTCAAACATGAGAATAGGGGCCGTTCCCGTCATGTTTTGGATGACATGGCATTTGTCGGGAACATAGGCTTGTTGGCGTGTCAATTGATTCATTGAAATCCCGCGCTTTGAAAATAGCAAATCCATATGTCGATAAACGGATGCGTCAAAAACTAGCTGTGAATTGAAATAATCGCACAACGTGTGTTTTGTAATATCATCTTTTGTGGGCCCCAATCCACCCGTAAGCAAAACAATGTCGGCGCGAGAAAAAGCAATATCCAGGGCCAATCGAATTGAGTTTTCATTATCGCCCACAGAGGAGATCGCAACAATTTCAAATCCGCTGTTAGTAAGCGAGGAAGCCATCCACGCAGCATTGCTGTCAACAATTTGACCGATAAGAATTTCATCGCCAATAGTAATAATTTCTATTTTCATATTTGATATAAAAAATAATAGGACTGTCAATAATAAATTAGAGGTTATTGCTCTATTATGAACCGATTATGTCGGTTTTAAAAAAATATAGGAGCAAATTTATAGAATATCCTTGGAACTTCACATCGCAGAGCGTATGCTTTTATTTCCTCACTTACTCGGGAATCAACATTATTTGGCATATTTATGGAGATATTTTTTTACCTTTTATTGATAATAAAACTCACCCACGTTTCCGATAGCTGAGCACCGCCCACGTATTCAACACGAAAGCAAATCCCAACAAAATCCCCATCGGTTGCAAAATATCCATAAATCCGCTGCCTTTCAGATAAATCAGGCGCATGATTTGTATAAAATAGGTAAGAGGATTGGCATACGCGATGCTTTGCGCCCACACAGGCATTGCCGAAACGGGTGTAAACATGCCGCTGAGCAAAATGATAATCAGAATGAAAAACATAACTAAGAACATGGATTGCTGCAATGTGTCGGAATAGTTGGAGATGATAATTCCCAAGCCCGAAATGCCGATGATAAATATAATGGATGCCACGTAGAGCGCAAGCATATTTCCTGACGGCAATAATCCGTATATCAGCCAGATAAGTAGGAAGGAGATGGATAGGATAATCACGCCGATTACCCAAAACGGAATGAGCTTCGCTACGATAAAATGAAATTTATTTATCGGTGTGGCGTTGATTTGCTGAATGGTGCCTGTTTCCTTTTCACCCACAATATTCAGCGCGGGTAAAATGCCACATATCAGCGTAATCATCAGCACTATAAATGCCGGAAGCATAAAACGCTTATAGTCTAATGATTTGTTGTACCGATAGTCCGGCACAATTTCAATTCCGCACACTCTTGCGGATGCTGCCGGTAATAATTCGTTGCGAATTTCCGAAGAGTAATCGTTGAGAATACGCCGCAGATAGTTACTGCCTTGTAATCCTTGTGTGCTGTTTACGGCGTTAGCGGAAATGCGTACATCGGCTTGTTCGCCTTTTATTAAATCCTTGTCAAACGACGCGGGAATTTCCAAAATCATATCCGCTTTCCCGCTTTCGATATCATCAAATGCCGCAGCATAATCAGTCGATATGTTGTTTAATATAAAATAGTTAGAGGCGTCTATTTTGCTCACTAATCGTTGCGAATAGCTACTTTTGCTGTGATCGACCACGTTGATTTTTATATTTTTTACTTCAAACGTGATTGCCCACGGAAAAATAAGCAAGACCAACACCGGATAGCCTAAAATCATTTTCGGGATAATGGCATTGCGCCAAATCTGTTTAAACTCTTTTTCAATCAAAAACTTCAATGTTTTCATTCCATTCGAGGTTTTATTTTAATAATGCTCATCACAATCAAGAAAAGGCTCATCGCCGACAAAATAATCATCTCTTTTGCTACGGCCGCGATTCCAAGTCCCTGAATCATAATTTTTTTAACGGCATCGATAAACCAGCGTGCCGGAATCAGCGTTGAGAGCCACTGCAAAATATCCGGCATATTGGCAATGCTGAAAATCATGCCTGAAAGTATCAACGTCGGCATCATCAGTCCGATACCGGAAATGAGTACCGCGCTCACTTGTGTACGCACTAGCGTAGAAATGAACAATCCTAGCGACAGCGACAAAAAAATGAAAAGCAGCGACACAAACGTGAGCAGCAGCAGGCTGCCTCTGATGGGGACGTGCAGCACAAATACCGATAGTAACAGAATGGTTATCAGATTGACAAACGAAAGCGATAGGTAGGGAATGGTTTTGGCAATCAGCATCGTACGTGGTTTTAGCGGCGATGTGAGCAGCAATTCCATTGTGCCTTGCTCTTTTTCGCGCACAATGGATATTGAGGTCATAATGGCGCAGATAATCATCAGCACCAGTCCCATAATTCCCGGCACAAACGTATATGTAGAGCGCATTTCGGGATTGTAGAGCAGTTTGCTTTTTACATCAATCTGATACGGAGGCTGTTGTTGGCGATTCATTTCCATCTGATATTCGCCAATAATTGCCATCACATAATCGGTGGCAATCGTTCCTAAATTGGGATCGGACGCATCGGCGAGGATTTGCAGCTGCGCGGTGCCGTTGCGCTGCAACGACGTGTTAAAATTGTTGTCAAACACAATGGCAATATCAATTTCGCCACGGCGAAACCGTTCGTCGATATCTTCCATAGATGTTGCCTGACGCTGCATCTTGAAGTAGGAATTGGCATCGATGCGGCGCACGATTTGTTCCGTTGCGCTGTCGTGCGACGGATTATATACCGCCGTGCGGATATTTTGAAAATCCATATTGATGGCGAAGCCAAAAAGCAATATTTGTACCACCGGCATCCCCAGTAAAATGAGCATGGTGCGGCTGTCGCGAAATATGTGGTAAAATTCTTTTCTTACAAATGCGAAAAATTGTTTCATTGTTGCGTTGATTTTTATTCGGTTCGCGTTGATTTTCGTGCCAAACGGCGAAATACGCCGTCCATCGTTTTTGAAGCATATTGCGATTTCAGTTGTTCCGGCGTGTTCAAGGCGACGATTTTGCCATCGACCATGATAGATACGCGATCGCAATATTCCGCTTCGTCCATATAATGCGTTGTAACAAATATGGTGATGCCTTGATCGGCTGCTTCATAAATCATTTCCCAAAATTGGCGGCGCATGGCGGGGTCGACACCGCCGGTGGGTTCGTCCAGAAACACAATTTGTGGCGAGTGAAAAATGGCAACCGAAAAAGCCAGTTTTTGCTTCCATCCAAGCGGTAACGACTTCACCATGGTGTTGCGTTCACTTCGGAAATCGAGGCGCGTGAGTAACGCGTTGGTTTTTTCTTTTATCTGTTTGTCGTTCAGCCCATAGATTCCCGCGAATAGCCGTATATTTTCCCACACCTTTAGGTCTTCGTACAGCGAAAATTTCTGACTCATGTAGCCGATATTCTTTTTTATTTTTTCGTTCTGTTTGATGATGTCGTAGCCCGCCACCGTACCTTTTCCATGGGTGGGTTTGCTGATGCCGCAGAGCATTTTCATGGCGGTGGTTTTTCCCGCACCGTTGGCACCGAGAAATCCAAATATTTCGCCTTGATTGACGTCAAAAGATATGTGATCCACGGCGGTGAATGTGCCAAATTTTTTCGTCAATCCTTCTATTTCAATAACTTTTTTCATAATTAAACAGCTATTCGCTTTTTTGCAAAGTGATGCTTTCGTTGTTTTATATTGTTAAATATTTCGATCATTGCAGGCTGTCCCGATTTATCGGGAAAAATAGTGAAACAATCTGTATCATTTCTAAACTTAGAGTATTTATTCAAAAGAAAACTTTATCGTTTTGTTACGAAGGTGATAAATGTCTTGGTTGGCTCGTAATGGCGGATATTTTCTAATTGAAGATAGTTCAGTCCACAACGGCCATCGCCATAAAACAGTCTTCCACCGTAGGCGCGACGGGTGTTATTCGCACAAAATCATATCCTTGTTGATGCAGATAGCGCGCCAACTCATCGGTTGTGAAATCGTGATAACATGTTACATGATGTGTATCGCCAAAGGCATAACAAGTGTTCACTTTCGGATGCGAGCGAATTGTTTTCAACGATGCCGACATGCGTTCGGTTTTCACAGCCCACAGCGTGTGCGAAAAACTGTTGATAATGCCTTGTGGCGTGTCGGTGGCAATGAAATTACCGTTGCGCATTAGCGCAATGCGGTCACAAAGGCGCGCTTCATCCATATATGCCGTGGAAACCAATATGGTAATGTTGTGTTGTTTTAATTCGGCAAGCATATCCCAAAATTCTTTCCGCGAAACGGGGTCGACACCTGTTGTGGGTTCGTCCAAAATCAATATTTCCGGCTTATGGATCAACGCGCAGCAAAGTGCCAACTTTTGTTTCATGCCGCCCGAGAGGGCACCGGCACGTCGTTTTTTGAACGGTTCCAGTTGTCGATAAATGGCTTGGATGAAGTGATAATTCTTTTTTACGGATGTGTGATACACCGTCGCGAAGAAATTCAAATTTTCCTCTACGCTCAAATCTTGATACAGCGAAAAGCGTCCCGGCATGTAGCCGATGATGTGGCGAATTTTTTTGTAATCCTTTATCACATTTAGTCCGTTGAGCGTTGCCGCGCCACTGTCGGGAAGCATGAGCGACGCCAAAATGCGAAAAAGCGTTGTTTTGCCCGCGCCATCCGGTCCGATTACGCCAAATATTTCGTTGTCGGCAACGGAAAACGAAATGCCGTTTAACGCCTCAACATTTTTAAATCGTTTATGGATATCAATTGCTTCAATCATTGCCGATACTTACTTTTGTGCGTCGTTAAAAACTACTTCGCCGTACGTTCCGATTTTAAGATAACCATCGTTTTTTACTGCCACTTTTATCGCATACACAAGGTTTGCGCGTGCGTTTTTTGTTTGAATTGTTTTCGGCGTAAATTCCGACTTATCAGAAATCCATGTTACAACGCCCGCGTATTGTTTCATTTTTCCTTCGCCGTTGTCTGTCAATACTTTTACGCTATCGTTCAGACGAACACGTGCCAGTTGGTCGTTGGTTACGTAAGCACGCAGAAACATCGTTTCTAAATTCGCAATCTTAAAGAGTGGTGCACCGGGATGTGTCAGTTCGCCGGCTTCGGCATATTTATTGAGAATCGTACCCGAAATGGGAACGACAATCTTACATTTTTCCAATTGATTATCCAATTGCGCAATCTGAATATCTATGGCGGTACTTTGTTCCGATATGCTAAGATTGCTTCGTTGTAACGACGATGTTTGTGCCGAAAGTTGTTTTTCCAGTACATCAATTTGCGCCACGATATCATCCATCTGTTTTTGATTTGCCGCGTTGGCGTCAATCAGCTTTTGCGTGCGTTCTTTTTCTTGTTTCAGCGTCTCAATCTGGCGTTCCAGCACAGCTGTTTGGGTGTCGATGCTAGGACGTTGCGCACGCACGCCACGCGCATTGGCGAGCAAACTCATTTTTTGCAAATAGATTTGTGTGCTGTCGATAGTGCCCACATGCGTGTCTTTGTTCATATGTGCGCCTTCTGTCATATCGAACTGCAATATTTTGCCCGATACTTCGGACGAGACAGTAATTTCCGTAGCCTCAAACGCGCCGGTGGCGTCGGCATCGTATTTGTTCTTTGAACAAGAAACTAACGCGACCATAAGGCTTAGCGCGAATAGGGCATAGCTTATATTTTTCATCATTGTTTCAAAAAAAATTAATTAGTTGTATGTTTCAAATTATAAATTGACATTAAATATTGAATTTCGTGCAGCGATTTGGCTTGCTTTGCCAGTTCTAACGCGTTGATTTCTCCAAGCAAATCCGCTACGGTCATGGTGCCGTTTTCCACCTTTGCTTCAGCGGCTGTTTTTATCAGCTGCTGATTGCGAATAATTTCGCTGTCGTCTTGCATGATGGATCGATATTTTTCTATTTCCAGCTGTTGTTTAGGGATTTGTGCATTAATGTTATATAAAAACGTTTCACGTTTAGAGTCCACCAACTGTTTTTGCAAATCGATGTTTCTTTTTTCATTTTTATATCGATACAGATTGCTAATATTCCACGAAAGACGCACACCGCCAATGAAATATGGCGAAAAATCGTTGCTAAACAAATTCAATCCAGGTTTGCCATATCCGCCTTGCGCGAACGCGCCGATAGTTGGCAGATTTTTTGCTCTCAGCACTTTTGTTTGCGAGTCGATGAAGCTATGTTGTGCATTGAACAGTTGCAATTCGGGTCGATGAATGGCAGGCGAGGGTAACAGCGTTTCCAAGGTGGGTTTTACGAATGTGGTGTTTTCGTCAATTTCTGTTCCTGTGAGTGCCGACAGCGTTTTTAGATAGGCTTTTAAAGCCGATTCCATCTGCGCACGTTGCTGGCGCGTTTTGAGTTGTTGCACTTTCACCGCGCCTAAATCCGCCTCGTTTGCCACGCCGTTGTTGATATAGTTTTCCACTTTATCATAATTGCGTTGAAGCTCTTTTTCCAGCACCGACTGTTGCTGAAGTTGCTCTTTCAGCAGCAGGATGCCGAAGAAAACACCGTTTACGCGTTCGCGCAAAGCATAGCTTTCCGTTTCAATTTTATGCTTTTCCACTTCAGCATTGGCTATTATTTGCGCTTTGCGCGCGGCGGTTTGACCGCCATCCCAAATCACCTGATTCAATTCCGCCACGACACGATATTGGTCTTTGTCGGGAACGGGAATTTCCACGTTTGGCAACGAAATCGGCACTTCCGGCACTTCCGTTTGATACGTGGCTTGCGCCGTGAGCGACAATTGCGGGAAATATGCCGTGTTGGCGTTTTTCAGATTATATTTTGCGCTTTGCGCAATGATGTCGTATTGCGCGATTGCGGGATAATGGCTGCGTGCCATTTCTTGGCACTCTTCAATCGTGAGCGATTGCGCCATGGCGCTCGAAAAACATATCGCGCCGATTAGCCATGTGAAAAATGTTTTCTTTCGTTTCATTGTGTATTGTTATTGTTTGTCATCATTATTATTCATTTCTTTTGTCTTGATACAAAAGAAACGAACCAAAGAATAAATCAAGACTGCACAAACTTGCGTGACCCACCAAACGCCTTGGTCGCTACTAAAATATAAATAACTAAATAAATTTAGCTTAGACAGCTTCTCTTTTTCACGAACCCTTTGGTCAGTGGGTGCTCCACGCGTCTTATTGGTCTTCAGTTTCTTATATCGATACAGTAAGTTTTTATTATTTTTATTATTTTTATTATTGTTTTTTTACTCATTCCTTTTAGTCTAATTTGTCGTGAGCGAAGCGAATGATGTCTGCCCAACCTTTATCGTTCCGGCAAGCGAAGCTTCGTCGTGATTCACTTCTTCACTTCTTCACTTCTCTCTTCCAACATCAGCATAATCCATTCGGGGATTTTCTTTTTTCGTTCCAAAATAAAGGCTTCAAAGTCCTCTTCTTTCAACAATCCGGACGAAATGAAAAGCGGCTTGGAAATAAACGGAAAAATGGCTAAACTGATGACATTCATCACAAAATCTTGTGTCGAAATATTAAAATTTCGTTCATCCAATTGATGCTGAATAACATTTTCGGTCATCAGTCGTGCGCTTTTTAAAATTGGCTCAAATAGCGTCTTGTTCGAGCGTACTTCGTTGAGCACAAAAATCGGTAAATCGGGATTTTCCAACAGCAAATCGACGTAATGATTGACCAATGTGCTGATTTTTTCTTCCAGCGGAATATGTTCATCCGACAGTAGTGGCGTCAATATGCCGAACATCTGCGTGAATTTATCTTGAATAATGATGCGAAACAGATTTTCTTTGCTTCTGAAATAATAATTTAGCAGTGCGAGGTTCAACCCCGCTTCTTCGGCAATATCGCGTGTGCGCGTAGCCGCGTATCCCTTTTGTGTAAATACTTTTTTAGCGACTTCAATGATTTTTTCTTCCGTACTTTTCTCCTTTTTCATCCTAATTTATTTTTATGAAGATGCAAAAATAGGCATTCTTTTTGTTTTAAACAAATGATTAAAATATTTGTTTAATTCTGGTCAAAAAAAACACTAATTTATAGAATTTTTATCCTACATTATCTTATATATGCTGTTGTCACATGTTTTTGAACAGTAATTGTGTCGTTATTTTAATAAAAAACTGTACTTTTGCTCTAAATATTACCATTAAAATGAGAAGAATACTTTTTATCATTCTGCTGTTCAGTTTCTTAATTGTTCGGTGCTCAAGAGAGGACGCAAGCCATGATGCTGCACGGCTACGTTTTAGTATTACGGCAACACCTGCCGATACCATCAATGAATTGTTTGTGGATATTCAACAAATTGAGGTTATGACTCACAATGATGATGACAATTCCGAAGAGTGGATCCCGCTAAAATTTTCGGGAAAGAGGTGGGATATGAAAAAACTTTCCAACGGTGAACAGGTGCAACTTTCTGACCAGTTTTTTCCTGCCAACAAAACAATTCAAAAAGTGAAAATTATTTTTGGAGACAACAATAAAATATTGACAACCAAAGGAGAAAAGCAATTGAACATCCCAACAAAAATCGAGAATGGAGCGATCGTGGATGTTGTAGTGCATCTTGATCCTTCTGTGATTTGTAGTGTGATAATTGATCTTCACAATGTAGTGGCAGATAACAAAGCAACCGGAAGTTATTTACTTGATCCATTCATTCGCATTTATCCTGAAACCTTTGGAGGTTCGCTAACGGGTGTGGTGACACCTCCCGAAGCGCGTGCTCGGATAAAAATAACGAACAATAAACCACAGCCCGATACACTTGTTTCATTTCCCAATTTTGACGGAAAATTTTTATATAGAGGCTTGGAAGGGGGCGAATGGAAAGTGCATGTGTTGGCACATCCATTATCCGGTTTTCGCGACACTGTTTTTATTGATTCGATAGAAATCGGGAAAGTCAATCAGTTGCGTTCCGGAGCCATTTATTTAAAACCAATCAATCCTCTAAAATGAATCTATGTGAAAAATGAATTAAAGGTATTTTTCCCTGTTCAATATCTCTTTTTCGTGAATAAATTAGGCAGGTCAATAAATTTAATGTATTTTCACATGCTGCATTATTCATTGTATGTCTAACTTTATTATCTTTGCGATAACTATTTCGATTTTCAACTTAAAACAAAGAATCAAAATGAAAAAAACATTTCCATTATTGATAGCCCTTGTTACGATGCTGATATTTGGAACATCGTGCAAACCAAAGCAAAGTGCGTACAAGCAGGTATATGAGGCTGCAAAACAACGCGAACTACAAGAGGCAGCTTCGCAACCCACCACCGTTGTAAAAGATGCCAGTCCACTTCCTCCGGTAGAGGTATCGGTACGAAAAGAAAAGGTTGAGCCTGTATATGCTACAGATGCTGCCGGATTGAAAAAATATAATGTCGTAGTTGCTTCACTAAGTGTTAAACTAAACGCGGAATCTTTGAAAGAAAGAATGCAAAACGAAGGTTACGATGTAATTTTAGCACAAAATGAACAAGGAATGTATCGTGTTATTGTTGCAAGTTACGACGATAAAGATGCAGCCGTAATGAAACGCGACGAAATATATAACCGCTATTCGTCGATGGGCAATACTGCTTATTTACGTAAAACGTATGGTGTCCCCTTTAACGATTTATGGATACTGGATAGACAATTTTAATGACTTTTTAATACGTGTTAAAAAGGGCTGCCCGTTTTCAACAAATTGGGCAGCCTTTTTTCCATAATATGAAAATAACGTTTTTAGGGACAGGCACATCCACCGGAGTGCCCGAAATTGGTTGTCGTTGTATTGTGTGTCAATCATTGGACAATAAAGATAAACGCCGACGAGCATCTATAAAGATAGAAATGAACGAAAAAAATATCTTTATCGATTGTTCTCCGGATTTTCGGGAGCAAACAATGCTGCTGCCATTCAAAAAAATTGATGCCATTCTCATTACCCACGAGCACTATGATCATACCGGCGGTATTGATGATTTGCGTCCTTTTACACGATTTAATCCGGTAGATTTGTATGCCGAAACACGCGTTTCCAAAATATTAAAAGAGCGTCTCTACTACTGTTTTGTTTCGCATAAATATGGAGGCGTGCCCGAGCTTAGGCTGCATGATGTGTTGGTTGATATTCCATTTTTTATTGGAAACATTTTCATTACGCCAATTCGAGTGATGCATCACAAATTGCCAATATTGGGATATAGAGTAGGGGATATGGTCTATTTAACCGACCTAAAAACATTGCCGGAGAAAGAATTAAAAAAACTTGAAGGCTTGAAAGTACTTATCATCAGTGCTTTGAGAAAGGAAGAACATTTGTCGCATCAGAACTTGTCACAAGCCATTGCTTTGGCTAAACGCATCGGGGCGCAAATCACCTATTTTACGCACATGAGTCACCACATGGGACTGCATGAAGAGGTGTCAAAAGAGCTTCCGCCCGGATTTTATTTTGCATACGATGGTTTGGAGATAGAAATCTAAATGCATTATAAATTCATTGTAATTGTTTATGTGTGTCCTGTTTTAAAACATCTTTTATCTTTTTTAACTATATATGATGCAACAAGCATGTATTTTGCACATCTATATTAAGAAAAGAGCATCTCTAATTTAGATTTATAACTGAATATGACAAATAAAGAGTTGTAGAACTCGCTCGGAGATTGTATCTTTGATTGAATTTTTCTGCAATTAAACTTTTTAGAAAGATAGAAGTCAAATTGCTGGTATAATATACCTGACATAGAGTATTTGTTTATTGCAGTATAATGTATTGTTTTTCAGTAGATTCATATTGATAAAGCAATAAAAAGACAAAAGACATATAAAAAGGAATTAAACAACACTAAAATAAGGGACACCACTATGAAAACAAAAAAACGAATCATTGCCGGTTTGCTGATGCTTGCCCCCTTTTGGTGCTTCGCACAAGAATGGGACGACATCTACGCAGACCCTGTGCAAGAACAAGTGATTAAAAAAGAAAGAACAAGCCAGCCACAAAAGAAAAAAATTGTGGTGGTGCAAGGCAGTGCTGACAATATGTTCGTTAGAGCTAACGGAAGAGATATTGACGAGTACAATCGTCGCCATCTTAGAAATTCAGATACCCTATATGATAACGCCGAGGCTTCAAATTACAAACAGTATGAGTACACCGACCGAATTGTACGATTTCACGATCCGGAGTCAAGTGTAAAAATTACCGGGGCCGATGAAGTCACTGTTTATGTGGGAGACGATCTCTACACGGAATACTATCAAAGTAGAGGCAACAACACCAATTTATATATTGGTTGGGGATTTAACAGTTATTATCCTTGGTACGATTCATGGTATGATCCGTGGTATTACAGTCGCTGGCATTCACCATGGTATTATAGCCGTTGGTACGATCCTTGGTATTATCATTATGCAGGTTGGTATAGCCCATGGTACTACAGTCGCTGGTATTCGCCATGGTACTATGGAGGATGGTATGATCCGTGGTATTATGGATACAGTTACGGTGGAGGATACTATCACGGCTACTATGATGGATATTATTCTGGATTAGGTCATGGTAGCCATGCCGGAAGAAGTTCGGGTACATACAGAACAAGTTATGCTAACGCGAACAGAGCATCTACAATGAATCGATATAGCAGCAATCGATCAACTTCATATAGAAGTTCAGGAAGTTATCGAAACTCTGCGTCTCGAAGTGAAAACAGCATACGAAGAGTTGGTACTGGTAGTTATGACAATGTACGTCGAAGTGGTTCCTCATCACGCACACGCATTATTGACAATTCAGGAAGAACTTATGATGCGCGCACAGGACGCATTATAGAAGGTCCATCCGTAAATCAAACCGGACGTTCAAGTGTTCGATATAACAATCAAGGAACGGGTACCCCCATGCAAAGAAACTCCGTTTATCAACGTAGTAACTCTTCATCACATTCGCGCAGCTACTCTGCCCCGTTAGAAAGTCGTTCGTCACGCACATATTCTGCTCCGGCAAGTTCGTCGAATCGCAGTTCAAGCTATTCCTCACCGAGTAGAAGTTCTTCAACCGGTAGCCGTTCGTCTTCTTCGTTTGGTTCATCATCATCGAGTAGTCGAAGCTCTTCATCGGGTTCTTATCGTAGCAGCAGTGGAAGAAGCAGTGGCGGACGCAGATAAAACATAAGCGTGTCGTCTCCAATCCATGCACATCTTATCATTTAAATTAGCATAAACAATGAAAAAAATATTTTATTTATTTCTCACATTTATATCATTCGCTTCCTTAGCATATTCCCAAGGTGAAGTAGAAGCCTTGACATATTCAAAAAATGATTTGTTTGGCACAGCTCGTTCCATGTCGATGGCAGGAGCGTTTGGCGCGTTAGGTGGCGATCAAACTGCCATCTCTATTAATCCTGCAGGCATTGGGGTTTATCGCACTTCGGAGATTGTGGGAACCTTGGGAATAGTTTCTACTTCAATAAATTCATCAAGTAAGACGCTTTCCAATAATGATTTTTCAATGACAAATTTTGGATTTGTCGGACACATACCCACTCGAAACGATATGTTCGCGAACATAAATGTCGGGTTTACATATAATAGACATAACGCGTTCAATAGCGAACTTCATGCGTCAGGAAGTTCAAACAGTCGATTAATCGATTACATCGTGAATAGAACCAATGCTGCCAATGATGGTAAGGGAATTCAACCGTCATTTTTAGAACGTGTCAAAAACAAACCAGAACCCTTTATTCATGAGCCCTGGGTATCGGTATTAGGATACAACGGATATCTAATCAATCCCGAATTGTCTGGAACAGATTTTACAGGCTATTACAGCGGTTTAGATACCCATGGCGAAACACCAATGAAACAGGTAAAGATGAAAGAGAGAGGACACATTGACACGTATGACTTTACCGTCGGAACTTCGATTGGCCATAAGATAAATCTTGGATTGGCCATATCCGTTTACGATCTTCGCCATACCGCCACACGCGACTATTTAGAAGATTATAAAAGTGGAGGATATACGCTTTCCAACTATTCAGAAACAAAAGGAGCCGGAGTAGGTGCAAAGTTTGGCATCATCTTTCGACCCATCAACGAAATTCGTTTGGGAGTTGCATATCACACGCCCATCTTTTATAGTATGACAGAATCTTATTCGGGACGAATTGACCACGATTTGAAAGCTTATGTGCTAGATGCAAACTATAAGAGTGACTACCTTGATTCCGGTATTTATACAGAAGATTACAATTTGCAAACACCAGGTAAATGGATTGTGAGCTTAGCGGGCGTATTGGCAAAAAGATGTATTATCAGTGTCGATTATGAAATGACCAATTACAAACAGATGAAATTGGAGCTGCCGGCACATATTGAAGCACTTGAGCCCTCTAAATGGTTTGAATACGACAACGAGTATATAAGAGAAGACCATCGAATAGCATCCACCGTGAAAGTGGGAATGGAGTATCGATTTACGCCACAATTTTCCGGGCGATTGGGTTATGCTTGGATGCAAAATCCTTACAATGCTGACTTTGTTAAACGTGGTAATGCCGCTCTACCTCAATATAGGGCGAACACTGGCTATAAGATGATTGGCGATGCCAACTATTTCACGGGTGGATTCGGATATCGTTTCAATCAACATTTCTTCATGGATTTGGCGTTGGTATATAAAACACAATCTGACGATTTGTATCCTTATCCAAACATTAGTGATGATGCGGGTAATATTGTCGTGGAAGGATCACCTATTTCTATTAAAAACAACTCTTTACGAGGATTACTGACATTGGGATATAAGTTTTAGATATGATTTATTTTGTTTGAAAAAGGCCGACCATCATGTCGGCTTTTTTTCGGTATGATAGGCATGACATGTATTTGTGCTGAATATCCATTTGAAAACATAAATGTTGACGAACTTTATTGCTTTTTGTTCATGAAAACTATCAAATTCTTTATCCCTTTGTTTTCCATCGATTTTTCTTTGAGTTTTATAGGAAAAAATCATGTACCTTTGCACACACAACCAAACATATATTTTCATGACAACAAAAAAATCGAGTTACTTATATGATAATAAACGCAAAGTGACAACACATCGCCTGCTGGAAATGAAAGAACAGGGCGAAAAAATTTCAATGCTCACCGCCTATGACTATTCAATGGCGAGCATTATAGATCAGGCCGGAATGGATGTTATTCTTGTTGGCGACTCAGCATCAAACGTAATGGCGGGAAATGACACCACGCTTCCCATCACGATTGACCAGATGATTTATCATGGCAAATCGGTAATGAAAGCGGTGACACGTGCCATGGTAGTTATCGACATGCCTTTTGGCAGCTATCAGGGAAATCCCATTGAGGCGGTTTCGTCGGCAGTGCATATTATGAAAGAAACACAAGCAGATTGTGTAAAACTTGAAGGGGGTAGGGAGGTGCTCGAATCGGTTCAACGTATCCTTTCTGCCGGAATTCCTATTATGGGGCATTTGGGGTTGCTACCGCAATCGATTAACAAATATGGAACATATGCCGTGCGTGCCAAAGAGGCAAACGAAGCCGATCGATTGTTGGAAGACGCCCATGCCCTGGAAGAAGCAGGCTGCTGCTCGCTTGTGTTGGAGAAGATACCTTCGTCGCTCGCAAAAAGGGTGGCGCAAGAACTCACCATTCCGGTAATCGGAATTGGCGCGGGTCCACATGTAGATGGCCAGGTATTGGTGATGCAAGATATGTTGGGGATCAACAAAGACTTTTCGCCGCGTTTTTTACGTCGATATGCCAATCTTTACGACGAAATCACCCTTGCTGTTCAGCACTACATTTCGGATATAAAATCATCAGAATTTCCTTCGGAAGAAGAGAGTTATTGAGTGTTGAGAAGTGTCTCGTAGTTGGGAAACTCTTTCAAATAGGTTACCGATTGGTCTTTATAATTCATGTGGCAGCAATAGTGGCTCATTCCATTTGATGCCACTAAAAATGGAACACGTAGCACGCGGTTGTATCGTATTATTTGTTCAAAAACCTGCTGCGTTATAGGCACTTTTGGCTCTTTGTATTCGATGACCATCAAAGGTTGTAATTGCCTGTTATATATAACGGTGTCGCATCGTCTAGTCAACGTGTGCAACTTTATTCCCACTTCGTTTCCCATCAACGAGGCGGGATATTTTCTATCTGCCACAAGGTAATGAACAAAGTGCTGACGCACCCATTCTTCCGGCGTAAGCACAACATACTTACGCCTTAAAATATCGAAAATAAGGATTCCTTTCTCAGTTTTTTTTATTTTTGCATCAAAAGATGGTAGGTTTAATGGGTACATCTTGTATCTTTGTTCATTGAATGTAGAAAAAACAAAAATACATCTTTTTTATGAAAACAAAACAAGCAATTGTCGAGAATTGGCTTCCACGTTATACTAAACGTCCATTAGAGGAGTTCACAAAATACATTTTGCTCACTAATTTTCAGAAATATGTACAAATATTTGCCGAGCATTTTCAAGTTCCTATCTACGGTTTAGATGCCAATATGCCCAACGCATCAGCCAATGGCATCACCATCATCAACTTTGGGATGGGAAGTGCCAATGCTGCCACCATCATGGATTTACTGAGTGCTGTGTCGCCCACAGCAGTGCTTTTCCTTGGCAAATGCGGAGGTGTAAAGCCACACAGTCGATTGGGAGATTATATCTTGCCGATTGCCGCCATCCGTGGGGAAGGAACTTCGAACGATTATTTGCCGGCCGAGGTCCCTTCGTTGCCGGCATTTAGCTTGTTGCGCGCGGTGTCGTCAAACATTCGTGATTTCAATCGCGATTATTGGACGGGAACGGTTTATACCACCAATCGACGTGTGTGGGAATATGACGACGCATTTAAAAACTATCTGCGCAAAACACGCGTGATGGCGGTGGATATGGAGACGGCAACCATCTTTACGTGTGGCTTTGCCAATCACATATCAACAGGGGCACTTTTGTTGATTTCTGACCAACCGATGATCTCTTCGGGTGTAAAAACCGATGAAAGCGACAAACTGGTAACCAAAAATTTTGTGGAAGAGCATGTGCAAATAGGAATAAAATCACTCATATCAATAAAAAATAACAGTTCGACAATCAAGCACTTGCGTTTCGATTGGTAAAATGATTAAATCTAAATTTTATGGCTGCATCGACATTCGAATCAATTTGCAACGACATTATGCATCGACGCTTCAAACCCATCTATTTGCTTATGGGCGAGGAGGATTATTTTATTGATAAACTGACAGATCTGTTTATCGAAACAGTTTTATCCGAAACAGAAAAAGATTTTAATTTTCATCTTTTTTATGGTATCGACTCCGATGTAAATACGATCATTTCCGCGGCGCGACGTTTTCCGATGATGTCTGAGCATCAGCTGATTATTGTTAAAGAAGCACAACAACTCAGCAACTTTGAGTTGTTGGCATCGTATGCCGATAAGCCGCTAAACTCAACCATATTGGTTATCAATTACAAGCACGGAAGCGTGGATAAACGTAAAGCTGTTGTAAAAAAAATAGAAAATGTAGGTGTTGTGTTTGAAGCAAAAAAGCTATACGAAAATCAGATTCCCGCTTTTATTGTTTCGCATTTTCGTCAGAAAAATATCACCATCGATACCAAATCGGCACAAATGCTGACCGATTTTGTCGGAAACAACATCAGCAAACTGATGCAACAACTGCAAAAACTGGAAATCGCACTGCCAAAAGATACCGCGCGTATAACCTCGGAACTTATTGAGCAAAATGTGGGTATTAGCAAAGATTACAACAATTTTGAGCTTTTAAAAGCCATCATCGAAAAAGATGTGCTGAAAGCAAACCGCATTGTTGATTATTTTGATAAAAATCCAAAAGATAATCCGATGGTTGTGACCATCTCTGTTTTGTTTAATTATTTCAGCAATTTACTGGAATGCTATTGGTTGCCACAAAAAAGTGAACAAAACATTATGCAAGTGCTTAATCTTCGTTCGTCATATTTTGTACGAGATTATAGTGCCGGATTGCGTAATTACAGCGTTGGCAAAGTAATGGACATTATTGCCGATTTACGCATATACGATGCCAAATCCAAAGGGATCGATAACGTTTCGGCTTCACCCGGTGAACTTTTAAAAGAGTTAGTATATCGGATTATGCACTAAGATTTTTTTTTTAAGAAGAAAGAAAGTGCATTGCTTTTTTGCTTTTTAATGTATTTCAATCAATGATATTCATTGACTTCATCAGAAAAGTGGCGTTCATTTTCGTGGCAATTCCATCGTTTAATTTATACGTAAAAACCAACTTATTATCCGATATGGATGCGTCGAAATGATAATTCTTTACCATATTTGGGAATTGTTGCTCCAACGCGCCCAATGCCAAATCGTGTGTGGCAATGATGCCGACACCGCCCATATTTATAAACCGTTTGATGAGAGCAAGTGAGCCATTTTGTTTGTCTTCCGAATTAGTGCCTTTCAATATCTCATCAAGAATGATAAAAAGGGGTTCTTGCTTGTTTTCCAATTGCGAAATAATCATCTTTAATCGTTTCAGTTCCGCCAAAAAATAGGATTCGTTGTTTACCAAAGAGTCGGCGGTTCGCAGATTGGTCAATAGTTTTGCCGGATAGAAACGAAATTGCTTGGCACACACCACGCTGCCCATACAAGCAAGTACCAAGTTTATCCCAATGGTGCGCAGATAGGTACTTTTACCCGCCATGTTGGCACCGGTGATAATCATGAAATATGGCGATTGTGAGATATTTACATCGTTGCGTATACAGATTTCTCGAGAAATGAGAGGATGTCCCATTTCCCTTGCCTCTAAACGCGCGGGCGTAGATAACACTTCGGGGAATATATAATCGGGGTTGTTGAAAGTGAAAGTTGCCAATGAAACAAGCGCATCTGTTTTGCCCAACACATCCAACCAGTCGCTGCAACTATTGGAATACTTTTTTTGCCAATGTTCAATTTTCAATGCATATTTTACGTTCCAAAGAAAAAAGGGATTGAAAATCAGTAGCATCGGAAATGTAAACGACAATTCTAAATTTTTGTGATAGATGGATAGCTGTTTGATCAGTGTGGCCGCGCTTCCTCTTTTTTTTAATACCGACTGTATGTTTGCTAGTAGTGCTGATTCGAAATGCTCGTTTTCAATCATGTACAGCATGTTTGAGTAGATATTCAACATGTTTTTTTTATCATCAAAAGTTTGTGTCAAATGCTTTATAGTTTTCGTTGGTATTGTTGACACGCCCAATGTCAGCAAATAGAGAGGAAGCAGATATTTTGCCGATATTACACTCATAATAAGCAAAATGAAATATATCGCATAGATAATGGGAATGGCAATTGTCAGTATTTGCCACCATCGTGTCCGGTGGAAAAATGGCTGAAAATCAAATGTTTTTTTTACCTCTTCCATCGATGAAAAACCTTTTTTGCTCAATGTGCCTGTGGCTCTGAAAGAGAGGCAAAAATTAGTCTTACGCGACAGTTCGTCAATGGCAGTTTGTCGCTGTTTTATTTTGGGAACTTCATTTAAAGGATATTCCACAAAATCACATAGTCGCTCTTTGCCTATGGCAAGCACCGTTCGGTTGAAGAGTTGAAAAACCGACTTGGTTCCAAAAATATCCAAATCGAAACTAAAATTGTGCTTTGGCTGAATGCGCTCGGGGGCACCATCAAAAGCGGAATAATCGTTTTGAAAGCCCTTTATCTCGTTTTCCACAATTTGAAGCAAAGCTGCCGCGTAATGCTTTTGATTGTTTAATCGTTCGTGCCTTTTGAGTAAAACAAAAAATATCGTCGCTGTAAATAGTAGTGTAATAGACAAATACATCAAATTGCCAAAAACGAGATAAAGGGTTGTAGCACCTGCAATAAACACGAGCAAGCGCAATGTTCCTGTCAGATATGACTTTTTCGACAAAAGTCGAATCTCTTTTTTTTGTGTTTCGGCTATTTCTGTATAAAATGAAAGCGGTGTGCGATTTTTTAACGGAGTCATTGTTCCTTTTTAGCTTGGTGTCGCTCAAAATATTTTTTCATAACGTAGCCGAATGCCAATCCACCCAAAAGATATATTGGAAGAGAGATAAGCGCGCTTTTCCATGTGATGGTGTGGCGAAATATATCGGTAATTGTTGTGATAGTGAACTACCGCTAAACTAAAGATTTAGCGGCTTCGGAGATACAAATATCTCTTCTCTTTTCCTGCTTCTTACTGCCATTGCTTTTTAGGACACGAGGTCGGTCATCCACAAGAGGACAGTCCACAG
>JAEZZZ010000140.1 GCA_023418255.1 Bacteroidota bacterium
TTATATTTGTCATTGGAAGTAGAGTTTGCAAAGGATTTGCATGTTCCCTTTGCTAAGGTAACTATTTTGTGCCTTAATTCTACTTCCTTTTTTTATCCCTTTTCCAAACGTTTAGGACAACATTGGAATAAACCTTAGAACTTATGAACATTTCGGTAGCATACGTTGTTTTACAAACAATGTATAAACTATTCTAAATTTAAAATATTATGAGAATGAAAAAAACAGGCATATTTTTCGTCCTAATATTAATTACAATGATGACAAAAGCTCAAACGATTGTCGGCGACTGGAAAGGTTCGCTGGAGGTGCAAGGAAACAAATTGGAATTGATTTTCCATATCACTGAAACCGACGATACGTACGCCGCCACAATGGACGTCCCGATGCAAAAAGCGATGGGAATACCCGTAGATAAAGTAGAAGTATCCGATGGAAAAATAACAATGAACGTGTCTGTGGCTCAAATTAAATATTCGGGCAAGATTGATGAAAATAAAATTGAGGGCGAATATGAACAAGCCGGAATGAAACTTCCTCTGACACTTGAAAAGTTTGAAAGCAAGCTTCCCGGCGATCCATCTTTGGTCTCTTCGCAAGAGGAGTTGAAAGCTTTGGCAGCTCTCGACAAAGGCAATTATAAATACAAAGTATCCGACTATTTTCAGCGTCCCAAAGCCTCGTCGTTTCAGTTGTCGCCTGACGGAAAACATCTCTCTTACATGGAAAAAGACGCCGAGGCGAAAAATCACGTCTACGTGAAGGAAATCGCCACCGGCAAAGTTACCCGTGTAATTGAAGAAAAAGAAGAGCCTGTTAAGGGCTACGGATGGATCAATGACGAGCGTCTGGTCTTTTTTATGGACAAAGGCGGGAATGAGAATTTTCATATTTATGCTACAAATATCGACGGTAGCAATACGCTCGACCTCACGCCTTTTGAAGATGTGAAAGCGATGATTCAAAACATCTTGAAAGAACAAAAGGACTATATCATCATTTTGATGAATAAAGACAACAAGCAGGTCTTCGAACCCTATAAATTGAATGTGGTAAACGGCGACCTGACCAAATTGTATGAAAACAAAGATGTCGCGAATCCCATTCAAGGCTATGATTTTGATAAGGATGGAAACCTGCGCGCATACTCCAAACTGGTCAATGGCATAGAGCAAGAACTATATTATAAAGACCTGGAAACAGGAGCATTCAATTTACTCAAAAAAACAAATTGGGACGATGCCTTCTCCATTATTGCCTTTAATTATGCATCGTCCAATCCGAATGAAGCCTATGTTGCCACAAACTTGGATAGCGACAAAGCACGCATTGTGCTTTATGATTTAAAGAAAGACCGGAAAATAAAAGAAGTATTCTCAAATCCTGACTACGATGCTGCAAGCATCGGCATTTCGCGTAAGCGCAACTATGAAGTTGACTATTACGCTTATAACGGAGAAAAATCAGTAATTATCCCTGTAAGTGATTTATATAAAGAGATTGACGCGGGAATAAAGAAAAATTTTCCCGGAAAAGAATATGGTGTAGTAGATTATGACGACAATGAAGAAACTTTTTTGATTGTATTGCAAAGCGATAAGCTGTATGGTTCCTATTATCAATATGACGCGAAAACAAAGCAATTTTCGCTTCTCTACGATCTCATGCCACAATTGAAAGAGGAAGATATGGCCGAAATGCGTCCGATCACATTTAAAAGTCGCGATGGACTGACTCTTCACGGTTACATCACGCTTCCCAAAATCGCGTTGGCAGGTAAAAAAGTTCCGTTGGTTGTTAATCCTCACGGCGGACCACAAGGCGTGCGCGACTCATGGGGGTTCAATCCCGAGGCCCAGCTGTTTGCAAGTCGCGGTTATGCCACATTGCAAGTAAACTTCCGCATATCCGGTGGCTACGGAAAAGAGTTTTTGCGTGCCGGCTTCAAACAAATCGGTCGCAAAGTGATGGATGATGTGGAAGATGGCGTCAAATATGTAATCGAACAAGGCTGGATCGACAAAGACAAAATGGCCATTTATGGCGGCAGCCACGGGGGGTATGCCACATTGATGGGATTGGTGAAAACTCCTGACCTGTACGCTTGTGGTGTAGATTATGTCGGCGTTTCAAATATTGAAACATTTTTTACATCCTTTCCGGAATATTGGAAACCGCTAACGGCTATGGTAAAAGCAATTTGGTATGATTTGGACAATGAGGAAGAGGCAAAAATAGCGAAAGAGGTTTCGCCGGTTTATCAAACAGATAAGATAACAAAACCTGTTTTGGTGGTACAAGGAGCGAACGACCCGCGCGTGAATATCAACGAATCCGATCAAATTGTTACGGCACTGCGTGCCAAAGGACTGTATGTCCCGTACATGGTAAAATACAACGAAGGTCACGGCTTTTATCGTGAGGAAAATCGCATGGATTTCTACAGGACAATGTTGGGCTTTTTGGCAAAATATTTAAAATGACGGACTGTTTTATCCTATAGAGAATTTTGCATCCTCACTCAAATTAAGAAAAGGGCAGCCGGGTTTGGTTGCCCTTTTTACTCTAAGTCTCTGAGGGAAACACAGCGTTAAATCATGCCCAAAAACCCTTTTAGTCGATAAAAAACCGGTGTTTGTCTATTTCATTTGATTTATTATTGGCAACCTCTTATTTTTGTATCATTGATTATGCATTATGCGCTCATGCGCATACCCTTTTAAAAACCAATTAAAATAAGAGACAGGATGAGAAAAATCAGTTTATGTTGGATTTCGCTTTTTGTCGTCATCTTCATTGGCAAGGCCCAATCGGCAAAGAAAATCACCATTTGCGGGGAACTAATCGACAAGATAAGTCACCAACCCATTCCGCATGCATCTGTTCGCCTTCTTACGACAGATAGCGTTTTTATCAGCGGAGTCGCTTCCGATAATGACGGTCGATTTGAACTTTCCGGAAAAACGGGAAAACACATTTTGCACGTCTCTTACGTGGGATATATGGATGTTTTTAAAGATATAAACGTGTCGGCATCCAATCCTCGTGTTTCATTGGGGAAGATTCAGATGAGCGAAAACAGCATCATGCTTTCCGAAGCGGTGATAAAGGCGAAAGCCGCTGAGATTACGGTAAAAGGCGATACGGTGGAATACAATGCCGACTCGTATAAAATAGCAGAAAGTGCTGTTTTGGAAGATCTGTTTAAGAAGATGCCGGGAGTGGAAATCGATCAAAACGGAAAAATCACCATCAACGGACGTGAGGTGAAAAAGATTATGGTGGAAGGCGAGGAGTTCTTTGGAAAAGATCCCAAAGTGGCGTCTAAAAACCTGCCTGCCAAAATGGTTGATAAGTTGCAAGTGCTCGATCGTAAAAGCGATTTGGCGCTCATGACAGGATTTGATGACGGCGACGAAGAAACCGTTATCAACCTGAGGTTGCGCCCGGGCATGAAAGAGGGGTTGATGGGAAATGCTTTTGCCGGATACGGAAGCCGACAACGCTACGAAGCCAATGGCATGATGAATTATATGAAAGAGAAAAATCAATTCAGCCTTTTGGCAGGAATCAATAATACGAACAACGCCGGTTTTTCCGATTTGTCGTCCTCTACATTTGGGCCGATGGGCGGTGGAAGGGCCAGAAGAGGCATGGGAGGTCAACCCGGAATTTCTACTTCGGCAAATGCGGGGCTGAATTTTAGCACTCCCCTCTCTTCCACATTCAAATGGGGCGGAAACGTCGCATATGGCTCTATTGACAATCACAGCATCGTGAAAGAACACACGCAAAACATGTTGAGCAAAGGAAATACGTTTGAAAACGAAAACAATATCGGAAATAACATTAGCCACAATTTCAATGTCGATTTGCGAATGGAGTGGGAGCCCGATTCATCCACAAAAGTTATTTTCACCCCCAACGTTTCCATCTATAAGAATAGAAAAGCGGAAACCGGAGATTTCATTACCACCGACGAAGAGAATGAAACCATAAACCATGGTGCGTCCAAATATGATTCGGATGGTAGGGGTAAAAATATGAACGCGCGTTTGGATGTAAGCCGTCAACTGGGAAAACAGGGGCGCGTGTTGAGCATGCAGCTGCTTGGCGGGATGAACGATGCAGAAAATAGTGGCAACAACCTTTCAAACACATTGTATGGAGGAACGCGACCTGATGACAGCATCGATCAGCAATTTGTGAATACCGATAATTCAAAAAATTGGCGAGGCTATCTGTCGTATGTTGAGCCGATTGGAAAAAATAATTTTATTCAACTGGCATACAACTATCGCCAAAATATTTCGAACTCCGATAGAGATACGCGTAACAAAGACGATGCAGGAAATTATACCGTATTGGATTCTGTTTATAGCAAACGGTTAGAAAACAATTTCATAAATCAAGAAATTGAACTCAACGTTAAAGTTGTCAGAGAAAAATATGATTATACGGTTGGGTTTTCGTTGCAGCCTTCGCGCTCTTCCAGTCAAACATTCATCGGAGAGAAATCTCTTCACGATTTGCAACAACAAGTGATGAACTATTCGCCCAAGGCGCAATTCAATTATAGTTGGAGTCGTCGTCACAATTTGCGAATACACTATTTTGGAGATACGCGACAACCCGGTGTCCTGCAACTTTCGCCGGTAGTGGACGCTTCGAATCCGCTCAATATAACATACGGAAATCCCGACTTGAAGCCTTCGTTTGAACATCGATTAAACATTCGTTACCAGCGTTTTGACCCCGAAAAGAATCGTGCCGTCATGTTTTTTGCGCGTGCCGGATATTTGACCAACGATATTGTTTCCTCCACGTTTACTGACCGCGCCACGGGACGCAAAGAAACAACCTATGAAAACGTCAAAGGCAACCGGAACGCCAATGCTCGTGCCATTTTTAATACGCCGTTGAAAAATATTAAGTTTTCTGTTTTTTCGATGTCCTTCGTCGGTTACAACCACACCAATGGATTTTCGAATGGCGAACCCAATTTGAATAAACGCTTGAATTTGATGCAGGCACTTGGCATGAATTATCGTTCCGATATGTTTGATTTTTCCATTCGTGGAAATGTGGGATATAACGCTGTGAAAAACTCTCTGAAAGGACAACGCGACCAAGAGTATTTCAATTATCGTAGCATGGCCAACACCACGCTTCGCTTGCCATTCGATTTTTCTATCGAAAGCGATATTTCCTACGCCACCAACTCCGGTTATGCCGATGGATACAAACAGAACGAATGGTTGTGGAACGCGTCGATTCAAAAGCAACTTTTTAAACAAAAAAATGGTACGCTTCGTTTCAAGATATACGACATCTTGCAACAACGGAGCAACATTACGCGCAGCGTTACGTCGAACTATATTCGCGACACGACAACCAACACGCTGACAAGTTACTTTATGATGCATTTTGTGTATCGATTCAATATATTTAAAGGTGGAGCAAAACGCGAAGATATGGAGTCGCCACATCGAAGAAGAGGGCAATTTTAACAATTAAGTGGCAGATTTATGATGGTTGGGAATTCAAAAACGACAGACAAACCAATGCTTGTTCCAAAGGATAGACGTATTTCCTACGCGCACATTGCGCTGCATGTGCTGTTGTGGGGTATAATTTTTGGACTTCCCTTTTTCTTCATGGAGCGTGGGATGAGTTTTAATTGGCAGCGGTTTTATCATTCTGTCCCCTCATTATTGAGCTTTGTAGCTATTTTTTACATCAACTATCTTTACCTTATCAAAACCTATCTTTTTAAAGGGAAAACTACCGAATTTATTCTTATAAATCTGTTTCTTATCATCATTTTAGCGGTTTTGGTACATCTGTGGTATAATTATCAAATATCGCTTGTGCAGGAGATGCGTCCCGGGAAATATATGCGTCGCAAAGCGGCGTCGCCGTTGCTTTTTGTGGTGCGTAATTTCACCTCGCTACTGCTGGTGGCAGGATTGAGCGTTGCTATTAAAATGAGTAGGCGCTGGTTTGAGATGGAGAGCGAACGCAAAGAGTTGCAAAAGGCCAAAACAGAAGCCGAACTGCAAAACATAAAAAATCAAATCAACCCCCACTTTTTGCTCAACACGCTCAACAATATTTATGCCCTCATTGAGTTTGACCCGCCCAAAGCGCGACAAGCCGTAATGGATTTAAGTAAACTATTGCGGCATTTGCTCTACGAAAACAATCAGGAACTTGTTCCGCTTCGGCAAGAGGTGCATTTTATTCAGAACTATATTGAGCTGATGCGTATTCGTCTGTCAGACAATGTGCAGCTTACGACTCATTTCCTGTTTTCGGAACAAAGCAACATCCTGATTCCACCTCTAATTTTTATCTCTCTGATTGAGAATGCGTTTAAGCATGGCATAGGTGGAGATAAACCGTCGTTTATCGATATTTATCTAAAAGAACATGCCGATGATGGAAAGGTGGAGTTTGTTTGCACCAACAGTTTTTTTCCGAAATCCGAAAATGATAAAAGTGGAAACGGCATCGGCATAAAACTCGTTAAAGAGCGTTTAGCACTGCTTTATGGCGATGCGTACGTTTGGAAAACGACATTGGATGAAAAAATGTATCGTGTGGAACTGATATTGGATACTCAAAAAGAGAGAAAATGAAGTTGAATTGTTGGATTATTGACGATGAGCCACCCGCGTTGGCGCTGTTGGAGTCGTACGTAAAAAAGACGCCTTTCCTTTCATTGACAGGGAAATATAGCAATGCTGTTTCGGCAATGAACGCTATTGAACAGGAAAAGGTAGATGTTATTTTTCTTGATATTCAGATGCCCGAAGTGAGCGGGATGGAGTTTGCACGTTTTGTTCCCAATCGTACGCGTATCATTTTTACCACCTCGTTTAGCGAGTATGCGCTGGAGGGTTATAAAGTAAACGCGCTTGATTATTTGTTGAAACCGTTTTCGTTTTCCGATTTTTTTGCCGCGGCGCAAAAAGCCCTAAGGTGGTTTGAAATGGTAGAGAATAGCGAGCAAAAAAAGCAGGAAAACGAACCGGCGGCAGGTATTTTTGTGAAGTCGGAATATCAACTTATTCACTTGCTTTATGATGATATTTTGTGTGTTGAGGGATTAAAGGATTATGTGAAAATCTATACCCAAAACTCGTCCAAACCTACGTTGTCGCTGATGAGTTTAAAAACCTTGGAAAATGAATTGCCCCCGCGTTTGTTTGTTCGTGTCCATCGTTCCTACATTGTTCATCTTCAAAAGATAGAGCGTGTTAATAAAAATCGCATCCAAATTTCCGGACGTGAAATCCCTATTGGTGAAACCTATCGCCAACAGTTTTTTTCCATGTTGGAAAAATAATTCTTTTTTCAACAAAAAAAGTGTTCTAAAAGAGAGATGTTTCAAACAATATTCATCTTTTAGAACACCTTTATTGCCGCAGAGCAATGCACTTAAATGATTACTTTGTGGCTGTAATTATAATTTTCGCGCCTTTCACGCCTTTGGCGTTGGCTTCTAACACAATGTTTCCTTTGTTTTCGTCGCTTTGCACCAATACGGTAAGTTGTCCGCTGAAAAGCTTCATTTTGGGCGTTTGAAAACTTTCTAAACTGGCGGGATTGCCGTTTGCGACGGCTTTGAAGTGTCCCGCGCCTTTTACCTTGAACGATATTTCGCGTTCGTCCACAGGACAAAAATTGCCCGCTTTGTCCACCAATTTCACATTGACAAATGCAATGTCTTTGCCATCGGCTTGAATGGTGTTTCTGTCCGCTTCCAACACAATTTGGTGCGGTTTTCCCGCGGTTCTTAACTCTTTTTCGGCAGCCACATTTCCGGCAGCATCGTATGCTATCACCTTTACCGTTCCCGGCTCATATTTGGTATCCATCCACATCAAGCGATAGCGTTTTTGCCTTTCCAGATTCTTTTGTGCTTGTTCTGTATCGTCGGCATCTCTTTTTATGGACAAATCTTTGGTGCGTTTTCCCTGACTCTTTCCATTGATAAAAAGTTCGGCTGTGGGATAATTTGTATAAACAAAAATGGGAATTGTTTTGCCTTCACGCCCCTTCCAATTCCAATGCGGCAAAATATGCAGCGTTTCGTCTTCTTTGTTCCAATGGCTGCGATAGAGATAAAAACGGTCTTTGGGAATGCCTGCCAAATCGACAATTCCGAATAACGAGCTGTGGCTTGGCCAATCGGTATAATACGGCGTGGGTTCGCCCAAATAATCAAAGCCTGTCCACACAAATTCGCCAATGCAATAGGGTAAATCTTCATGTTGAATAAAGTCATCTTCGGGAAGATTCGACCATCCGCAATGTTCCACATCATATGACGATGCTTGGTGGTCGGGATATTTTGCCATTGATTTCCGTTCTACCGGAAATTTATATACACCGCGCGAACTGACGGTGGACGCCGTTTCGGTACCTAAAATAATCTGTTGTGGCAGTTTTTTATAATTTTCGTGATACAAATGCGGACGATAATTAAATCCTGCCACATCGAGTAGCGCGGCAAAGTTATTGTTTGTCACAGCATTGGGATTGTCCATTCCGTTAGTTACAGGACGCGTAGGGTCTTCGCGGTGACAAATATCTTGCAGAAATCTATTTCGTTTCGGCCCCATATTTCCGTTGCTTTGTTCGGGCACTTCGTTGCCAATGCACCACATCACCACCGAAGGATTGTTGCGGTAATGACGAATGACATTCACCATATCTTTTTCAGCCCATTGGTCCCAAAACAGATTGTATCCGTTTTTTACTTTTGGTTGTTTCCATTCGTCGAATGTTTCCACCATAAGCATCATGCCCATCTCGTCGCATGCTCTCACCAATTCCGGTGCCGGCATATTGTGTGACGTGCGAATGGCATTCGCCCCCATATCTTTCATAATGCGTACTTGACGACGAATGGCAGCGTCGTTCACAGCACTGCCAAGTGGCCCCAAATCATGGTGATTACAGACACCTTTGAAGACGATTTTTTCTCCGTTTAGATAAAATCCGTCGTTCGGCTTAATGGCTATCGTGCGAATTCCAAAGGTCGTTTCGTATTCATCTACCTGTTTGCCATTGACCAACAGTTTAGACACCGCTTTGTATAAGTTTGGCGTTTTTACGTTCCACAGTTTCGGTTGTTCTACAATACAATCCACATTAAACAGTTTGCCGTCAAATTTTGATAAAACACTTTTGTCGAAAGCTACCTGCTTGCCCCGGTTGTCAAAAATGGTGGTGGATAATTCATATTTATTGGCAGTAATATCGATTTTGCCTTCTATGCTTGTTTTTATATTGATTTTGGCAAATTCGTCGGACACTTCGGGGGTAGTTATATACGTTCCCCAGACAGGAATATGTGTTTCGTCGGTAACGATCACATGCACATTGCGATACAATCCGGCACCGGGATACCACCGCGACTGTTCGGGACGATTTTCCAGTTTCACTGCCAGTACGTTTGGTGTATTGTCTTTGTTTAAAAAGTCGGTAATATCAAAATGAAATGAGTTGTATCCGTAAGGCCATTCGCCTACTTTTTTACCGTTTACAAATACTTGCGAATTAGCCATTGCTCCATCGAAAATCAGTGTTACTTTCTTGCCCGGTTCATATTTGGGCAAATTCCCCGTATTGCGATAGCATCCCACGCCCACAAAAGGCAAGCCGCCTGTGCGTCCGGCGTGCTCGGTTGCTTCCGTTTGTCCATCTTGAAGAATAGCTACGTGCTGTTTGTCGTTGGTGGAACTAAACGGTCCGTAAATTGCCCAATCGTGTGGCACGCGAACGGTTTCCCAATCGGAGTCGTCGAAGTTGGCGTCGGTTTCTGCCGCTTGGCCGGCACGCGAGAATTTCCAGTTTTTCTCTAACAGATAATGAGTTCGGTTTTGCGTAAATCCTGATATTGTGCAACATAAGAATGCACACACGAGCATAAGAATTGATTTTTTCATTTCAAACTATTTAGTGATTTGTCAATATGTTTATTTGCGACAAATTTACAGAAATAATCAATCTATTTCAAGCAAAATGAGTAGATTATTTTATGAGGACGGGATTGCCGAGAATTGGAAAATGTGTGACAAAGCCAGCAAGCAGTTTTATCACATTTAAGAGATGGTGTCTGCAACACAAAAGCCTGTTAATCTTTCGACTAACAGGCTTTAAATGGTTTGTGGGCGTTGACGGATTCGAACCGCCGGCCCTCTGCTTGTAAGGCAGGATAAATGCAAGATATATACCTGATAGTCAGCATTTTAATTTAGTTAAAAATCTTTTTGCAATGAATTTGCAATAGATTTTAGTTGCTGTTCTAATTTATTAATCTGTTTTTGTTGTTGTTTTAAAGTTTCTATTATTGATTTGTTGTTCGCAATGTCGTTGTTGTTTTCTCCAAAAAGATAGCCTACCGGAACATCGAAATAACGAGCGGCAAGCATGATTCTATCTGCCGGCATTTGTGTTTTACCATTGAGATAGGCATCAAGTGTGCTGCGGGCTACACCGAGATGCTTGGCAAAATCTGTTTTGCTTACTTTCCGGTCGATAATCAGGTGGCGAAGGGTTTTTGAAACAATGGATTGCATGTTTGTGTTGTTTTTGCTACATTTGTAGTGTTTGTTGTTTATATGTTTGTGATATGAACCAATTTGAACATCTTACAGAGGAGCAGCAATTGCGCATGTTTTGTGCTGAATTGGCCGCAATATGGGGACACAATAAGCAGAGCAGTTGGCTTGTGCCTTTGGCCGCCGAAATTTATCACTTTGTGAACTACCGCTAAACTAAAGATTTAGCGGCTTCGGAGATACAAATATCTCTTCTCTTTTCCTGCTTCTTACTGCCATTGCTTTTTAGGACACGAGGTCGGTCATCCACAAGAGGACAGTCCACAG
>JAEZZZ010000091.1 GCA_023418255.1 Bacteroidota bacterium
TTGGTCACGATACGCTTTAAACTTTTGTTTGCAGCTTTCCTCATCGGGAAATTCTGAGATAAAATCAATCAGGTTCATAGAAATATTTTTTTGCAAAGATAATCATTTTAGGGAAATATACGGACATTCATATTTAATTTTATTGCCTAAGCTATTTAAAAGAATTTGTTATCTTTGAAACCTCTAAAACTCTAAATAATGACCATAGATAATCTCGATATTATACAAGATTTTATTGCTAAAAGCGAAACCGCAGAAATTGAATTTAAAGAAACTACCGGACAGTTGGAGCGGGGGTTGGAAACTCTTTGTGCTTTTCTGAATGGTACAGGTGGAACAGTTCTGTTTGGAGTTACTGATAAGGGAAAACTTATCGGACAAGAAATTAGTGATAAGACCAAACGAGATATTGTGGAGGGTATTGGCAGAATTGAACCTTTAACTAATGTTGAAATATCATACATTCCGATACCCGAAACCAATAAATATGTTGTAGTGCTTCATGTAGAACCACAATTGTACGCTCGTCCATTTACTTACAAAGGCAGAGCTTTTCAAAGACTTGAAAGCGTGACATCCGTAATGTCACAGATTAGCTATAATCATCTTTTGATGCAACGTGGCGGGAAATATGCATGGGAAACGATGTACAATGATGATTTGAAAATAGAACATCTCGATGAAAACACTATTCTTGGAGCAGTACGAGCAGGAGTTGAGAGTGGACGTTTACCGGAAACGACAATGCGAGAAGATATATCTGTTATTCTCGGCAAATTTAACTTGTTGTCAAGTGAAGGTAAATTGAAAAACGCAGCAGCCGTCTTGTTTGGTAAAGAAATGGGCGATTATTCTCAATGTCTGTTACGAATGGCACGTTTCAAAGGTGTAAACAAAGAAGAGTTCGTTGACAATCAACGAGAATACGGTAACACATTCAAATTACTTGATGTTGCAATGTCATTCTTTTTCAAACACCTTTCCTTATCAGGAAAAGTAGAAGAATTATATCGTGAAGAAGAATTAAGCATTCCTTACAAAGCATTAAGAGAATGTTGTATTAACGCTTTTGCGCACCGTATTTATCATAAACCGGGAAGTTCTGTTAGTATTGCCATTTATGATGACCGTGTAGAAGTAACAAACAGTGGTACTTTTCCCGAAGATATGACAATTGAGCGTTTATTAAGCACCCATGATTCTGAGCCACAGAATCCCATAATTGCCAATGTGCTTTATAAAAGTAAAATTCTTGAAAGTTGGGGACGTGGTATAGGTTTAATGGTAAGTGAGTGTCAACGTGTAGGGCTTCCTGCTCCTGAATTTCATACGGACGGTGCTTTTGTTTGGGTTGTTTTCCGCACAAGTACCACACAAGTACCACACAAGTACCACACAAGTAGAAACACTTGTTGAAATAATTAACGAAAAGACTTTGTCAACAAAAGAAATGATGTCGCTCTTGCTGTTAAAAAACAGAAAAAACTTCTTAAATATATATCTCAATCCATCAATGGCGATAGACTTAGTTGAACCTTTGTATCCGGAACAGCCTAATCACCCAAGACAAAAATATCGTTTGACTGAAAAGGGGAAAAGTCTATTGAAACAATTAAAAAAATAGTTATTCCTTAGGTTAGGGCAAAAGTTGATAAAATGGATTTAGAGTTGCTCTTTTCTATTTTTTCTTTATCTTTCGGATTTCGTCGAGGCTTTTCGGACAGATTTTTTGAACCTGATTGAAACGAAGTGTTAGCGTAGTGATTGAACGGCTTCAAACAAATCGGACGATGTGCCGCAGACGAACTAAGCAGCAAGAGATTTAGAAGTTTTCAAAATAAAAGGGGCAGACAAGAACTTAGTCGTACCGAATTACATCGGACGGTTGGTTTTTGTCTGCCTGTTTTCTTTACCTAAATCGGATTGGTAATACTTTGAAAATTGAAATTGCATTTATTATTGTCCTAAAATACTACTTTTTTTGGACAAAGTTCACACCCTAACTTTTACACCCACCACTCTCTCCGCCGAATTATTCTCTTTTTGTTGAGTTGTGGCAGTATCTTGTTTTACCTCGCTGTTATCTTCCTTTTTCAGCGAAAGAGCAATACTTCTGTCCAATTCAGCAACTTGCCGTTTCAGCTCTTTCAGTTCGCCTTCTTTTTTCCAAGAAGCAGCAGCAACCGATTCATACACGGGAACTTTGGCACGAATTTGTTCCAACTCTTTGGTATGGCTTTCAGTGATTCTCGGAATTTTCTCCAAGGCATTGATAAAGTTCATCCACGCCAATTTCGGGTCGTTTGCCAAATGACCGTTGTTGTATGTGTAGTAAATACTGCCGTTCCCTTTCACGAAAAAACGATTATCCACGAAGTCGAAACTGTCTTTCATCGAAGCCTCGCTCTTGACCGAAACCTGAAAACCGTATAACTCGCCGATAGGCAGATGTTCTCCTTTAGTGCGAGCTTTATCCTTGTACTCTTTCAGTCTTGCGGCAACGGTTTTTATATCGGCATTTTCCGGTACGCCGTTTATTCTAAGCGGATTTTGATAGGTACCGTCCTCGTTTTTCTTAACTTTCTGCTTAAACGTTTGAAAATCAGAATTACTCTCGTTTATCATCTTGGTGTGAAACTCAATCGACATATTCACGCCTTCCAATTTAGACTTGGCTGTTTCCCGTATGCTGTTCTATCATTATTCCAATTGATTGGCAATCACAGGATTTTTGGAATTAATATAATTTTCCCATTTTCAAAAAAATCTTTACCTTTGCCACAAGTTCATTGTCATAAACATTGTTTATACATTGGATTTAGTGGTTGGCATCGGTGGGGACACCGATGCCTTTCGTGTTTTAAAGGGTTAAAACAACTATTCCAATAGTAATGATATAGCTATTCCATTTCAAATGGAATAATTTGCATAATTCAAAAAAACATTTTATATTTGTGGTCATTGTTGTCCGATAAAACTCTGTTAATCGACTAATCTATTTGTATATTATTGATAAACAGACGCTAATTTTAGCATGTCTTCATATTAAAAAAGCAAGCCCTGCCTGTCGAATAAGTTTTGCTGTTCCAATTTTTGCTGATTGCGGAGCCAATCTTTCTCCGGATTTTCTAAAAAACGCATTAAATGAAGGTAGTTAAACAGATGAATCCTGCAAAAACCAACCAAATTGGAGAAAGACCAAAGCGTTTTAACTGTTTTTGAACCACCGTTAAAAGTAAATTCACTATCAGGGCGCAATATATTTATATTTTGATGGCATTTTCATTGTCGCCAAGAAAATACTTCAACGGGAAATTCTGTTTTAACTG
>JAEZZZ010000105.1 GCA_023418255.1 Bacteroidota bacterium
AATTTGAAGAAAATGATGGAAAAACTTGGGGGAAGAGTTTTTATTTTTTGTTTTCAGGTTCATTTTCCAAGCTAGATGTTCAATCTTTCCTAACCTAAATGTGAATTTCTAAGGAGCGACTATATAATCTATGTATTACGCATTGGAATGCATTGGGGAGGATTGTTTTCTTTGTTTGGTTCGTTCGCTGTAATTATGTTGATTACATTTAAAGAATTACGCATTTCGGATAACTGCTTCATCGAAATGTATCCACTCTTACCTTTTCTCGTAAAAAAACGACGAGTAGCCATTGGCGATATTGTTTCAATCCAAAAAATAAAACGAAACCAATTGCGCGTCAATAAAATGCGCGGCTTCGAGGTGTTTCGTGTCATCCCTGAAGATATTGACGCATTGATGGAAACGTTAAAAGAGATTAATCCGCGTATTGTAATTTTGGACAAACGATAGCATATCCACTTATCGGTTCATCTTTTTCAAATAAAGTCGTATCTTTGTTGCCATATTTAACACAAAAAGCAATCAATACAGAAAAAATAGCAAAAAACAATGTCAGACGATAAAAAAATTATTTTCTCGATGGTGGGTGTCAGCAAAACGTTTCCACCACATAAACAGGTATTAAAAGATATTTACCTATCTTTCTTTTATGGCGCTAAAATCGGCATCATCGGCTTGAACGGTTCCGGAAAATCCACGTTGCTTAAAATTATCGCCGGAATAGAAAAAGAGTATCAAGGCGAAGTGGTTTCCGATAAAAATTTTTCGGTGGGATATTTGGAGCAAGATCCACAATTGGATGCCGACAAAACCGTCATTGAAGTAGTGCGTGAGGGCGTGCAACCTATTATGGATTTGCTGAAAGAATACGAAGAAATCAATCTGAAATTCGGCTTGCCGGAATATTACGAAGATGAAGAAAAATTGAATCACCTTTTTGCACGCCAAGCGGAGTTGCAAGACCAATTGGATGCTGCCGACGCGTGGAATATCGACAACCGTTTGGAACGCGCCATGGACGCGCTGCGCTGTCCGCCGGAAGAACAACCGGTGCGTGAATTGTCTGGGGGTGAGCGTCGTCGCGTGGCACTTTGTCGTCTGCTGTTGCAAGAGCCGGATGTGTTGTTGCTGGACGAGCCTACCAATCATCTGGATGCGGAATCCATCGATTGGTTGGAGCAGCATTTGCAGCAATACAAAGGCACGGTAATTTGCATTACGCACGACCGTTATTTCCTCGACCATGTGGCAGGTTGGATTTTGGAACTCGACCGTGGCGAGGGCATTCCTTGGAAAGGAAATTATACGTCATGGCTAGAACAAAAAACCAAACGCTTGGAGCAAGAAGAAAAGCAGGCAAGTAAACGCCGCAAAACGTTGCAGCGTGAGCTGGAATGGATAAATATGGCGCCAAAGGCGCGCCACGCCAAAGGAAAAGCGCGTTTGAACTCGTATGAACAGTTGCTGAATCAAGACCAAAAAGAACGCGAAGAGAAACTGGAAATATTCATTCCCAACGGACCACGCCTCGGCAACAAAGTGATTGAAGCACACGGCGTGTCGAAAGCCTTTGGCGATAAATTGCTTTTTGATGATTTGAATTTTATGTTGCCGCCGAATGGTATTGTGGGCGTAATTGGTCCGAATGGCGCCGGAAAAACAACGCTTTTCCGCTTGATTGAAGGCATTGAAAAACCCGATGCCGGCACGTTTGAAGTGGGCGAAACGGTGGTAACCGCGTACGTTGACCAAGCCCACGAAGCCATCGACCCCGAGAAAAGCGTATATGAAGTGGTTTCGGAAGGCTCGGAATTTATCAAAGTGGGCGGAAAAGAAATCAACGCGCGCGCCTACCTGTCGCGTTTCAATTTCTCGGGAGCCGATCAAGAAAAACGTTGCGGCGTACTTTCCGGTGGCGAGCGCAATCGCTTGCATCTGGCATTGACACTGAAATCGGGTGCCAATGTTTTGCTCTTGGACGAACCGACCAACGATATTGACGTGAACACGCTGCGTGCGTTAGAAGAAGGATTGGAAACCTTTGCCGGATGCGCCGTGGTTATTTCGCATGACCGTTGGTTTCTCGACCGTATTTGTACGCATATTCTCGCGTTTGAAGGCAATTCGGAGGTATATTATTACGAAGGGTCGTACACTGATTACGAGCAATATAAGAAATCACGCATGGGCAACGAAGAGCCTAAGCGCATCCGTTATCGGAAGTTGTAAGAAATTTCAAGAGCGTGTCAACAAGGTGTTTTATATCATAGAATTGCTTTTATGTCTGACTTAACACGTCAGTAATCAACATTTTGTAATTCAATAATATAGTCTCTTTGCTACACTCAGAATAACAGAATGAGGTATCCCTGGCTTTTAAACATTTTTCTTGATATAGTGCTCAATAAATTAAAAAAACAGTTGTCCGTGAAAAAAACGACATCCTTGCTTTGCACATTCTTTTTGGTGTTGACTTTATATGGTCAGCATCAGACAATTGTGCAAGGCGTAGTGCGTGATTCGCTTGACTACCGTCCGATTGGTAATGCGGTGGTTTCCCTTTTAGGAGAAAAGAAAGGAATGCTGACCAATCAGGCGGGAGAGTTCTCATTTTATTTCTCAAATGAAAATATTGATAGAGATACACTTATTGTCTATTCGTCGGGACATAAACTGAAAAAAATTGCTTTAAAAACCACGCAAAAATATTATACTGTTTTGGTTCAACCGACGAGTCAAGAGCATAATAGGCGTTCGTGGAATAAAAGCACCAACAAAACAGTGAGAATGATGAGTAAAGTCATTGATTCTGTAGCAACTATTGTTGTCGATGATTGGCTACCCATGGGTAATCCTGAGCACAATTATTTTGATTTTGGACGTTTACAAACGATTCCTTCGTACAATTCTATTGAAGGATTTCGCATAAGGCTAGGCGTCGCCTCTACCGCGCGTCTGCACCCACATCTCTTTATTAAGGGCTATGCCGCTTACGGTTTCAGAGATAATAAAATGAAATGCCGTGCGCAACTCACCTATTCTTTCAACGATAAAAAATATCATGGTGAGGAATACCCGAAACACAATTTAAATTTTATTTTTGAGAATGATATTTATGCTTTTGGTGAGCGGCATTCGCGCGGCGAAAACGATGCTCTGTTAAAGGCATATCGTCTTTCAAAACATGCCATTCTATATCGTCGTTTCACGGAAATCAATTTTGAACAAGAAACATCGTTTGGGCTTGGATATCATTTGTGGACGCGTGTGTCTAAGATTTTTCCTGCGGATGGATTATCTTTCGAAACTCAATATATAGATGGAAAGCATGTGCATGAGTCTGGTTTGAAAACGTCCGAAATAGGTCTTCAGTTGCGATATGCCTTGGATGAACATTTTGAGAATAAACGTAGAAGTTGTGTGTGTACTACACCCGAAAATACAGTTCTGTTTCTATCGCATCGAGTAGGAATGAATGGATTACTGGGGGGTGAAATTACCTATCATATTACAGAGACATCGTTACAAAAGCGTTTTTTGTTAGGTCGTTATGGACGAATTGATGGCGTAGCGGAGTATCGTAAAATTTGGAGTCGTGTGCCATTTCCATTGCTTGCATATCCCAACCATCGAAACCAATACATTATCGAAAACAACGCTTTTTATTTGACACGTGCCCTGGAGTTTCCGGCGGATGAACTGTTGTCTCTTCGATTTACGTGGGTTGGAGAAGGAATGATGTTTAGAAATGTCCCTTTTATGCGTCGCTTAGAATGCGGAGAACTTGTTTCGGTTCGTGCCGTTAAAGGCACATTGAGCAAAAAGAATATACCAACAGCACAAAATAGATTGTTCCTTTTACCCGAAACAAGTATGCGAATGCAAGAAACACCCTATATGGAAGTCGCTGTTGGATTGACGCACATTTTAGGTTTTCTACGCTTGGAATATGTTCACCGGCTTACATATCGAAACAATCCGGATGCCATTTTGGGTGGTTTTCGCGTGGATATTGCTATGTAGATATTAAAAACACACACTTACCGTTGAATCTCAAATTGAATTAAATCTCCCTCTTTTATCGCATGCCTAGTGCAGAATCCCGCATTCACTTCAATCACGTACGTGGCGGGCTTGGTAGAGGTATAGTTCCACTCTTTTAGCGGTTCTGTATGCCGATGAATGGTCACGATTTTTTTTTCGGAGTTAACAAAAATCATATCCAGTGAAATGTAGGTGTTTTTCATCCAAAAGCTGAGGATATCTTCGTGGTCGTGAATAAAAAGCATGCCGGCATCGTCCGGAATGCTCTTGCGAAACATTAGTCCTCTTGCACGTTTGTAGTCGTTGTCGGCAATTTCGATGTCGATTGAAGTAAGGGTATCGTTTGTGGTGGCATCAATAAAGTTTAATTCGCCTTGTTTGTTAAAAAGTATTTCCACCGATTCGTCCGCAATTTCGGTTTTTTTATTTTTTGACGAAAGATAGAATATACCGATGGCTGCTGCCACTAAAGCTATTACGATAAGTATGATTGATTTTTTTTGTCTTTTGTCCATAATGGTTTATCTGTTTTGGCATCAAAAGTACATTATTTTTCTTTTATAACCATATAGACCAGTGAAAAACTTATCAACCTCTTTTTCCATTTTATCCAACCTATTTTAGAACATGATATTAAAAACTGAATGCTGATAGCTGAAAGTTGAACGCAAAATAACACGACAAGAGTTCGATGTAAGAAATTCATTAAAAAATTGGGAACATAGCAATATTTTTGGTGCCTTTAAGGCATTAAAAAACAAAGTTTTACTAATAAACATCACTGTGATTCCCGAGCATAAAGTTACTGAATTAAGCGAAGCGTATCATAAATGCCATTGAAAATAAACAACCGATGAATAAATTTATTTTATTATCGATGAATTTGACAAAGTAATCAAAGAACACTCCCTGCAAAGCAAAAACAGACGTAAAAGAAACCGAAAATTTACGATATCCGAAAGTGAATTGAAGACCATTTTAATTCTATTCCACCTAGTTGATTTTACAAAGGTTACGTTCAAGTACATATGAAAAGTGAA
>JAEZZZ010000110.1 GCA_023418255.1 Bacteroidota bacterium
AATTTGAAGAAAATGATGGAAAAACTTGGGGGAAGAGTTTTTATTTTTTGTTTTCAGGTTCATTTTCCAAGCTAGATGTTCAATCTTTCCTAACCTAAATGTGAATTTCTAAGGAGCGACTATATAAAATTTATACGTGATGGTATTTATCAATTTAGAGTGAGCTATGGTAATAATCAATTCCGTATCTTTTTTATATATGACGGCGATACCATTGTTGTACTTTTTAATGCCTTCAAAAAAAAGACACAAAAGACACCAAATAAAGAATTAAAAAAAGCAATTATACTAAAACAAGAATATTATGAAACTAAAAAAAATCAGTAAAGATATTTATGACTTAAACTCATGGCTGGATGAGGGTTTAGGAAAAGAAGGAACACCCGAACGTGAGAAGAATCGGGAAAAGGCTTGGGAGGAATACAATGCACAAATACTGTTTGATGCACGAAAGAATGCACGCCTTACACAACAAGAGTTGGCGGAGCGATTGGGAGTTAATAAATCCTATATTTCACGTGTTGAAAGAGGAATTACAGTTCCGAGCATCGCTTCATTTTATAAAATAGCTGCTGCTATGGGATTGACAGTAGAGTTGAAGCCGATATAGAAAAACAGCATTCTGTTTTCACGAACAAGGCATTATAAAATAATAGATTAAAACAATCGGTTTCCGCGAGCTAAATGTGTCTTTTTGAATATTTGATTTTTTCTTTCTGTTTGTTCAATATTCTTTCAATTTTGATATTGGAATAATCTACCATTCCAAGAAGATTTACCGATGATTCGAGTGGTAATAACACTGTTACGAAATAAGCAGATACTATAACAGAAATGCTTTTGTTCTCTTCGAACGTTGTGACTTGATTTCATAATTTTGTCTCATTGGTATCAGAAGAAGCAGCAGATTTAGATATTCCGAATGAAATATACGAGAAATACAAAGGCTATGTGAACGCTTTGAATGATAATGAATAATGTAAGATAATTTAGTGTAAGTATAAGATTAGGTGTTTGGCTTACGAGACTTTTGCATGACTTCATCCATGGTCCTATCTTTATAATAATCATCTTCTCGCACGTTTATATTAAATTCACCCTTTATGATCCATTCTTGTATTTTATCATTTTTACCTAAGGGAGATGGAGCCTTAAAAGAAAATGTACCTTTCATGCATTTTTCTTTTGGATATTTTTCATTTTCTGTTATTTCTGTGAACTCAATATATCCGTTGCCAAAAGTAGAAGGAACATCTGGCAAGCCGACAGTTGCAATAGAACTCTTATAATTAATAGATATACCCTCTTCCGGAACAGATAACGCGTACTTATAGCCTGTTTTTATTGGGGATGCTGAACAAAATTGTAATTCTAAACTTGTACTTCTAATTTTAATTGTATCTGATTCCGAATAGTGTAGAGTAGGTCTCGCATATAGTCTAAAAAAAATGCCGTCTTTAAAAATACTATATCTTGTCACAGGTCCTCCCGCAGGGAAGCCATACTTTGCTAAATATTTTGTTCCATTTATATTTGCTGTCACCGGATATGTAAAATAATCTCTTATGTCTTTTTTATGGCAGCCGGTATTCATAAAAAATATGGTAAGAAAAAGTGCTGCGTATAAAAGGATATTTCTGCTTACACTCATATTCATTTAAATTAAAAGTTTATAAACAAACAACTAGTAAATACAAAATTACAATTTATAATCGAAAACCGGTATTGATAAATCAAAAAGATAATTAAACTGTAATATTATGAAAATTCAATTCAAAAAAAATCACATTATTATTAGCCATATTATTAGCATGGTCAACAATCTCTTTTCCACAGAATGTAGAGGAAAATATTGAAGTAAGAAGTTTTTTGTGACTTAATTTCAAAATTTTATGGCTTTTGATATCAGAAACAGCTTGAAGAAGACATCAGAAAATGGGTAAACGAATCTAACAGAAAGAAAATTGGGCGGGAATGTCTGCCGTATTTTTTCTAATCGAACTCACATTATGTGAGAATGATATAAAAAAAACAGGCATGGAATTTATGCCTGTTTTTTTATATTTTGAAATCATATTGTCTGAATAGCAATTACAAACCCAATTGACTCATAATGAACTCAAACGTGAATGTCCAGTTTTTGATGCTCTGTTCTGTGCTTTGTCCACTTCCGTGACCACTCTCGAAGTCCATATGTAGAATGACAGGGTTTTCTTGTCCCGGATTGTTTTGTAGCGCCGCGACAAATTTTTTGGCGTGAAGCGGGTCAACTCGGCTATCGTTTGCTCCCGATGTTACCAACATTGTCGGCACATTTACTCCCATTTTTATGTTGTGATATGGTGAGTAGGGAAGTATCCATCCGAACTGTTCAGCATCGTCTGCCGAGCCATATTCGGGAATCCAAAAACGGGCTATCAGGAATTTATGATAGCGCAACATATCGAGAAGAGGCACTTGGCAAACGATGGCTTTGTATAAATCAGGACGTTGCGTGGCGATGGCGCCCATGAGCAATCCGCCATTGCTGCCACCGATAGCAACCACTTTTTGTGGGTTGGTGTATTGCTCTTTTATAAGCCATTCAACACAACTGTTGAAATCGTCAAATGTGTTTTGTTTCTTGCTCAGCATACCGTTTCGATGCCACTCTTCGCCATATTCGTCACCACCACGAATACCGGCACGTACCACTACAACACCTTTTTCGAGAAGAGGCGCGTAAAATCCTTGGTATCCCGGTTCTATGCCAATGTTGAAGCCACCATAACCGGAAATAAGCACCGGGTTGTTGCCGTCAAGCTTCAACCCTTTCTTGTGAATAACAAACGCGGGGATTCTTGTCCCATCTTTTGATGTGTAGAATTTAATTTCACCCTCAATATCGCTCATATCGATAGGTAGTTTTCGTTCGTAGTAAAGGCACCATTTGAAGTCGTTGGGCGAGGCGACAAAAACTTTTGGAGTGGATGTGAATGTGCTCATCGTTACATATATAGAGTCTTCCTCGCGGTGATAACTCATGCCGGAAACGTTTCCAACTTCCGGTAGCTCGATTTCACGAATACGATTGCCTTGCAAATCGTAGAGCGTGAGGCGGCTTTGAATGTCTTTTTTGTCTTGTATGATGATGTTGTTTTTTGTTACAGCGTAGCTTTGCATTACGGTTTCGGATTCGGGAATAAGCGTTTTCCAGTGTTTCTGTTCCGGACGGCTTACATCGGCAACCATCAATTTGAAGCGCGGCGCGTTGTCGTTGGTGAAAATATACAGTTTGTCTTCAATTGCTTCGGGATAGGCATTAAACTCTTTGCTTTCATATACTAAAACACCGTTGTCATTTGTTCCCGTTTTTCGCATATAGGCTTTGTTGGCGTAAAAGTCGCTTTCGCCATAAAATGTTACATCCGAATAGCGGTTGTCGTAAATGAAAAAGCTGTTTTTCGCGTCGTCTGTTGTTCCCATAAATTCAGCTTTTTCAATCGGGGTGCCCACTTTCCATCGATATGTTTTTAGCGGACGCTGCGCGTCAATATCTTCCTTTGTGCGAATGGTGAAATAGGCGTGCTGTTGATCTTTTGTCCAACGAAATCCTGAGGTACCCACCAAGGGGCCAATTAGTTTTTTCCCTGTCTTGGTGTCAATAATGTAGGTGTTCGTAATTTCGGCGCCACTTTGTTGTACACTGATTGCCGCGCGGTTTCCGTCATAGGTGTAGCTAACGCCCGATGTTGATGTCTTTCCGGTTGGGTCGAGCTGTACCGGATCCCAGATTAAAACTCGTTTTCCGTTGAGGATGGTGTATATCTGACTCTGTTTATCGCCTTTCTTTTTGATCGATTGAAATACACGGTTACCCACTTTTTGTAATGGCCCTTCGTAGTCCATGTCAATATAATAGGCGATGGCATCACGCAGCCCTGGATGTTCCTTTTGCGTTTTTGTCAGATACTCAATGCCGTAGTCGTGTTGTGCTTTTGTCCAAGCAATTACTTCGGGATTGTTTTTGTCTTCCAGCCAGCGATAATTATCTGTGATAATTACGTTGTGGAGAGTCTCTTTTACCGGACGTTTTGGTGTTGCCGGTGGTTCAAATTTTACTTGTGCTTGTGCCATTGTCATTAAAAATAGCATTGAAAATAAAGATACGTTTCTCATTTTGATTGAATGTTTATGATTGTAGTCCAATGACAAATATACGATTAATTGTAGAACTATGCTCTCGAAAGATAAATTTTTTCTTTGCCGCGATTTCCTTACGCACCTCTTTTTTATTAAATTTGCAGAATCAGAGGTGTATTTAAATCTTTTAGGTATTTTTATAAAATATAGAAAATGAAATCAAAATTAGGAAAAGCGATGCTATTGCTCTTCGTTTCAGCTTTATTGACAAGTTGCAAAAAGTGGATATTGTTTGATGTGTCACGTTTTACTTTTGGTTTTTTTTCTGACCCTTGTGATAGGTGTTGTCTTTTTGATAATTATGTTGATAAAGGATAAGGATAAAAACAGATAGACCGAAATAGCCGCGTTTTCTTATATAAATGAACAGTGCGTTTTTTCTCTTAGTTTCAGATTTTTAAATGGATTAAACAAAATGAACAGAGCAACTTTATTTCTTTTAGTTATTGCGCTTTTTTTTTGTGCTTGCGCCAGCAAGAAAGCATCTGACAACGATTTGCAAGACGCTAGGACACAATTTACCATCGTAAACTATACTTTTTTTATGCCCGATTCGTTGTTTGATGTCACGACCAAAGATGATGATGGTTATACTGTTGAAGGAGTCTATCTCGGTGAAATAACAGTAGATTATATCGCGCCCGTCTTTAAAGAAAAACCGCTTTGTTTAAGTGACGCGAAAGTTCCTTTCTTTTTTCTTGATGTTGATTTCGATGGAGCCGTCGAACTTATATTGACAAAATATATGAAGAGTCAGCGAAGTAGTCATAAGTACGATGTATATTCAATTGGAGGAAAAGATAGAGAACTTGAGGTTGATTTCCATCAAATAACACATCTTCCGCCTTATGCCGATTTTGATGGATATACATACATTGATTATCGTAAGAACGAAATAAGGCAGTATTGGTCATCAGGCGCTAACTATATAACCTTTGACGTGTATCGTAAAGTTAAAGGTGAATTGTATCCGGTTAAAGTGCGGCGTGTTTCACGTGAGAGAACTGATGAGGATAAATGGGTTGAGGTTGTTTTTGATGTGAAAAGGGTGAATGGAACGGAGATTGAATCACAGTCATCCATGAAAATTATTGAACCCGACGAATTGTGATAATAAAAAACGGAAAAAAGAACTCTTGTTCATTCTTTTCAGAACATATCAGATGTATTATTAATTCACTCCCATCTATTTAAAACACGCGCTATGCCACTTCCCAAAGAGTTTATCGCCGAAATAGAGCCGCTTTTAGAAAAAGAGATGTCAGCGTTTCTCGCCTCTATAGAAAAAGAAGCGCCTGTCAGCATTCGGGTCAACCCATGGAAAATGAAAGGTGACCCACTTGTGCCGGCGCAAAAACTCACGCCTGTGCCGTGGACCAACTATGGATATTATTTGCCACATCGTCCGGCATTTACGTTTGATCCACTGTTTCATGCCGGATATTATTATGTGCAAGAAGCGGCGTCGATGTTTGTAGAATATGTAGCACGCAAGTTGATAAAAAAACCTGTCACTTGCCTCGATTTATGTGCTGCACCCGGTGGCAAGTCATTGGCACTTATTGCAGCGCTACCGGAAGGTAGTTTGTTGGTCAGCAATGAAGTTGTCCGTTCGCGAGCGAATATTCTTGCCGAAATTATCGTCAAATCAGGAAATCCCGATCTATTTGTCGCCAACAACACGCCAAGCGACTTCGCTGGCTTGCCCCACTTTTTTGACATGATTTTGGTGGACGCGCCCTGTTCCGGCGAGGGTATGTTTCGTAAAGATGAAGGCGCGGTGCGCGAATGGTCACCTGCCAACGTGCAAATGTGCGCCGCGCGCCAGCGCGATATCTTATCAGATGTATGGCATGCTCTTAAGCCCGGCGGATATTTGGTGTATAGCACCTGCACGTTTAATCGCAACGAAAATGAAGAAAACGCCCTATGGATTGCTCGTGAACTTGGCGCGGAGTTTGTTTCAATCGATGTGGAGCCTACTTGGAATATTACGCCGGCATTCGACGATGAAGCGATCGGGTTTCGATTTTTCCCACATAAAACCCAAGGCGAAGGCTTTTTTATCACCATTCTGCAAAAAATATCTTCGGAAAGAGATCCTGCCACATCAGGCAAAAAATGCAAGACAAAACCATCGTCATTATTGAATAGTTGCGACTCGGTTGCGCCCTATTTAAAAAAAATGGAGAGTTTTCGTTTTTTCGAAGAAAATAGTCGGCTAACGGCACTTCCTGAGCATCATCATGAAAAAATGCTTCTTTTGCACAATCGATTAAAAGGCATGACTTTCGGGATTGAATTGGGCAGCTTCAAAGGTCGCCATTTCATTCCTTCTCATGCCTTAGCGATGAGTACTGCCGTACATGCCGATGCATTTCCAAGATGCTCACTCTCGTATGAAAAAGCCATCGCCTATCTTCGTGGAGAATCACTTGTCCTCACAAATGTTGCCAAAGGGTTTGTGCTACTTACGTATCAGAACGTGCCACTCGGTTTGGTGAAGAGTGTTGGAAATCGCGCCAACAACCTCTATCCAAATGCATGGCGCATTCGGAGTAGAAACATTCCTGAAACCAAAAATTTTCCATTTTAGGTGCACAGCGAATAACATTAGGCTTTTTTTTCTTGTTTAGTGAGGTCTATTTAGCTATTTTTCTAATTTTGATGTTTTTGGCATACGCATATTTTTTGAGTAAATCCTGTGAATAAGCCACCGCTTTTTGTAAACCCTCTTCGCCTGAATAGGCGTTGACAAGCATCAACAAGCGCGAGGTGTCCAACGATATTTTGGTGCGTTCCACATCGCTTGTCGGTGTGCCAATACCACCTGTGCAATCCCGATAAACAGGCAAATTCTCAATATTGAGCAAGCCACGACCGATGGCATCAAACTCTTCGTTGGCTTTGCCAACACCCAACTCTACATTGCCATTGATTTTGTCGGCATCGAATCCGCCAATGGAATATCCCGTTTTTAACGAAATTAGGTTAATCAAATCCACCAAAGTGCTAATTTGATATAGGCTGTCGCCCTTGACAATTCGGCGACACAAAGCTTCGCCGGAAGGACGGTAGCGATTTGGTTCTTTCCCCAACTGTTTGTATGCTTCGCGTGTGGCTGCTATCGCAGGGCGATTTTTTATGTCCGCCATGGTGTGTGTTTGTCCAAACTCATCGCTGAAAGCGGAAATCTCTTGCCATAATGCCTTGTTATAAATACTGTTTCTTACGGTACATTCAATGGCTGCAACCACCAAATATGGTGCCGCGCGATATATCGAAGGATGAATAGATATTTTCATTAACTCAAATCCGATTATTGAAAGTTATTGCTGTTGTTTCGAAGCATCAAAGATACAAAATCTTATCGAGCTGTAAGTCCAATGGTATAATTTACACCAAAAGATAAAAAAGAAAGGTGATAAATTTGTATATACTCATATCAATATGTATATTTGCGATAACTTTTGTTTTCGTATGACTGACGATAAAAAAAACATGGTGGTTGAATTGGATGTCCGTATAAGGCAGCTATTGCTTTTATGCGATTCTCTTAAAAATGAAAATATGAAACTTCGATCGACTGCTAAAGAACATAAAGAACAAATAACGCAATTATCGGAAGAATTAGAGCAAATGAAAACAAAGTTCGATAGTTTGAAAATGGCACGAACTATAACTGCCGCGTCGGTGGATGTTGAAAGCGCCAAAGAAAAGCTATCGCAAATGGTGCGAGAAGTAAATAAATGCATACATCTGTTGGAATAATTTTATTGGATAGCATAAATTTATGGCAGACGAAAAACTATCATTGACTTTAACTATCGACGGTCGCAAGTATCCATTACGGATTGATCGAGAGCAAGAGGAAATTTTTCGTCGTGCCGCAAAAGAAATAAATACAAAGATCAATCAATATAGAGTTACTTATGGAGCTAAAAATTCCAAGTTAACATCGCAAGATTTTATGGCTATGACGGCCATTCAAGCATTGGTCCAAAGTTTATCCCTAAAAGGTAAAAACGACACGAAACCGTATGAAGACAAGATAGGTCAACTGATTAAAGAGATTGATCTATATCTTGAAAAAAAAGACGAATAAAAGGTACACTCTTTTCTGCGAAAAAGAGTGAAAGCTCGCACCTTTATTGCATTGGGAGCATCCGAATGCAGTATTGTGTGCGTTTTTTTTATCGCGACATATTGAGAGTTAATTAAAAATAACCGATGTGATTTTCTTTCCTATTCGTTACTTTAGAGAAATGAGCTCGGTGTATTATTCATTTATAAACTATAAACGAAAAAAATATGGATATATTAATAGGAGTTATTATTGGTCTATTGCTGGGAGCTGCCGCTGCATGGTACATTACCGGTAAAATGGCAAATTCGCATGCGCAAAAATTGTTGAACGATGCCCAGCAAGATGCCGAAGTGATCAAGAAAAAAGTATTGTTAGAAGCAAAAGAAGAGACGCTCTCGATGAAGGCAGAAGCCGAAAAACAGATTCAAACTCGCACGTCGAAGATACAAAACACTGAAAATCGACTGAAACAACGCGAAATGGCACTGAATCAGAAACAGGAAGAGTATAACAAGAGAAATAACGAGTTGGAAGAGTCGCGTCAAAAGATTGAATCTCAGCACGAAATGCTGGAAAAGAAAAGAAGCGAAGTCGAAAGATTGTATCGTACTTCGGTTGAACGTCTCGAAGCCATATCCGGATTATCGGCCGAAGAAGCAAAAGAACGATTGGTAGAGTCACTAAAAGCCGAAGCCCAAACCGATGCGCAAGCCTATATCAGTGAAATCATGGACGAGGCGAAAATGACAGCCGGAAAAGAGGCAAAACGTATTGTTGTACAATCTATTCAGCGACTTGCGACAGAAACAGCCATTGAAAATGCAATCACCGTATTTCATATCGAATCGGATGAAATAAAAGGTCGAATTATAGGTCGTGAAGGACGAAATATCCGCGCATTGGAAGCAGCCACCGGTGTGGAAATTGTTGTAGATGATACGCCTGAGGCCATCGTGCTTTCGGGTTTTGATCCGGTGCGTCGCGAAATCGCGCGGCTTTCATTGCATCAATTGGTTGCTGACGGACGCATTCATCCGGCACGCATCGAAGAGGTGGTTTCAAGAGTAAAAAAGCAAATCGAAGAAGAGGTGATTGAGATAGGAAAACGCACCGTAATTGATTTGGGTATTCACGGTATGCATCCTGAGTTGGTGCGCTTAATCGGAAAAATGAAATATCGCTCGTCCTATGGACAAAACTTGTTGCAGCATTCACGCGAAACCGCAAACCTGTGTGCCATCATGGCATCTGAATTGGGATTGAATCCTAAGAAAGCGAAGCGCGCCGGATTGTTGCACGATATTGGAAAAGTGCCCGACGATGAGCCGGAGCTGCCACACGCCATTTTGGGAATGAAGTTGGCCGAAAAATATAAAGAAAAAGCTGACATTTGCAACGCCATTGGAGCGCATCATGACGAGGTGGAAATGACATCACTTATTGCACCTATTGTGCAGGTGTGTGATGCTATTTCGGGAGCGCGTCCCGGAGCGCGTCGAGAAATTGTGGAAGCCTACATAAAACGTCTGAATGATTTGGAAAATCTTGCCTTATCCTATCCCGGTGTAGTAAAAACGTATGCCATACAGGCGGGTAGGGAGTTGAGAGTTATTGTTGGCGCCGACAAAATTGACGATATCAATTCAGAAAAACTTTCGGCAGAAATTGCACGCAAAATCCAAACAGAAATGACCTATCCCGGACAAGTAAAAATAACCGTTATACGCGAAACGCGTGCTGTAAGCTATGCGAAGTGACGTCGCTATTAGATGGCTATAAAAGATGGAAAAAGGAAAAGAATATAGGATGCTTTTCCTTTTTTTATCTATCTCGATTGTCTGTGACTTGCCTTAGTGATACAAAGAGAGCTCTTTTATAATGCAGGGTCTTCGTTCCTTGATAGTGAGCATTTTGTTGCCAAAAGCGACGTGTTGTCATTTCGCTGCCTGATGAATTATTTCCCGTGCTTTCTCTATCAACGTATCTCTGTTTTCATTCACATCACTATCTAAGAGCCGGATGTGAATATCCGGTTCGATGCCAAACTCAATATGCTGTTTCTCAGCATTGAGCATGGGGGATGCAGAGAAGCGGATACGCCATCCATTTGGAAGCTCCGACGAGAAAGGAAGTCCACTGCCGCCGCCTGTCTTATCGCCTACAATGGTTGCTTGCGGCGCATATTTCATGATATTTGCAAATTCGTTAGTGGCACTGTAAGAGCTACGGTTGGTAAGAACAACCACTTTCTTCTTAAATATTTTTCGTTGTGAACTTTTTATATATCGTGGATATGGGCGCGAGAAATCGTTGTGTCCCTTCCCGGTTTTGTGTAAAATATATCCAATCAATGTACGTTCGGTAAAAAAACGGGATGCGATACGATCGGCATTGGTGAGGTTTCCTCCCCCATTATTGCGTATATCCAGAATGATGCCGTGGCATTTTTCCATCCTGCGGATGATTTCATCTAGATTTGCTTGTTCCACATTGTTGGAAAAGCTTCCGTAATAGATATATCCCACATTGTCAGTCAATATCTTATAGCGCATGCCTCCGGCAATGGCATAGTCTGTGCCAAGATATTTTTTTATGATACTCCAATCAAAATTAGCGGGAAAATCTTCATGCCACTTCCAATAACGTGTCATATCGTGTGGTGCCACAAGGTTTACGTGTCCATCTTTAAGCTCCGCTAACATTTCGCCCATCAGCATGAAAAGCTCATCGTTGGTCATCGATGCCGATACGCGCGGATAGTAAGCGTTGTAAACTGAATCCCAATCAATTTTTTTATAGCTGAAAAAGCAATAATGTTGATCCAATATATTCCATAGTGCCTTAAAATTCCCTTCGGGATTGTCGGCATAGTGTGGAACGCCGTCGTGACACCGTGGTACGGTAATTACGACAGATAGAATAAGCACAATTTGGATAAATCTTTTCATAACGTCAAGGGATTAAAAGATGTTGAAAATCCATGAATGAGTACCGAAAATAGTTTAAATCTACATTGCCGCCTATGCCTGCCAGCTGTCCGGTGTGCGAAAACTGCCATATTATCCAGCGGTTGTCGGCAAGGTGCGGTTCATTATGCAAGTCGCAGATCCACAACGGATTATTCGAAAAGTTGTCTTTTATATAGAGTCGATAGCACTCTTTGTTGGTGTAGATAATCGGAGGCACGTTGAAATGTTCAAGCAACCTGTTTTCTAATCGTTTAAGTTCATTTATCATGCTCGCGTAGGCATCTTTATTGCCGCAAAATTTGTTCGTAAAAGAGTGTTCCACATCAATTGCCGGACGCACATCACCGGACACTATTTCAGAAGAATGAATAAAATGTTTTGCCTGTTCCTCACCATCCAATCCGAATGTGTAAAAATGATAGGTTCCCACTTTTAGTCCTGCCTCTTTCGCCAAGCGATAATGTTCAGAATAGGCGCTATCGTTGTGGTCGATGCCTTCGGTTGATTTCATAAAGACAAAATAGATATTGCTTTCGCGCAGCCGATTCCAATCGAAGATGATGTTGTGACGTGACACATCAATGCCTCTGACTACATATTTTTCCGAAAAGAGATTGTCGTCAAACGAATGAAACACCCTTTTATCAACAAAATAGACAATGCCCAAAACAATCAGAGATAAAAAGCAGATAAACAAAACGATTGCTACCGGAATCAGTTTTTTATTTTTTCTCTTTTTCTTTCGTGATTTCCGTTTTGCGCCCGTTTTCCGATCTTTCTTTTTGCTCATTGTGCTGTTTTCATCTCTTCGTAACCACCGCTATTGGCAGGAAATTTTCTTTATCCTTCGTTCATGGCGCCCACCTTCGAAAGGTGTGTTGAGAAATGTAACAAGGAGCTCATAAATCTCCTCCTCTGATAGCAATCTTCCGGGAAGTGCCAAGATATTGGCATCGTTGTGTGCACGGGCATAAAAGGCAACCTCTTCGTTCCAACAAAGTGCCGAGCGTATGCCTTGATGCTTGTTAAGTGTCATGTTGATGCCATTTCCAGTGCCACAAATGGCAATGCCCGGATAGCATTCTCCCTTCTCAACGGCTTGGGCGAGTGGGTGCGCATAATCGGGATAATCGGTGCTTTCTTCCGAACAGGTTCCAAAATCTTTGTAAGGGATTCCTTTCTCTTCAAGGATTTTTATGATATATTGTTTTGCCGGATAGCCGGCGTGATCGGAAGCTAATCCAATCGGTTTTACGGTATGCTCAAATAGTGACATCGAAGTTGTTTTTATTGGTGAATGGATGCTTGTTTATGCGTTTTGTATCATTTTCTTTACCTGTTCGTACACATTTTTGCCGGTATAACCCAGTTTTTCGTCCAGCACTTTGTATGGCGCCGAAAATCCGAACGAGTTCATGCCTTGGATGGTGCCGTTTTTACCTACCAAACCTTCGAGGGTTACGGGCAATCCTGCCGTCAATCCAAAAATGGGCTTGTTATCAGGCAGCAATTGTTGTTGATACGTTTGCTCTTGGCTGCGGAAAAGTCCTTCGGATGGAACGGATACAATGCGTGTTTTTATGCCATCGGCGTGCAACAACTCCGCGCCTTCTATCAATGTGGAAACTTCGGATCCGGAAGCAAGAAGAATCACATCGAAGTTTTCATCTTCTTGCACAATATAAGCCCCTTTTTGCGTTTGCAAAGCCTCTTTATATCGGTCGCCTTTTGATGGCAAGTTCTTAATGTTTTGTCGCGACAAAATCAAGCCCGTAGGCGTTTTGCTGTTTTCTATCGCCATCTTCCACGCGACGGTTGTCTCGTGTACATCTGCCGGACGCAAAACGAGCATTGCGTTGTCTCCACTATGGTTTTGCAATTTTTCCATCAGTCGGATTTGTGCTTCTTGCTCCACCGGTTGGTGTGTCGGTCCATCTTCTCCAACGCGGAACGCGTCGTGCGTCCAGATGAAAATAACGGGAATTTCCATCAATGCCGCCACGCGGATGGCGGGTTTCATATAGTCAGAAAAAACGAAGAATGTTCCACAAGCAGGAATGATTCCTCCATGAAGGCTCATACCAATGCAGAGGCACGCCATAGTGAATTCTGAAACGCCGGCTTGGAGGAAAGCTCCTGAAAAATCGTTTTTCTCCAATGCTTTGGTCTTCTTTAAAAAGCCATCCGTTTTGTCCGAATTGGATAGGTCGGCAGAAGCGACCACCATATTTTCTACCTTTTCGGCCAATACGCCAAGTACCGTTGCGGAGGCTGCTCGTGTAGCCACGTCGGCTTTTTGTTCGATATGTGCCCAGTCGATTTGAGGTAGTTCGCCGGCAAACCATTTTCTTTTTTTTTCGGCAAGATGTGGATGGGCTTTTGCCCATTGATCTTCTTTCTTCTTTTTTGCTGCCACGATGTCGCGCAACTCTTTTTCTCTTTTTTTATAGAGGTTTTTCGATTCATCAAAAATGGCAAATGGATTGTCTGGATTTCCGCCCAGTTTAAGAATCGTTTTGGCAGTATCGCCTCCGGCAGCACTGAGAGGTTGTCCGTGTGTAGATACTTGATTTTCAAAAGAAGAACCATCGGGGGCAATAGCCCCCAATCCCATGATGGTGTTTCCAATGATAAGGGTGGGTTTTTCTTTTTCCTGCTTTGCCGATGTGAGCGCGGCACGAATTTCGTCAATATCGTTGCCATTGATGGAAAGCACGTTCCAATTCCAGGCCTCATATTTCTTTTTTACATCTTCGCTGCTAACCACGTCGGTAGTGGTCGAAAGTTGGATTGTATTGGCATCGTAAAACATGATAAGATTATTTAATCCCAAATGTCCGGCAATGCGCCCTACGCCTTGTGATATTTCTTCTTGAATGCCACCGTCAGAAATAAACGCATATATAGTGTGATCCATTGTGTCGCCCAATCGGTGCTGAAGCACTTTGGCTGCAATGGCGCTTCCGGCAGCATAAGCATGTCCCTGTCCCAGCGGCCCCGAAGTGTTCTCGATACCTCTTTCTACATCGCGCTCCGGATGTCCCGGGCAGGGACTTTCCCATTGACGAAACGCTTTTAATTCGTCGATTGTGAATTTTCCGGTCAAGCAGAGTGTCGAATAAAGCATTGGTGACATGTGTCCCGGATCGAGATAGAATCGGTCACGATTTTCCCAATGTGGATTATCGGGATCATATTCCAAAAATTCAGAGAACAGAACGTTGATAAAGTCGGCTCCGCCCATGGCTCCACCCGGATGTCCTGATTTTGCTTTTTCTACCATTGCCAAGGATAATATTCGAATGTTATCGGCTGATTTTTTGAGTAATGCGTTATCGTTCATAAGGTTTGTGTGTGTTGTATATTCGATTGATTATTATTGTTTGCTTTTATGTTTATGTTTTTTGATAATATATTCTATGATGTACGACAAAGATACGCTTTTTCGTTCGTAGAAAAAACAAACCACAAAAAAAGATGGCGATGTTCTTTGGAATTTGTATTTTTATGGTTTGAAAAAAGTGTTGTTTGTTAATAAAGCAGATGTGTTCATGCTTGTGTGATATTGTTTTTTTTGAATAAATCATTAACGTAAATTAGTGAAAAGAGCTATGGCCCTTAGTAGAAATAGGATAAAGTATATTCAATCATTAAAAAGTAAAAAACAGCGCGATATACACGGTACATTCGTAGCCGAAGGGATGAAGCTGGTGACAGATTTGCTTAGCACTTGTCGATGCCAATTCCTTGTCGGATTGCCCGATGTGATTGATTCCTTTGGAAAATGTCCGCGAGTCGAGAGCATTATTAAAGTGGATGAGGCGGATTTGAAAAAAGCCTCATTGCTGAACACGCCACCTCATATTGTGGGTGTGTTTTATCAGCCTGAACATACGTATGATTTGTCTGGTTTGAAGAGTGAATTGTCCCTTGCGTTGGATGCAATTCAGGACCCGGGGAATATGGGTACGATCATTCGTTTGGCTGATTGGTTTGGGATAACGCGCGTTTTTTGCTCTCGCGATACCAACGATATTTATAATCCCAAAACCGTGCAAGCAACCATGGGTGCTATCGCGCGTGTGGAGGTGCACTATGTCGATTTGGAAGATTTTTTGGGAAGCCAACTCAACATACCTATTTATGGAACGTTCCTTGATGGAAAATCAATATATGATGAGCCTTTGTCTTCAAACGGAATCATCGTTATGGGTAATGAAGGAAAAGGAATTCGTCACGAGTTGGAAACGCTCATTACGAGGCGATTGTTTATCCCCTCATACCCTCCGGAAAATAGAACAAGCGAATCTTTAAATGTGGCAATGGCAACAGCGATTGTGTGTTCCGAATTTAGGCGGCGAAAGTAAGAGGTTGTTCTTATTGATATTTTATAAAAGTAAAAACCACCTTATAACTATAACTGTTGGCTTATACAAAATATTCTATCCGTCAACCAATCAGCAAGAATGTGGCAACACCGGCAAGATAGCCAATCAACGCCAATGGCGTAAAACGTTTGAAATAATACATAAATCCGATTTTCTCCATACCCATCACCGTTACACCCGTTGCCGAACCAATGATAAGAAGGCTGCCCCCCGTAACGCCACAATAGGCGAGGAAAGTCCAAAAACTGCCATCGGTAACAAAATAGTGCAACGACGGATCTGCCGCCACTGCCGCACCGTTTGCCAAAGGATACATGCCAATCGTGGCAGCAACAAGCGCCACATTATCCAACACTGACGATGCTCCACCAATCACGGTGCTTATCAAGAGCGGCTCTTTGAGTTTTGAAGATAAGAAATCGGCAAATTGTGCCAGTTGTCCCCCTGTTTCCAATGCGGCGACTGTCATTAAAATGCCTAAAAAGAAAAAAATCGTGGGTATATCAATGGAATGAGATAGTTCCGAAATGGTCAATTTATTTGAATCTCTAATATCGTGGATGCGCCAGTACATCAAATCTGTATATCCCCACAAAAGCACTAAGCCTAACATCACGCACAGAAAAGCCGGAAGCCCTGTAAGGGTTTGAAAAACAGGTACGAGTGCAAGAGATAAAATCCCAATAATAAGGATAATTCTTCTTGATTGCAGAGGGATATGCGAGATATATTCATCATCGCGCGTTATTTCGCTATTTTGTCTCAAAACGGCATCTCTTTTGAACAGCCAAAAGTGCGCAATAATAAGAGGAACCAGTAAATTCATGAGTGCCGGCAGGATAAGATGTGTAATTTGATGTAGTGGCGTGATGTTTCCTCCGGTCCATAATAGCAGCGTTGTAACATCGCCGATAGGCGACCAAGAGCCCCCGGCATTGGCTGCAATTACAATCATGCAGGCATATTTCATGCGGTCGGTTTTGTCAGGCACCAATTTGCGCAGAATAGTTATCAGAAGAATGGCGGCAGCCAAATTGTCCAGCAGTACTGAAAAAAAGAACGATGCAAAACTCATGTTCCACAGCAAACGACGTTTGTTTGATGTTTTTAGATAGGGGGTGATTACACGGAATCCGCCATGTTTATCCACAATACGCACAATAAGCATCGTACACATCACGAAAAAAAGTGTTTGCGACACATCTCCTAAATTTGGTATAACTGCCTCGTTCTTAATGTAATCAGCGATGTGTTTTTTTGTTGTTTGTTTGGGAATATTGGTTCGTTCAATGAAGGAGTTGAATTCGGGGTTTTCTTTTTGAACCAGAATATAGTGTGCATCCGATGCCAGCATTACCCACAGAGCAATGCACATGAATAGGGCAATGGCCGATTTGTTGATTTTTATTTTGTCTTCTAACGCAATGGCTATGATTCCAAGTCCAAAAACAATTGGCATTAAAACATACATCTTCGTGCGTTTTTAATTTTTTGTTATGCGTTTTTTTGTAGAGCGTAGAGCAATTCAATTTCATCTGACCATAAATCGGGATCGGGTGTTTCAAGGATAAGTGGCATTTCGTCAAAACGCTCATCATTCATCAGCATCGCGAACAGTTCCATGTTCATTACACCTTTGCCGATGCTATCGTGTCTATCTACACGTGTTGCCAACTCTTTTTTTGAGTCGTTGATATGTATCCCTTTCAGATATTTAAATCCGATCACATTACCGAAGTGAGAAAAGGTTTTTTCAAATCCCTCTTTAGTGCGGATTTCGTAGCCTGCGGCCAATGTGTGAGCGGTATCAATGCAAACTCCGACGCGGTTTTTATCTTCCACTTTATCTATAATGTGTGCAATTTGTTCAAATGTGTGCCCCAGATTTGTGCCTTGTCCCGCTGTATTTTCAATCACCGCAGTTACGCCTTGGGTTCTTTCTAATGCCATGTTGATGGATTCAGCTATTCTGTTTAGGCATTCGTCAATGGCAATCTTTTTCAGATGGCTGCCGGGATGGAAGTTGAGACGATCGATTTTTAATTGTTCGCAGCGTGTCATCTCGTCAAAAAAGGAGTTGCGTGACTTTTCCAACGACTCCTTCTCAGGATGTCCTAAATTGATAAGATAACTGGCATGTGGAAGGATGTGTTGGGGGGAATAGCCCATCTCGTTGCATCGCGATATGAATCGGTCAATGTTTTTTTTTGTATAGGGTGCGGCACGCCATTGGCGTTGGTTTTTTGTAAAAAAAGCAAATGCTTTTGCTCCGATTGCTTGTGCATTGAGTGGTGCATTTTCGACTCCTCCTGAGGCACTTACGTGTGCTCCTACATATTTCATTTTGATAGTTGTTTTTGTGATTAATCTGTTTTCTTATAACAAAGGTATAATTTATGAGGAACAATGTGGCAATTTTCTTGTAATAAAAACAAAATTGATAAATGAAAAAAGCGACCTGAAAAACTTCCGATCGCCTATTGTCTAAAACAATCTTTTCATATACGCCCAAGCGTATGTCAGAAAATTATTTTAAGTCTGCCGGACCAAATTTATCCATGTCGCCATAATCAAGATTTTCCCCTGCCATACCCCATATAAAGATATAGTTAGACGTTCCCGAACCGGCGTGAATTGACCATTCAGGTGAGATTACCGCCTGATGATTTTTTAGCCAGATATTGCGTGTTTCGTGCGGCTCTCCCATGAAGTGACAAACGGCCTGATTGTCCGGGATTTGGAAATAGAAATATGTTTCCATACGGCGGCAGTGTGTGTGTGCTGGCATGGTATTCCAAACACTTCCTGGTGCCAGCTCGGTCATGCCGATTTGTAATTGACAGCAAGGAACGATTTCGTTCACTATAAGTTGACGAATTGTGCGTTTGTTAGACTCTTCGGCAGACCCCGCATTGATAATTTTCGCCTCTTTTTGCGTGATTTTTTTCGCCGGATAGGATTTGTGCGCCGTAGCCGAGTTGAAATAAAAGAGTGCCGGATTTGAAGCGTTATCCGAGTGGAACTTCACTTCATGATCGCCGCTTCCCACATACAATGCTTCTTTAAAACCCAACGTATAAGTTTGGTTACCTACGGTTACGCGACCGGGACCGCCCACGTTGATAATACCAATTTCGCGACGATGCAAAAAATTCGGTGCTTTCAACGGATCAATGGCTTCCAGCGGCAATGCGTTGGCTACCGGCATGGCTCCACCCACAATAAAGCGGTCGTACATTGTGTACACCATATTAACTTCGTCGGCGGCAAAGATTTTTTCTACCAAAAAATGTTTGCGCAACGTTTCGGTATCATAATTTTTTACATCACTCGGATGCGATGCATGACGCACCTCATAATTTGTTTTTTGTGCTACTGAAAGCGTTGTAAAACACAACGCGAACATTGCATACATTAATCTATTCATAATTAATTTTCTTTTGTGATTTTATTCTTTTCGACAATTGTTTTTCGATTATAATATAAAAGTCCGCCTGTAAACAGGACGAGGATGCCCGAACCAATCCATTTGAACGTGACAGTCAGGTGGTAAATACCCCACGATAAGATGCTGGATGCAAAATCCAATGCTGCCGCTAAACTAAACTCGGCTGGAATACGGACGGTCGGGTCTTGCGTCAATTTATACACATCCTGCGCGGCAAGGGTAAATGCTCCGGCAAGATTTGTAGTCAGATATACCCCAACAACCAAACTTACCAATCCCACCATAAATGTTTTAAAAACGTTTCCCTTTGTAATGGGCAATACCAATGGAAAGAGGTAAAACATACCCGCCAAGGAAGCTAACGGTAAAAATTTATTGCCAGGCAACAAGAACGAGAGCAAAATAATCGTAGGAATCAGCAAAATAGATACTACCAAAGTTACCGGATGCCCGATTACCAATGCCGGCGTCATACCAATATACAATTCGGATGAATTTTTGAATCGCTTCGCGATAAATGTTTTTGCCGCTTCCGAAATAGGTCGTAAACCTTCGATAAATAGGGTGGTTATACGTGGAATTAGTTCCAATACGGCACCCATCTGTACACCAAGTAAGAGAATACCTTTCAACTCGTATTTGGCAAAAATGCCAATTACAATTCCGACAATAACGCCAAGAAATAACGGTTCACCAAACAATCCGAATTTTTTCTTCATACCTTCGGCATCGATATCAATTTTGTTGATGCCGGGAATGGTATCTAATAGCTTGTTCACACCCCATGCAAAGGGGATGAAGCCCACGCAAAAAGGTTGAGGTATCGAGATACCTTCAAAATCTTTATAGAATTTTTGAAACGGTTTTGCCATGATATCGGCCGCTACCAACGTGATGATATAGCAGATGATTGCGGCAAAAAAGCCCCATAGCACACTGCCGGTTGCAAAATAAACAATTGCACCGATAAAGGCAAAGTGCCAGTAATTCCAAATATCAATATTCACGGTTTTTGTTGTGCGTGTAAGCAGCATCAAAATGTTGATGCCCAGGCATACCGGAATAATCAGCGATCCGATAGCGGTATTATATGCTACGGCAGCCGATGCTGGCCATCCCATATCAAATACTTCCAGTTCCAAACCATAATCTTTTACCACAATACTCAGTGCGGGCCCCATGGCACTTGTCAACAGTGCCGTGATGATAGACAGTCCTATGAAGCCGACACCCACGTATAGTCCCGAGTGTAGCGACTTTTTAAAAGAATTTCCTAGCACTACGCCAAGAATAGTAAATATTACCGGCATCATCACCGGTGCTCCAAATTCAATGAGATAACTAAAAATATTCATACGTTATGTGTATTTAGGTTTAGGGTTGTTTCCCAATGTATGCCAAGATTCCTCCGTCCACATACAGGATGTGTCCGTTGACGAAATTTGAAGCATCTGATGCAAGAAAAACCACTGGCCCCATCAAATCTTCGGGTGTGCCCCAACGTGCTGCCGGCGTTTTAGAGATTATGAACGAATCAAATGGATGAGGTGAGCCATCGGCTTGTTTTTCACGCAACGGTGCTGTTTGCGGTGTGGCGATATATCCTGGGCCGATACCGTTGCATTGAATATTGTGTTCGCCATATTCTGAGCAGATATTGCGTGTGAGCATTTTTAATCCGCCTTTGGCAGCGGCGTAAGCCGATACGGTTTCGCGACCGAGTTCGCTCATCATTGAGCAGATGTTGATGATTTTTCCGTGTCCTTTTTTTATCATTGCCGGTATCACAGCTTTGGCAACAATAAACGGTCCGTTCAAATCGATATCGATTACTTGGCGAAATTCGGCAGCACTCATTTCGTGCATGGGCACGCGTTTGATAATTCCGGCGTTGTTAACGAGAATATCTATTATTCCGATATTTTTTTCGATGTCGGCAACCATCTTATTTACCGCTTCTTCGTCAGTAACATCACACAAATAACCGTGTGCTTTAATTCCGTCGGTTCTATAACTGTCTTGTGCTTGTTTCAAATTCTTCTCGCTTCGTACGTTGAAAGCAATGGTCGCTCCGGCCTGTGCAAGTGCTTTCGCCATGGCATATCCGATGCCATAGGCTCCACCGGTAACCAACGCTACTTTTCCTTTTAATGAAAAATTAACCATAATATACCTGTTTTATTAGTGTGAATAATTACTTATGTTTAGTTTCTTTTACAATATCCAATGCTTGGCTACAAAGTGTCGTGATGTGCGCCCAGTCTTTATTTTCAATCGCTGATTTAGGGAAAAGTTTTGATCCCATTCCTACAGCGGTGACACCTGCGCCGAACCAGCTGCTAAGGTTTTCTTTGGTCGGTTCTACACCGCCGGTGACCATAATTTTCGACCAAGGCATCGGGGCTTTGATATTTTTTACGAATGAAGGGCCACCCACATTTCCGCCCGGAAATACTTTTACGATTTCGGCACCTAATTCTTGTGCATATCCGATTTCCGATGTTGTGGCACATCCCGGCGAGTAGGCGATTTGCCTGCGGTTGCACACTTTAAATATGTCGGGATTGAGCAGCGGCCCCACGATGAAGTTAGCTCCCATTTGGATATACAACGCCGCGGTTGGCGCGTCAACTATAGAACCGATGCCGAGCATCAGCGTCGGACACTCTTTTTCGCACCATTTTGCCAATTCGGCAAACACTTCGTGTGCAAAATCGCCTCGATTAGTGAATTCAAACACGCGAATTCCGCCTTCGTAGCATGCTTTCACGACTTGTCTCGCCGTATCGATATGTTGATGATAAAATACGGGAACAATTCCGGTGTCTATTATTGATTGATAGACTTCTATTCTTGAAAATCTTGCCATATTATTCTCTTTTTTGAGTTATCTCTATAAAAAATAAAAATTATCGCACAACGCGTCCCGAACCGTCGCCTTTCATCAGTGTTTCCACTTCTTTCGGCGTGACAAGGTTGAAGTCGCCGTAAATGGTGTGTTTCAGACACGATGCCGCCACCGCGAAATCGAGAGCCTGTTGATCGTCGTTCGGGTAGGTGAGCAGTCCGTAAATCAATCCGCCCATAAACGAGTCACCTCCGCCCACACGATCAACGATATGTGTAATGTCGTAGCGACGCGATTGATACAATTTATCGGAATACAAACAGCCGCCCCATGTGTTATGATTGGCATTGATAGAGCCACGAAGCGTAATAATCACTTTTTTTGCACGCGGGAATTTTTGCATCAATTGCTTGCAAACTGATTCAAATTCGGCAGCATCTACTTTTCCGTCGGTGTCGTGCACTTCAAAACCCTCGGGTTTTATACCGAATACTTTTTCGGCATCTTCTTCGTTGCCCAGAATCACATCGCATCCTTCAACGAGTGTCGGCATCACTTCTGATGCTTTTTTGCCGTATTTCCATAAATTTTTGCGATAATTCAAGTCGCACGAAACCATTACGCCCAATTCATTGGCTATTTTGATAGCTTCAAGGCACGCCTCGGTTGCACCTTGTGAAATGGCGGGTGTGATGCCCGTCCAATGAAACCATTGTGCGTCTTTGAGGATTTCTTTCCAGTTGAACATTCCTTTTTCCACCGTAGAAATTGATGAATGCGCTCTGTCATATACCACTTTTGAGGGACGAGCCACGGCACCTGTTTCCAAAAAATAAATTCCTACACGTTCGCCGCCACGAATTATATGTTGTGTGCCTACGTTGTATTTGCGCAAATCGGAAATACACCAGTTGCCGATTTCGTTTTCCGGCAAACGAGTTGCAAATTCCACAGGAATACCATAATTGGCAAGTGATACGGCCACGTTGGCTTCGCCACCGCCAAAGGTCGCGTTCAGATTATTGGATTGAATAAAACGGTGGTATCCGGGTGTTGTCAAACGCAACATGATTTCACCGAATGTAACTACTTTTTTCACTTTATTTCAACTTTTAGAGGGTTAGTAATCGTATGTTTAAGTTCAGTAAGACACGCTTTCCACGCGTCAAAAGAGTCAAAACCGCCTTTGCTCCATCCGCCACCGGAATAATAGGTGACGCCGCCACTTTGATAGTCGGTAATTGCCAAAAGATGATTTTCCGATACTTTGGTTTCGGAAAGTGCTTTCGGGAACACGACGCCGGAATAAGTAATTCCGTTTTTCGGGTCTTCGGGTTCGGCGTATGCAATAATACCTTCCTCGTTCGAAGCATACATTATTTTATTTTCTTCGTCGCGCGTAATCAGTCCGAATGCTAACGGAAACTGTTGTTGCAGTCCTTCAAAATGTTCTACTATTTTGTTCAATTGATTGTAGGCATCGAAAGTTACCGTACGCGTTTCAGTAACGTCGTTTTCTCCGATAGAAAACGGCGCATAGCGAAATTCGGCTTGAAAGCGAAGTGGCCCGTTTTCGATAATCTTATAGTCGGTAAAATTATTTCCCAACACCAGTTTTTCGTCAATAAACGGCGCGGCGGCGCCCATGCCGAGTGTGCGACCAACCATAAAATAATCGAGCCCCTCGCCGTTATCTTCGTGGAAACTTGATTTTTTTGCCAAAGCATCGGCATACCATTGGTCAATCACGATTTTATCGGTTTTTTTTGCAAAAAAATCAATTCCGTTACTAATCAATTCGCCGAGTTGTTCAATCTTTGGACCATATAAGCGATAGCCTACTTTGTTGTTTTCCCAAATGAAATCGTCTTTGCGTTCGGGAATCAAGCGCCCGTACACAAGTGCTTCAAACTCTTCCGGTGTGCCTTTTTCCACTTTGTATTCCGTAGTAGTTTTGGCTTTTGCGCTTGCGAGAAAAATCACGGTGTTGCCATCGGTAAGAATTTGATATGGTACTTGTGTGCCGTCTGCATCGAGAATCACAAATGTTTCGTCATCGTTCAGCTGCAAAGCAGCTGTAATTTTTTCCTTGTCAACCTCTACTATTTCGTTGTTTCTGTCGAAATCAGAAGCATTGGATACCGAAACAATTGTCGCTTTCTCTTTTTGTGTGCAAGCGGCAAGCACAAATAAAGGTAGTATTAAATATGATAACTTACCGTTTAATTTCATTATATTCATCGTTTATTCATTTAATCGTTGCAGTTCTATTTTTGTCGTTTTTTATTAATTGGAAGACAGAAGTCTCACTCTTTCACCAACACAAACTCTTTGCCTTTTCCTTCTCTCGATGTAACACTAACCGTTGTGCCGGCAGCGTTACTGTTTACTTGCACGCCGTCCACTGGCTGTTGCAGTTTCCATTTGCCTGCCAACGTCAGAGTTACTGTTGATGGCTTGGACGGATTGTCTTTCCACGCACGCGAATAGACGCTGCGCTCAACGCGTTTGTTATTTTCATCGTAGATATCGTCGGACTCGCCTTCGTAAAAACGCAAATCGGGGTCGGCAACGCTCATTGTGATTGTGCCGGAAGTGGATGTATCAGTCATTATCAAGCACGGAATATCCGTCGCGCGCACCGGTAATTTCTCGATATTGATATCGCCGGCTTCAAACAACACATATCCTGTGGTTTGCGTCAATTGATCATGTACTATATGCGCTGATTTATCTTGGCGATACACGGTGTATGGCGCGCGATTGTTTTTCAAATAAAATGCGCGTTCGGCATCGGAGGGTTGCACTAAAATCATATATTCGTAGCGACCGTTTTTAACTTTTGCACCGTGATTGATAGTGGCTAGGGCGAATTTATTTTGCGTTGGTGCTTGAGTAGCTTCGTGGAACGAATGTTGATTCGATTTTGTAAATTCCACATTGCCTTCTTTCACAAAGAAATAATTATTTAATCCATCCGAAAGCACAGTTTCTTTTTTAGAAATTGTTTGTTTGTATGGAAATTCGGTGATAGTGGTGCCGTTGAGATAAAACGGTTTTTCATCTTTATCCAAAAATACTTGAAATAGGGTGGTGTGCGTAGGATTGGGTAATGCCGATTCAATATTAGTTCCCAACGCAACCACACGGTTGTCGAAGAAGAAAAACGATTTGCGTGCACGCAACGAGCCGTTGTATTTATCATGTTCGTGCAACTTCATTCCAAACGCGCCTTGTCTTTGTTTCAGTGAGATGCCTCCGGCAAATGCTTCGTCCGAGAGCAACATTTCTTCATATCCTGAAACGTCGTCCAGGTTTCTCACGTCGGCTTTAAGTTGTTGTAGAGGAAAAACCGTAGCTGTTGTGCCAGGGAAATGATTCCAATTCCACCCTTCTTGTCGATAGCCCGACCCTTCGTTGGATATCGGATCGCCAGTCGCTAAAATTTGCAATGCGCCATGGGTAATGTAGCGCCCATAAGTGTTTTTCGCGCGATAAATTTCCGCAGCCCATAGGTATCGACTATGTCCCATCGCCGCGACCATCCAATTATCTCTACGATGGATGTTTAAACACGAATATGGGAATGTGCGATTACCGGTAGGAGAGGGCTCGGCGGAAAAACCGGCTTTAATGAATTGTTTTTTTTGCGCGTCGTCAGGTTTTGACAGTCGCAAGAAAGCGGAAGCCAATTCCGTGTCAATATTTTCTTTTCCATCAGGGCTTCCGGCTAAAGCCAATTCGGCGAAATGACCGGGCTCTAATCCTTTTTTTCCGTCCGGGTGGCGTCCCGACAAAGAAAGAGGCCATGTACGCAAATTACAGTAATAACGCATAGCCAGTAAAGCCTCTTTTAATATTTGATGACTTTCTTGCGAAATGGCAAAACTTGTTCCTCGCAATAGATTTACGGCCTGAACTGCTCCGGTGAGTCCTCCCACGGCATAGGCCGGATAATTGTGTCGGTGATGATAGATGCAGCCGTCTGATTTGAATGAGCCGAGAGTTCCTTCTGAATATTTAAATCCTTGATCTACCCAACGAGAAAAGGCTTTTAGGTATCGTGTTTTGTGCGCCTCGTCTTGAATCATCATAATACTTGAAAAACGACCGATTAAACTCGTATTGAACGCGTCGATATCCATTTCCTCATCTTTGGTGTCTGTTTTTATTTCACCTGTTCCTGCGAACCATTCCATCGCTTGTTGAACTTTTTTGTCTAAACCCCACTTTTGAAGTTCCTCGCGCATTAGAAACATGGCCGGGTAATATTCCATCATGCTATAACCCAGATGATGTAATGTTCCCATGGCACTGCCTGCCTGGAACCCCTGGTCTAGAAGATGTTGAGTTAGTAGAATAAACATTTGGGCTATATTTTCCCTTGTTTGTTTTTCGTTTGCTTGATGATAGGAACTAGCCATGGACATCAATGTCTTATTGACGTTTTTGAGTCCCATCGGGTTCGCATAAATTTTGTTGTAACGCGGAGCGTCTAAATATTCGTATGTTTCGCCGTATCGTTCAAAAAATATAGGTATTCCTTTAATATTCCCGCGCTCGTCGCAGGTTATTTTATATTCTTCAAACTTTTCTTTAAGTTGAGAAAGCGACTTTGATTTCTTATCTTTCAATAATAATGTCTCAAGCCGTTTTTCGATGACGGATAGGTCTATCCCTTGCTCTTTGGATACCGCTTTTTGCAGAGGAATATCAAACTCTTTGAGCCACGATTTATGCAAGATAAGCCAGTGGTTTTTTGTTTCAGGATTGATGTATGGTGCTTGAAAATCAGCGGTATGTTGGCGAATGTCTTGTGAAGATGATAGTATGATGTGGTCGAAAAAAAGTGTACCTTGCGTTGCTTCTGGCACCGAAAAGCGTACTTCGTTCATTCCCTCTGCCGGTATACCTCGCATATCGCGGCCGAAACCGACCCATGCGCCACGCCATCCCGTAAATCCGAGTTTGTAATCGAACCAGCATTTTACCTCGCCGTTTTTTAAAAATTCCACCTTTAGTGTTTTATCGTTCAACGGTTCTTCGGCGTATACCCAAAAAACAAATGTTGGAAGAAACGCTTTGTCCTTTGCGCTTTCAAACGTGTATCCAATATCTTTATGAATACTCCAGTACGCGTTCGGTGCGTTCCAATTCCATTGCAGGCTTTTATCCAAATGTTTGAAGTGTTTGTCACTCAACAAAAGGGTAGAATGTGTATCATGTGAAACCGTTTTTGGCATGGTTTCAAACGAAAGAATGTCCGGATGATTGTATTCAGGTATGCGTTCTGACCCAAAAAACGGTACATGTACGAGTAAGCATAAAGATAGAATAGCAATTTTAATTCTCATGATTTTATTGTTTGAATGCACAAAAGACGAAGCGTTTGATTTTATTTGATTTATATTAATAGAATGTTCGGATCGCTATTTCTCCAATTTTGATTTACGTATCAGTGCTTCCAAGAAATAGTAATCGGCATAGTTGAGCGGCACATCAATTTCGTTGTTGTGCGGTATGCTTCCCACAGAGTGTTTCAATAGAAAATAGCCGTTGGTTCCGGGTTTGGCTAGATAAGCGTCGCTGCTCAATGACGCGATAATTTTGTCGGCTGTTTCTTTGTATTCCGTTTTGCCATATCCTACCAACTCATACAGTGCAGAAGCAATGATTGCCGCGGCGGAAGCGTCGCGCGGTGCATCGGGGATATTTGGCGCGTCAAAATCCCAATAGGGTACGTAGTCTTCCGGCAAATTTTTGTTGTTGAACAAAAAATTATAAATATTGTCCGTTGCTTCCAGGTATTTGGCGTCGCGCGTGAAACGGTAGCACATGGCAAAGCCGTAGATTGCCCAAGCCTGACCCCGAGCCCACGACGATTCGTGGGCATATCCTTGTGCGGTTTGTCGGCTTCTTACGCCACCTTTCTCCTTATCGTAATCCACCACGTGGTAGCAGCTCCAATCATCGCGGAAGTGATTTGCCAGCGTGTTGTCGGCATGCGAAACCGCCATATCGTAAAATGTGGAATCTCCCGACATTTTTGCTGCTTTGAAAAGCAACTCCAAGTTCATCATGTTGTCGATAATGACAGGACACATCCAACCCCGTTCGCCTTGCCATCCTCGGTCTTCGTCCCACGATTGAATGACACCCGGTGTCGGACGATAGCGCGTCGCCAATGATTTTGCCGCCTCGATCATGGCGTCTTTGTAGGCTTCATTTTTTGTGTTGATATAGGCGTTACCAAAACTGGAATTGATGATAAAGCCCACATCGTGATGCCATTTCAGGTATCTTGCTGAATCAAGCATTTCGGTGAATTTAATCGCCGCCTCTTTATATTTTTCTTGGTTTGTCAATTCATACATATACCACAAACTTCCGGGAAAAAATCCGCTGGTCCAATCATCACGGGGGATGTATTTGATTTTTTCGTCCTCCACCGTGCGCGGATTGAGCAAACGTCCCGAATCTGCAATTGCTTGCAGATGAAAATCGAATTGTTGCTTCGCGACATCCAATGTGTGCTCAATACTTCCCGTATTAAGCGTTTCTTTTTTTGATGCTTGCTTGCAGCTAATAAATATAAAGCTGACTAAAGTTAGAAGATAGAAGTACTTTTTCATTTTTTTTGTTCTGATTTTATTTTATTTTTAACTATTAATCATTGGTTCAAAGGTATGTTTTTTGTTTGACTGTGCGTTAAGGTGTTTCGATGAGTTGGAATTCAACAGGGATTCCGTGTTGGCATTTTATTTCAACGGAGGTGTTATTTTCTTCATGCCTTATCCGGACTGCTTCGTTTTCTTCAATCAGCCTATACTTCCCTTTTAGCAGAATGTATTTCCGTTTCATGCCACTCGAATTCGAAGTTGTATATCGATATTCCCCAAGGTTCAAATCGGGGTCGCATACGCTTATTTTCAACTTGTTTTTTTCGCGACGCAGCATTATCATCGTTTCTTCCGTGCTCTTTAAAATGAAGGGATCATTGTTGGAGGTGAAATCGTTAAAAACGGCGTATGCTCTCACACGGCTGTCCTTGTCTTGAACAATGTGCGCGTTTTGATTTTTTAGAATAACCTCATATCCCGTTTCCTTCTTATATAAATTTGATATTTTTTCTGATGTGGCGTCAAGGAGAATCATATATTCATATTGGGCGTTTTCGGGAGATTCGCCGTGTTCGAAATAAGCCGAAGCGAAATCGCCATTTGTTATTTCTTTTGTCTTATTATGGCGCGATTGTTGGCTTTGCTTGACGATGTTGATGTTTTGTCCTTCGGGAATATAATAGTGCTGTCCGGTTAAATCTTTTAGGATGGTGGGGGTGTTTTCTGAATCCGAAATCTTTCTTGAATAAGGGTACGCTGTTATCGTTTCGTTGTTTATTTTAATTGATTCGTTTTGTGAGAACAATGCTTGTTGAAAGAGTATTGTCTCGGTTGGATATTCAGAATTTCTGTTTGAGATATTGCTTCCTAAGCAAATAATTTTACCGTCAAAACAAAAAACGGATTTGTGAGCTTTGAATGAGGGAGTGAAGTTGCTGTATTGTTTTTCTCCCAATTTCATTGCGAACATGCCATATTCTCCATTTTCGAAATTGCTCGCTCCGGAGAACCGTTCTGTCTGACGTAGCATTAGACTATGTTTAAAAGGAGAGTCTAGACTGTCAAATGGTAAATGAATTGAGGTGACTCCCGGATTTCGATTCCAATCCCACCCTTCTTGTTTGTATCGGCTTGCTTGTTCCGTTATGAAATAGGCGTCGTTTACGGGATGTGTATTCATTGAGCCGATGATTTGTACGGAGCCGTAGCTCTGATATCGCCCATATCGATTGTCGGCGGTGTAAATTTCCGAGCCCCAAATGTTGGTGGTAAATCCTTTCAGGCTGACCATGTTCTTTCCGTACCTGTAGATACCTTGGGATGCATAATTATAGACATGGAATCCTTTTGGGTAATCGTTTTTTTTGATTTCATTTTTTTCAAAAAAACGGATTAGTTTTCTTTCCAGTGAATATTGTTTCAAGCCCTCAGAGAGTCTCAAAAATTCTCCTGCCAGTTCTTTGTCAATGGGATCAAACGCTTGCGCAGCGTACGCATATGTAAGCACACATTTTTTGTTTATGTTTCCCTCAAAAGGGTGTCTACCCGATGCGCCAATTCCCCAGTCGCGCAAATTGGTTTGTTTGGATAGCGACAAGAGCGCGAATTTTAATATTTGGCGCGCTTCGACGTTTAACCCGAAACTCGTATCTTGTACCAATCTTAGATATTCACCTATTGAAGCATATCCCGGCATTGAATATGCCGGGTAGTGTCCGCCGTGATGAAACGCGGTGCCATCAATTTTTATTCCGCCTATTGTGCCGGGTGAGTATCTTATCGATCCATTTATCCAACGCGCCAATCCGGCCATTGCCCTATGTTGTTCTTGAGGTGTTTCCTGCATCATCGCGCAAGCGAGTCGGGGTAAAATAAGCGTGTTCCACGTGTCGGTTATCTCGTCTCTTTTTTCGTTGAATGGCTGACGTGTTTCTTGTAATCCACTCCAATAAGTCAATGCTTCGCGCGCCTTGTCCCATAAATCATCTTTTTTTAATACATCTTCCATCCACCAGATAGCACCAAACATCGGGCGGATGTCGTAGCCGTAGTGGTGGTTTGTTCCCATTCCGCTTTCGTATGCGAATCCCTGATGCAGCATATAGCGTACCGCTTTAATGAACAGGGCTTTGTTATTGTCATTCCTGTCAATATACCATCCTCTTGCGGATAGGTCTAGGAGGTCGCTTAACTGAGCATAATTTACGTCGCCTTCTTTTAAGTTGTTTTTTTGCATTAGCGGAGCGCCTTTTGTTCCGTCGTCCGAGATATTAAGTTTTTTTGCCAGTGTGGCGAGTTTTTCTTCTTCTTTTGGAGAGAGTGTTTTACCTTTAAGTTCGTTCTTTACTTCGCTATAGATATTCTTTATCTCATTTTTTTGTTTCAAAGTGAGTTTTTTCGGCAACAATATGTCGTATTGGTTTTGCTCCCACTTGTGAAGCAATCCCCAATGCCAGATTTCACGATCCAAATGTCGGTTGTTGTCCGGAATTTGGGCGTCGGGAGTTGCTTGGCGATCTACATGGTTTGTTATTTCTAATCGGTCAATCCATATTTTGCCTTTTTTTATGCCCTCAGGCGAGGTGATTTCAAGTCGCTCAATGTCCTTTTTAGACGTTTTTCCTCCTGACGCAGTCCACATGTCGCTATAGGCGATCCAGCCCGCGCGCCATCCGGTAAAGTTTAGATAAAACTTGAAAGTGTAGTGCGTTGTGCCATTGGAATCCTTAAAATTAAACTCAAGAGGTTTTTCTAAAGGTGTTTCACTACAAATCCAGAATGTAATTCCCGCTCGTTTGTCAAAATGGTTGACACTTTCCGCGATAATCGGGTCGTTGACATTGATGATGGCGTTAGGCTGATTCCATATCCATAAAAGCGACTTGCCGCCATCCTTATAATATTTGTCACTGAGTTGGAGGGTGCTTTTCGCGTCAGCCACCCGTATGGAATTTGGAATTGTGGAGCCTTCAAAACTCTGCGTCCAGGTAGCTAAACTAAAAAAAAGAAAAAATGCTATAAGTTGTATGCGTTTCATTTTAAAGTGATTTAATTTGCTTTACTGAGTCAAGAACCGAAGCAAGTTTTTTCGCTCTTTCGGGATACTTGTCAGCCAGGTTTTTCTGTTCCCTTATATCTTCTTTTATTTTGTAGAGCTGTTGCTTGGGATTATTTCCAAGTTCAATTTTAGTCCAAAATTCTATAGACGGGGCGTCGCTGGGCTCAATATATTTCCAATCGTCTTTTATGATTGCCAAGGTATTGTCCAGGTTTTGTTGAATGACGAAATCCCTGTCTTTCGTTTCCTTCCCCATTAGGACATTTAAGGCGTTTTCGCTATCGGGCGCGACACCTTGTTGTAGGGACTGATTTATCAGGTGAGCCAATGAAGCGAACACGTCGATTTGAGAAAAAAGCGCGGGTTGAACTCCTTTGCTTATTTTTCCTTTCCAAGAAACGATAAAGGGTATTTTTGTTCCGGCCTCAAAAATACTGTACTTTCCACCTCTGTATTCGCCCATCGGAGTGTGACCATTGAGTTTTTCAAAGGCCTGGTCGTGATAGCCATCATCAATTACGGGGCCGTTGTCGCTTGTGAAAATAACAAGTGTGTTTTCAAGCAAATTCAAGCTATCTAGCGCGTGCATGATTTGACCAATAGTCCAGTCGAGCTGCAAAATGACGTCGCCGCGGTCACCCAAGTCACTTTTGCCTTTAAATCGGGGATGAGCTACGCGTGGCACGTGAACATCCTGTGTCCCTAAATAGAGGAAAAACGGATTCTCTTTGTTTTTGGTGATAAATTGTTTGGCCTTTGAAACCAACGTATCGGCAATGTCTTCATCCACCCAGAGCGCGGTCTCACCACCCGACATATATCCAATGCGGGGAATTCCGTTGATGATTGTGTTGTTGTGTCCTTGACTTGGCTTGAGTTTTACCAGTTCAGGGTTTTCTTCGCCTGTGGGTCTGTCACCGATTTTTTTCTCGTAGTCGACATAAATAGGATCTGTCGGATCTAGATTTACCACGCGTCCGTTTTCAACAAAAACACAAGGGACTCGATCAACCGTTGCCGGTATGATAAACTCGTAATCGAACCCTAAGTCTTGCGTGTTAGGCGAAATTTTATCGTTAAAGTCGGGTCCGTCGGGCCCTCCCAGTCCGAGATGCCATTTTCCGATTACTCCCGTCCGGTATCCCGCTTTTTTAAAAACGTCAGCCAGCGTTACGCTTGCCGTGTCGATAATTAAGCCTGAATTTCCCGGGGCTATACCCGTGTTGCTTTTTCGCCAAGGATATGTTCCGGTCAAAAGTCCAAAGCGTGACGGGGTGCTCGTGGCTGATGTGGCGTAAGCGTTGGTGAACCGTAATGAGTTGTTGGCGAGGCTGTCGATGTGTGGAGTGCTGATTTTGGTGGCGCCGTAACAGCTTAGGTCACCAATTCCCAAGTCGTCGGAATAAATATAAATAATGTTGGGAGAACGTTGGTTCTCCTTGTTTTTCATTTGTCGCGAATTTGTGCATGCCGATATAGCCGCTACTCCGGTCGCAATTCCTAAGATAACTTCCGTTCTCATAACATTATTTGTTTTAGAATTGACAATAATTAATGTTGATTATGCTATCAATTTATTTTTATATGCAATTTAACAACACTTTGATTGTTCCCTTTATAATTGGTGTTTCCTCCTACAAACACTACTTCATAATCGCCTTTTTGTTTGTATGTGTAGGTGTAGTTCAAAAGCTTGTTGGCCATTCCTTTGATTCCTGTCCCTGATGATTCGGGATAGATGTGATTTTCTTCACCTGAATAAAATGTAACCCAGTCAGGTGCGTTTTCGAATTCAAAGGTTATTTGCTCGCCTTGCGCGTACTCAACTTTTTCCGTTTTAACTGTAAAGTTGGACGATTTTAAGATGTTGTCTTCGCACGAAATGAAGATAAGGGAAAACGCGAAAAGGATTATAATCGTTATTTTTTTCATATTATTCTAATTGATTTTATGTTTTTACCACAATGGGTTCTGTTTTAATTCCGTATTGATGCTTAATTCTTTTGATGGAATTGGGAAAAACTCGTGTTTCTTTTGGGTGCGTTCGGCGAAAGCACCGGCCGTTGAGTAGTTTGAGCCTCCCGGCCACCGCTTGTCATTTGTGGCTTCTCCTAGCTTAGATATTGCTTCGAGGTAGATTCCCCATCGCACCAAATCATAACGACGCAGGGATTCAAAGCAGAGTTCGCGTCCTCGTTCATCACGTATTTCTTGTTGAAATTGCGCGTGTGACAAGCCGGGCGCGAGTTTTTTTATTCCGGCTCTTAGCCTGACCTCGTTCATCGCTTGATAAGCCAGTGTGGTGGGCCCTTGATTGATTTCGTTCTCGGCTTCCGCTAACATTAACAGCACGTCGGCATAGCGCAATATAGGATAATTAATCGGCGTGTAATTTTTATGACGAGGGGTAGACACTTCCCATTCGCGACGATACTTGCCACATGAGCGTTGAACAATTTGATTCTTTTTCCATTCCTCTTTTTTGTCTTTATTGTTTATCCAGTAGGGTGCTACCGATAAGTCGCGCCGAGCGTCGTTGTTATCAAACAAATCCCATAAAACCAACGAGCCGCTATAAAACCAGTAACTATATCCAAGTCCTGAATTGGAACCATTTAATTGTTTATTGCCAATAACATTCCCAATTCTACCTTCGGTGTAGTTTCCGTCTAGCCGGGTGCCGTAAAACTCAGCTTCCCACATCGATTCATTATATTGCCGGTCATACTGATCCCGGGCTAAATTTTGCCACAATGCATAAACGTCTGGATTTAGACTATGTTTGCCGGAGTCTTTAACCGCTTTAGCATAGTTGGCGGCTTTTTCGTAAAATGGCTTGCCGCCATTGGACGGATAGCCCGCGCGCCATAAGCACACGCGTGCCAAAATTCCTTGTACGACTGTCTTTTTAACATACGACGGAATTAAATCGTATTCAGAGGCGTCAACCATATCAATACACGCTTCCATTTCCTCAATAATCCAGTCGAGAGCCTCCGTGTGTGGAGTGGCGGCTAAAGGAGATTTTGCCACATCTTTGAAAGAGATTTTTCTTATTGGGACATCTTTCCAGCCTTGTACTAATAAGAAGTGGTAATAAGCTCTTAGAAACTTGGCTTCTCCCATAATTCTTTTTTTATCGGGTTCGTCCATGTTCGCTCCCTCAATTTTCTCCAAAAGAATATTCGCTCCCTCAATGCCTTTGTATATCGCGGTCCAAACATTGTAAATGTCTGTATTGCTTGTGTTATGACCATTTCCGAATACATCGGAAGCGGTGGCCGCGGCGGGTCGTGTAAAAAAACTAAGGTCGTCCACGTTGGATAGCATGCATGAATATCGATTGCCATACACATCTTCCTGTGTAAGTGTCGCGTAAACTCCAGATAGGGCCATTGTTGCCTCTGTTTTGTTTTTGTAAAAGGCGTCGGGTGAAACGAAGTCATATGCTTTCGTATCTAAAAAATCGGCGCAAGAGGTTACTCCAAGCACTAAGCTTAATAAAGAGACCCAAACGATGTTGTTATTTTTATTTCTTAAACTATACATGATTCTTATTTTTATTTGCTTTTTTTAAAATGTTATGTTTACAGATGCTGATATATTGCGAGAACGCGGATAAGGAGACCAGTCGAAGCCCGGAGTCAATACCGAGTGTCTTGTTGATACCTCAGGGTCGTTTCCTGAGTAAGAGGTAATAACAAATAAGTTTTCGGCCGTCAGGGCTATTCTCGCCGCTCCTACGCGCAGTGGCAGTAGCCATTTTTCCGGTAAGTTGTATCCCAACGTTAACGATTTGAAACGCAAAAAAGAACCATTTTCTATATATAGGGAGCTGTATTCGCTTGTGCCTCCCGCTTTAGCCCGAGGCATGTCGCTTTGGGGATTATCTTCGGTCCATCGGTTTACATATGTAGAGAACATGTTGAGGTGTCTCTTTCCCGCGGGATTCTCGAAGGCCATGCGGTTGGCGTTCAATATGTCGTTTCCAATGCTAAACTGGAAAAACAAGCTTAAGTCGAAGTTGTTAAAAGTAAGGGTGTTCCCTAGTCCTCCAATGGCTATGGGGTGTCCTCTACCAATGACGGTTTTGTCTAAATCGTTGATGACGCCATCGTTGTTGATGTCCGCGTATTTTGGGTCGCCCGGTTGGGTTTGATTCGAGAATGCCACGACGCCGGGTTTGGGTTTGTAATCTTTCCTGCCCTTGTTGTCGACGGTTATGTCAAAATCTTCATTTTTGTATGTTCCTTCGTATAGGTAGCCGTACATCAATCCGGCGGGACTGCCTATCGAACTGATATACGCGGGCATGGTCCTGAATTTATTGTCCCAATATATGGAGTTGGTCATGGCCACTTGATCGCCGTTCAATCTTGTAATTTTATTTTTGTTGAACGAGATGTTGAATGACGTGTTCCAGCTAAAGTTTTTTTTGCGAATATTTTGTGTCTCTAGCGTGAACTCAAGACCGCTGTTTTCAAGTTCCCCAATATTCATGGTAGCGCTAGCGTAGCCCGACGATGAAGATAAGTCAGCTCTCAAAAGCAAGTCTTTCGTTTTTTTCAGGTAGTAGTCGAAAGTCATATTTATTCTATCTTTGAAAAATCCCAAGTCTAAGCCAACATTAAACTGCTCGGTTGTTTCCCATTTTAATTTATCGTTTTGCATTGTTCTTGGGACATAAGCGGGGCTTTTCACACTAAAGAACGGATAAAAAGTGTCATTATCAGTGAATAGTTGTCCTCGAAACGCGTAATCATCTACTCGGTTGTTTCCGGTTTGTCCATAGCTGAGGCGCAGTTTACCGTTAGAGAATGTGTTGTTTCCTTTTAGAAAGTCTTCTCTGCTAAACGCCCAAGCCAGAGAGCCCGAAGGGAAATATCCCCATCTGTTGGCCGGAGAAAACTTCGAAGAGCCATCCGCCCGAAATGAAGCTGTCGCGTAGTATTTTGACCGATAGTTGTAGTTGACGCGTGCCAGATAGGACATCAATGTGTTTTCGCGTTTTGAGGCGCTTATTTTTGGGACAACGTCGCTTTTGCCAAACCCGGCCATGTGAAAAATCTCGTTCGTGATATGTTCGCTTTGCAAATCATGCATATACGATTCTTCTTTTTGGAAAGTGATACCTCCCAAGAAATTGACGCTGTGCCCTTTTTTTCGGAATTGATACGTCAGTGTGTTCTCATTTAAGTATCGTTGAGTTTTCACGTCTCTTAAATAGGCGTTGACTCCTTTGTACTGCGAGTTTTTGTGATGGAAAAAGCCTGATTGCGTTTTTCCGTTGTTGAAAACTTCGTTGGTATAATTCACCAACTGATAGCTTGCCGTTGTTTTAAACCGCAGATCGTTCAGTATTTTGTACTCAACCATTCCGTTAATACTGAAATTATCGGTTGTTACTCGCTTATACTCGTTCTTAGCCGTAAAGATTGGGTTGAAACGGTAGTCTTCCGTCATGTCGATGCTGTCGTCAAAGAGTTCTGCCATAAGGTCGCTTCCGGAAGGGGAGACCGGGCGGTAACCCCATATGCTGTACATCAGGGCGTTGCTGACCGATATCGAGCCTCCTGTTGGGTCTACTCCGTCTCGTACTCCTCTCGAGGCACTCGATATGATTTGAACTCGCAACTTGTTGTTGTATAGATTTTGGTCTAGGCTTATTCTTCCTTGATACTTCTTTAAGTTAGAGTTGATGATGATACCCTCGGTATTGACATATCCTCCCGAAGCGCTATATTGCAAGTCGCCCTGTTTGCCGCTTAGAGAAAGATGGTGATTTTGCGAGAAGGCTTGTCTGTAGACAGCGTCTTGCCAGTCGTATTGTTTTTCGGATTTGTAGTCTTCAATGCTTGCTCGATCAAGCAAGTACATGGTTTTGAAATCCTCTTCATCCAACATCTCTTTTTGAAGTTTTACAAATTCATATCCACTTAAAAGGGATTCTTTTTTTATGATGCTGTTGGTGCTAAAGCTTCCGCTGTATTCAATTCTTGGTTTGCCCGCGCTTCCGCTCTTTGTGGTGATGATGACTACGCCGTTTGCTCCGCGCGAACCGTATATGGCTGTGGCGGAAGCGTCTTTTAAAACGTCAATCGATGCAATGTCTCTGGGATTTAGCGAGCCCATGTTGCTCGATTCGAGGGGGAAACCGTCGATAACATAAAGCGGTTCGGTGCTTTGTGTCAGGGAGCCTGCTCCGCGAATAGTTATTGAAAAGTTGCCTCCCAGGCTTCCGTCCGACGAGGAGACCTGAACGCCGGCTATTCTGCCTCCTAAAGCTTCGGCCACGTTGCTCACCGGGGTTTTTAAAATGTCGGACATGTCTGCTTTGGCGATGGAGCCGGTCAGGTCTTTTCTTTTGATGTCGCCATAACCGACGGCTACCACTTCCAATTCTTTCATTAGCATGGATGTTTCTTTTAGAACGACATCCAGTCGGTTTTTGTTTCCAACTTTTATTTCTTGGGCTTCAAACCCAATATAGGAAAAAACGAGTATGTCGTCGGGTTTGACGCCTAAGGTGTAGACGCCTTCGAGGTTGGTAGTGGTTCCGTTGTTTGTTCCTTTGACAATAACGTTTACTCCCGGCAATGTTTCGCCGCTTTGATCTTTTACTACTCCTTTGATGGTTTTTTGAGCCGAAATAGTAAAAGATATGCCCAGCACCATGATTAGCGCGATGGCTTTCAGTAGATTTTTTTTCATGCTTTGTTTATTTTTTTAGTTTTCAATTTTATTTCTTTATTCATATTTTATGATATGGTTAAGGGTTTTTTCGCGGTACCAGGGATCATCGGCGTTTTTTAACAATGTCCCAAGTTCGCGGCAAAGGGAAGCGAATGCTTCTTTATGTTCGTTTATTGACAGGTTTTTCATTTGGTAAGGGTCATTGATGTCGTCAAAAAACAGAATTTCCTTTATCTCTTTTTTTCTATCGATGGTGATGGCCATGGTGTATTGTTCGGTTTTTATGCCGCGGCTCGCGGGGAAGTAGCTGATTACTTTTCCTTCGGCGTTTTTGTCGCCATTTACGTTTTTGATGTATAGTGCTCCTTTAGGGGGTGTTTCGCTTGTTGGACGATTGGCCAAAAAGTCGGAAAGATCGCGGCCTTGAACCGATTCGGGAATTTGGTGTTTCAATCCTGCTATCGAGAGCAGCGTTGGCATAATATCCGGCGATGAAAGCAGCAGTGGTGTGACGTGTGGTTTCAACTTTTCCGGATAGCGTATCATGAACGGTACGTTCATCGATTCTGCATACGGTGAGTTTTTGGGGTCTTCCACATGGCTTGCCATGGTTTCGCCGTGGTCGGATGTGAAAATCACAATCGTGTTTTTATCCAATCCTTGCTCTTTGAGTGTTTGCAATATTCTGCCAAATTCTCTGTCGACGCCTGTGACCGATGCGAAATAGAAGGGCGCGGCTTGTTGCTTTTTCTTGAGTTTGGGATTGATATTGGGACGAATCAGTAGTTGGTTCAGCGGGATGTCTTTATAAAGGTTGTAATCTTTTTCTTGCACGTCTTTCAGAGACCAATAGGGACTGTGTGGCGGATTCATGGCTACCATCAGGAAGAATGGTTTGTCGCGATCGCGCGCTTGCGTAATGTATTCAATGGCTTTGTCGGCTTCATGTTTTGGCGACCACTCTTTGGGTTCGTGTCGTTTTCCCGTGGTGTCCCAATAATGGGGGTTTTTGTGTTCGTCAAAGGTGCCGTAGGAGTACCAATAGTTAAATCCGTGCCGTCTTTCGGGTGGGGTGTACGCGTCCCACACGGGATCTTGATCTTCAACGTAGTTTCCGGGGTTTTCCGGGTCGTTTTTCGTTGGGTGGTCGAGATGCAGCTTTCCGATGTAGGCGCAGTCGTATCCGTTCCGCGAGAATACATCGCTGATTGTGATGGCGTTTTGGGGCAAACTGCTTATCGGTCGCGTGCTGTTGCAGTTCAGCGGTACGCCGCTGCCGTCGGGATACATTCCCGTGAAGAGCATGCCTCGATGGGGGCTGCTCAACGGGCAGTTGCTCATTGCGGAGCTTAGCACAACGGCTTCTTTGGCGAAGTTGTCCAAATTGGGTGTATGCACCGGGTCGGCATCAAAATTGACAAATTGTTTGAAGTCTGATGTGTTCCAAAAATTCATCGCGTGATTTCTGAATTGATCGGGGAATACGTATATGACATTGGGGCGATTCTCTCCCTGGGCGAAAGCGCTTCCGATCATTCCCATTGAAAGTAGTCCGGTGAATAGTTTTTTGGAGTTGTTCATTTTGTACTTGTGGTCGCATTTATGTTTTACGGACTAAGAGGTCCGGCTCCGCGGGGCGTCTTTGAGCGCGCGGTCTTGCTTTGGGACGGAAAAAAACGCATTGGGGAGAGGTGAGGCGTTAGGCCTCGTTGTTATGTTTTTCTCTTTCCGGTTTTTTTTTGAGAGCGTCTTGTCGCAGTTGTGTTGGTTTTCTTCTTTATGTTTTGCTGTGTATTCCAAATTCTTTCCATCGCTCTTTGGGGAAGTGAGTTTTACCACTTTGCGCGCAAAGGCGTAGCTGGTGTCGCGTTCTTTGTCGGCCTCTTTTACGGCTTTTGTGGCAGTGTAGAGGTCGGATTTGGCTTTTTCTTGCGCTGTGTCGGCCGTTTTTACAGCTTCGTATTGGGCTTCAAATTTTTGGATAAACTCGTCGTCGATGCCCATTTTGGCTACTGTTTCTTTGTTGGCTTTCAAGCCTTCAATCATTAGGCGGGTGTCGCTGTTTTTGGTTGCAAATGATTTGGCCATAGTCTCTGTTTTTTTAGTTTCCCCGTGGGAATGGTTTGTAATAATGTTTATCGGTTTCGCTTCGGCGGTTTTTGACCGCGTTGGCGAGTTCAAATATATAGAATGGATGAGAAATAAACAAGAAATTTGATTATTTTTTGTAAACATTAACCATTCTGTCGCGAATATTGCTGCGCGTATATGCATGTTAACAATTCGGGATGGAATGCGCTTGGTTCGTTTAGGAATGTTAACCATTCGGGGCCGAACGGGTTCTGTTCCGACGTGAATGGCGTCCGTTCTTGTTGGAATGGTGTTCGTTCTTGTCGGAATGGTGTTGGTTCCGAACGAAAGGGAGTTTATTCTTGTTGTTTTTGGTTTATGGCTTGCTTGGTGGCTTTTATTTCTTTGTCGGCATAGTCTTTCCATTCGCAAAAACTGGTAAATGTTTGGTCTCACTTCCCTTCGGTTTTTAGTTTCAGCGATTCTAAACGTGTCTAGTATCGCTTTTTCTTCTTTGGTTAGCACATGGCTATTTTAGTCCTAAGTTTTCGAATTTCTTTTTCACGTAGTCGTTTACGTCATCTTCCAATTTCCATTTGCTGCTCATGGGGTATGTTTTTTTTATTTCTCAAACAAAAAAAGGTGTTTACAGATCGAGCGAAATTCCTTTTTTCTTCTCTTTCTCCAAAATCGATTTTAAGGTTTTTACGATTTGGGGATTTTCTTTCGCCACATTGTCATATTCTCCGCGATCAAAAAGCATATTATAGAGTTGTTCTTCCGGGTTATTGCCCAGTTCAATATTTGTCAACGCGTTATAAGGATTTGCATTGTTCGGTTCAATGTATTTCCATTCGCGTGTGGAAACGGTGAGCGAATTTCCGGCACCAATGATATAGTCGCGCCCTTTTTTGTCTTTTCCGAGCCATGCCGGAAGTTGGTTTTGGCTGTCTAATGAAATTTCCGCCGGTGTTTTCGTTTGTATAAGGTGTGCCAGCGTTGCCAGCATATCTATTTGTGAAATCAGGGCCGAGGATGTTTGTTGCTCGACTTTTCCTGCCCAATGAATGATGAATGGCACGCGGGTTCCGGCTTCGAACGTGCTGTATTTTCCCCCGCGGAAGGGTCCCCAAGGTTTGTGGTTTTTTAATTTGGCGACGGCTTGGTCGGCGTATCCGTCGTCTACAACGGGGCCGTTGTCGCTGGAGACGATGATGAGCGTGTTTTCATATACTCCGGCTTCTTTCAGGGCTCGTACAACTTGGCCGACCGACCAGTCGAACTGTACAATGGCGTCGCCGCGATGGCCCATGTCGGTTTTGCCACGAAATCGTTGGTGAGGGTAGCGTGGCACGTGCACATCGTTTGTGCCAAAATAGAGGAAGAAGGGTTTGTCTTTGTTTTTTTCGATAAATCGTACGGCACGCAGGGTGATGCTGTCGGCGATGTTTTCATCTTCCCATAGTGCTGACTTTCCGCCTTTCATGTATCCGATGCGCGAGATGCCATTTACGATGCTTTGGTCGTGTCCGTGATTTGGACTGGGTTTTAGCTTTGTGAGTAATTCCGGGTTTTCTTTTCCGGTGGGTTCTCCTTCAAAGTTTTTGCTGTAGCTCACCTGGATGGGGTCGGAAGGGTCAAGATTTACCACGCGCTGATTTTCCATATACACGCAGGGAACTCGGTCGCCCGTAGCAGCCATAATATATGAATAGTCGAATCCTATTTCCTTTGGTCCGGGGGCTACTCGTCGGTTCCAATTTTGTGTTCCTGTTTCCTCGCCAAGTCCCAAATGCCATTTCCCGACAGCGCCGGTTGTATATCCTGCTTGCCTCAACATTTTGGGCAGGGTATATCGGTGTGGTTTGATGATCAGAGCCGCGTCGCCCGTGGCGATTCCGGTTCCATTTCTTCGCCATGGATATTCTCCGGTAAATAGACCGTAGCGCGATGGTGTGCTTGTTGCCGCCGCCGAGTGCGCGTTGGTGAAACGAATGCCGCTATTGGCGAGAGCATCGGTGTTGGGCGTTTGTACGCGCGTTGCTCCATAGCAGGATAGGTCGCCAAAGCCGATGTCGTCGGCGTAGATGAGTACAATATTTGGCTTTGATGCCTGTTGTCCATATATTGCTGAAAATGCAAGTGCCGATGCGGACAAAAAACCGGTTTTCTTTAAAAATTGAAACTTCATTGTGGTAAAATTTTGAGATTTATTGTTATAACCCACATTATTCACCAAAAAGTTGCATAATTTGAGGAAAGTCCTTATTTTTAAGGCATTAAAAGAAAAACAATAGATTTTAACGCCCCCAAATTATGCAGGACAAATATACAGCCTTTTACCGAAAAGACCAAGCCATTATGGTCGATTTTTCAGCAGAAAGTATCAGTTCAGACGGTGCCGTTGTTTTAT
>JAEZZZ010000009.1 GCA_023418255.1 Bacteroidota bacterium
TCTGTTTTAACTGTTTAAACAGTAATTCTATCTGCCAACGCAATTTATAGATGGCAGCTATAAAATCGGGACGCGTTTCAAACAAATTTGGTTAGAAAATTAAACTTGCGTTTATTTGCATCCGAAAGGGTGCTGCGGTATGGAAGGCTGCCTAATTGAAAGTGTTTTGTTTTGCCCGATAATCCAAGCATTGCTCCGGATACTTCACGCAAAGATGTGACCTTTGCAAATACGCCAAAGAGCATACTTATCAAATGGTCTTTAGTTGTGAACTTCTTTATGTATCGGTCGGCATTGTGTTTAATGCCGTTTCGGGTAACAATAGAGTTATCAATCAAAGAAATTAGCTGTCCGAAAACAGATTGTCCAAAAAAATGTGTATTTTTGCTCATTGTAGTATTGCGTTGTGGTGAACACAAAACTACTAAAAAAGTGTAAGGGATGAAAATGTATTTTTGTCCCTGCACTTTTGAATATTTTTTATCGGACAATAGTGATTTATTTTATTATTTGACTCATCAATCTCCCGATATAACATCTTGTTTTATTATTTTTTAATCCGTACCTTTGTGTAGAATATACATTCAACAAAGGATATTTATATACGGAATGAAATCATCTTGTTATGAGCTATAAATTTGAAATTTGTGCCAACTCAGTGGCAAGCTGTGTGGAAGCCCAAAAAGGCGGTGCCGACAGAGTAGAACTTTGCGCGGCTATTCCCGAAGGCGGTACCACTCCTTCGTATGGACAAATGGCAATGGCACGTGAATTGCTCGATATCAAGCTCCATGTGATTATCCGTCCTCGCGCGGGTGATTTCCTCTATTCAGAGCAAGAGCATCAGATTATGTTAAAAGATATAGAGATAGCTAAGTCTGTGGGAGTAGATGGTGTTGTAATCGGCTGCTTAACTGCCGACGGATCGATAGATATGGCACGAAATCAGTCACTTATAGACGCCGCGGGCGATATGAGCATTACTTTTCACAGAGCATTCGATATGTGTCGAGCCCCCTTTGAAAGCCTTGAAAAAATTATCGCGTTGGGATGTAATCGCATCCTCACTTCGGGACAACGTCCAAGGGCAGAACAAGGTATCCCTCTTTTGAAGCAATTGGTAGCACAAGCCAAAGATCGCATTATCATCATGCCGGGTAGTGGAATTAATGAAAGTAACATTAAAAAAATTGCGGAAGAAACAGGGGCGAAAGAGTTTCATTTTTCCGCTCGCAAGCCCATTAAAAGCAGTATGCTATATCGCAATCCAAACGTAAAAATGGGTGGTACAGCAATTGTTGTTAATGAGTATGCAGAAGAGATTACATGTGCGGAAAAAGTAAAAAGCACACGACTGAAAATTTAACAATAGAGATAATATAAACATCATTTTTAACGTATTAACAACAAAACAATGAAAAAAAACAGTAAATTTATGCTCTTCGTAGCAGCGGTGGGAATTTTATGTTCTTGCGCTGGCAATAAAGAGACAAAACAGGCAAATTATCGGGTGATTCCACTACCCGCTGAAATTATATCGGCAGAAGGAACACCATTTACGTTAACGGAATCGACAAAAATTGTGGTTGCGAACGACAATGAAAAAATGAAGCGAAACGCAGAATTTTTATCCGAGTTCTTACAACAATCGGTGGGAATTAAACCAAGCATTACAAATGAAAAGGCAGACAAAAACGCCATCATTTTGCAACTTCAATCCGAAGGAAACGGAAACAACGAAGCCTATACGATGGAGGTAAACGCGAACATCATCACCATTAGTGGTGCGTCGGAAGCGGGTATTTTTTACGGGATACAAACATTGCGTAAAGCAACGCCCGTAGGCAAACACATTTCGGTGCAATACGCTCCGGTAATAATAAAAGACACCCCTCGATTTGCATACCGCGGCATGATGTTGGATGTGGCGCGCCATTTTGTGACGGTCGATTTTGTGAAGAAATATATCGATTTATTGGCACTGCACAATGTGAACAGATTTCACTGGCATTTGACCGAAGACCAAGGTTGGCGCATCGAAATTAAAGCATATCCCAAACTCACAGAAATAGGTTCGCAACGCAAAGAGACCGTTATCGGTCGCAATACCGGCCAATTTGATGGTAAAGCACACGGTGGTTTTTATACACAAGAACAAATTAAAGATATTGTGGAATATGCCAAAGAGCGATACATCACGGTTGTACCAGAAATTGACTTACCGGGACACATGTTAGCCGCGCTAGCATCTTATCCCGAATTTGGCTGCACAGGCGGCCCATATGAAGTGGGAACACAATGGGGTATTTTTGACGATGTCCTTTGCCCGGGCAAAGAGTCCACTTTTACATTTTTAGAAACCGTTCTGAGCGAAGTGATAGATTTATTTCCATCAAAATACATCCATATTGGTGGCGATGAGTGTCCAAAAGTGCGTTGGGAAAAATGTCCCGATTGCCAAAAACGTATCAAAGAGTTAAAGCTGAAAGGAGATGATAAACATTCTGCCGAACACTACTTGCAAAGCTACGTAACGGCGAGAGTCGAAAAGTTTCTGAACGAACGCGGAAGAAGCATCATAGGCTGGGATGAAATATTGGAAGGCGAACTGGCACCAAATGCTACCGTGATGTCGTGGCGTGGCATGAAAGGCGGCATCCAAGCAGCACAAATGGGACACGACGTGATCATGACACCAACTACGTACTGTTACTTCGATTACTATCAAACAGCGGACACGGAAAATGAACCACTTGCCATTGGCGGATTTTTGCCCTTAGAACAAGTGTATCGTTTTGAACCTGCTACAGATGAGTTGACAACAGAACAAAAGAAACATATTATCGGCGCGCAAGCCAACTTATGGACAGAATATATTCCTACGGAGGATCATGTGGAATATATGACAATCCCGCGCTTAGCCGCCATGTGTGAAGTACAATGGATGCAAGCTGACAAAAAGAATTATGAGGATTTTATTAAACGCCTGCCCCAATTATTAACCATCTATGATAATTTGGAATACAATTATGCCACGCATGTATTTGATATTGACGCAAAGTTAACGCCCGATTTCAATAAAAACGCGCTCAACGTTGCACTCTCCACCATCGACAACGCACCAATTTACTACACCTTGGATGGCAGTGAGCCATCTGAAACATCCACAAAGTATGACGGTGTTTTCACAATCGACAAAGAGGCGGAGTTGAAAGCGGTAGCTATTCGAGAAAATGGCAAAAAGAGCAGCGTGTTCTCAGAAAAAGTGCATGTAAACAAAGCCACTTTTAAGCCAATAACATTGCTGACACATCCTGATCCCAACTACGCATACAACGGTGCCAATCTCTTGGTGGATGGCTTGAAAGGCAACAATTCGAATTATCGTACAGGTCGTTGGATGGGATTTCAGGGTGAAGATATGATTGCCATAGTGGATTTGTTGGAAGCAACCGAAATATCTTCTGCAGCCATACGCAACGCTGTTGTAACGGGTGATTGGATCTTTGACGCGTCAGAAATCATCATTGAAGCGTCCGACGACAACAAAACGTTTAATAGAGTTCATGCCGAAAAGATTGATGATACACACACAACCCATTGGCAAGATGTTTCGTCGCATAAAGTAACGTTTGAGCCCGTAACAGCGCGTTATTTTAAAGTTACGGTTAAGTGTTCGACCATGCCCGAGTGGCATCCCGGGAAAGGGAAACGGGCCTACATTTTTGTAGATGAAATTGAGCTGAACTGATTCGTAGGAAACAGCATATAATAAAAACACCGCGTGAAGAGTTTTTCTCACGCGGTGTTTTTTTATGTGCAAATTGTGGTAGTTATTTTTCCACACTTTGTTTATAAAATCCTAAATCTTCGATGCGCGATTTGGTGACAAAGTTATAATTCTTAATCACTTCTATTTGTCCGAGATGGATATAAACTTCGGCACTACGATGGAAAAGTTCGGGATTTTTATTGGCGTCCTGCAACAAGAGATGTCCCATGATAATGTGTCCGGCACATTCCACCAAACGACGCGCGTGGAAATCGAGGTATTCTTCATCTTTCGGTGTTGTCACAAGTTCGACTAATTTTTCATACATCTGCGCCATTTTTTTCAATGTACGTTGCAACGTTTCTAATGAAGGAGAAACGCTCATCGCTTCGTACTCTTTTATACGTTGCAAATAGGTTCCCGTAGTGACATGACGAATGGCCGCTATGACTTGCAACTGCGTAGTGCCTTCATAAATATTTGTGATGCGCGCATCACGATAGAGGCGTTCGCACTTATAATCTTTCATAAATCCGGAACCACCGTGCACCTGAATGGCATCGTAAGCGTTTTGATTGGCGTATTCACTTGTCATCGCTTTGCCAAGCGGTGTGAAAGCATCTGCCAATCGTGAATAATATTTCATTTCTTTACGCTCTTCGGGTGTCAACGTGCGTTCGCGCGCGATATCTTCCATCGTTTTGTACATATCGACAAAACGACACGTTTCATATAGAAATGTACGCGAAGCGTCCATTTTGGCACGCATATTGGCAATCATTTCATACACAGGCGGAAACTCAATGATGGTTTTGCCAAACTGGCGACGCTCGATGGCGTAAGTATAGGCTTCACGATAGGCGGCATCGGCAAGTCCGACAGACTGTGCCATAATTCCCAAGCGTGCCCCGTTCATTAACGACATCACATATTTGATAAGTCCCATGCGACGCGTGCCAACCAATTCGGCTTTGGCATTTTTAAATACCAATTCGCAAGTTGGCGCGCCTTTGATTCCCATTTTGTTTTCGATGCGTCGTACGTTGACGCCGCCATTTCGTTTGTCGTACACAAACATCGAGAGTCCACGCGCGTCTTTTGTGCCTTCTTCCGAGCGTGCCAACACAAGATGGATATCGGCATCGCCATTGGTGATAAAGCGTTTCACACCGTTCAGATACCATTGCTGTTCCTCTTCGTTGAAAGTTGCTTTCAGCATCACGGCTTGTAAATCGGAACCGGCATCGGGTTCGGTCAAGTCCATAGACATGGTTTCGCCTTGCACGACGCGCGACAAGTATTTTTTCTGTTGCTCTTCGTCGGCAAACTCATAAATTGTTTCGCCACAATCCTGCAACATCCAAATGTTTTGGAAACTGGCATCGGCGCGACTGACAATATCCGCCGACATCATATATGGAACCATCGGAAAATTCAGACCACCAAAACGACGTGGCAATCCCATTCCCATCAGTTCAGCTTTGTTAAGCGCATCCAAATTTTCTCGCGTCTGCGGGGCATAGGTTACCCGTCCATCGGCAACCGTGGGGCCGTGTTGGTCAACAGCTTCGGCATTGGGTTCGATAATCTCGCCACAAATCTCGCCAACCACTTCCAACACTTTGTCGTAGCTGTCCATGGCGTCTTCGAAATCCATCGGCGCATAATCATATGTATCTTTGTCCGCGTAGTTTCGCTCTCTCAGTTCCACAATCCGTTTCATCAATGGATGGTTCAGGTGGTGCTTGAATTGCGGTGTATCGGTATAAAAGTTAGCCATTATATTTTATTTTAATTATTGAAATTCTAAGGGTTATTTTTTGCAAGAATTGAAGAAGTAATGAAATATAGAAGTTAGAATGTTTTTTTAGTTCTGATTTCATTTGCAATGCGAACACAGTAACTATTTAGCAATCGGTCAATTTCTTCTATTTTATTCACAAACAATTCATATTCTTCATTAGAAATATATTTTAAATCTTTGGAAAGAATCACATAATTGTATATTTCCGCTAATGAACCTTGTGAAACATTGAAAAAGCGCAACTTATCTTTCTTTCCAATTTTTTATATCCTTCGGCAATATTTGCAGTGATGGATATTGCAGCTCGTCTTACTTGTGGAATCATGCAGAAAGCTTCATCTTTCGGAAATCTTTTTGTCATCTTGTATATATCCAATACAAGTAGATGACTTTTTTGCCAAACAATTAAAGATTGAAAAGACCCTTTCTTCATATATTCTTACTTCTTACTTCTTACTTCTTACTTCTTACTTCTCTATTTACTATTCTTCTTATAATATTTTATCATTTTCGGGATAACCGATTCGATTGTTCCATTGATGACGTAATCGGCAATGTCGTTGATGGGCGCGTTGGGGTCGCTGTTGATGGCAATGATGATGGCGCTTTCTTGCATTCCGGCGATATGTTGAATTTGTCCCGAGATTCCGCAAGCGATATATACTTTGGGGCGCACCGTCACTCCGGTTTGTCCGATTTGACGTTCGTGTTCGGCAAAGCCGGCATCCACAGCGGCACGAGAGGCTCCCACATCGGCACCCAAGACATCGGCTAAATCATAAAGCAATTGAAAATTCTCTTTCGAGCCGACACCATATCCTCCGGCAACGATGATGGGTGCATTTTTGATGTTTACCTTCGATTTTTCAATATGGCGGTCTAGGATGGAAACCACGAAATCTTCATCTTTCACAAACTTATTCACATCGTGTTCCACCACTTCACCTTGATAGTTTGCATCTACGATTTCTTTTTTCATCACGCCTTCGCGTACGGTTGCCATTTGCGGACGGCATTCGGGATTGATAATCCACGCCACGATATTTCCGCCAAAGGCGGGACGAATTTGATAGAGCAAATTTTCGTACGTCTTGTCTATTTTTCGGTCGGCATGATCACCAATTTCCAGCGAAGTGCAATCGGCAGTCAGTCCGCTTCCCAATGCTGAGGATACGCGCGGCCCCAAGTCGCGACCGATAATGGTAGCTCCCATCAAACATATTTGTGGCTTTTCTTGCTTGAAAAGTTCCACCAAAATGGAAGTGTGCGGCAACGTGGTGTATGGCGACAAACGCTCATCACGAAATAGATGAAGGACATCCACACCATACGGAAAAACTTGCTTTGCTACATCGTCTAACGCGTCGCCCGCGGCAATGGCTTCGAGACGGCATTTCAATTGATTTGCCAAGGCACGTCCTTTGGTTAGAAGCTCTAAACTCACATCGGCAACATGGCCGTCTTCAATTTCTAAATATACAAATAGATTGTTCATTATGCAGTGTTTTTATCCGATTGTGTGGTTTGCAATTAATTCTTTTATAAACTCCTCGATCTCGATATCGTTGTCGGTCAGCCGTTTGCTTTCTTTCGCTTGGAAAACGACGTTCTCGATTTTCTTCACTTTCGTGGGCGAGCCCGACAAGCCGCATTGTTCCACATCGGCATTGACATCGGCAACGCTCCATTCCGTAAGATTGAGATAGGGTCGATTGCTATATAAATCAATGTAATCGATGTTTTCGGCTTGACGCTCGGTGACCGTTTTGGCATGTTTATATTTTTGCAGCAATTTGGCATTGCGTGGACGACATGCACGTGCCGAACCGTTTACGGTTACCAATGCCGGCAGCGGACATTCCACCACTTCCACTCCGTTTTCGAGGCGGCGTTTGATACGCACTTTCTCTTTGCTGATTTCGCTGATTTCTTCGGCGTACGTAACTTGTGGAATATGCAGCTTTTCCGCTACTTGTGGCCCTACTTGCGCCGTGTCGCCGTCAATGGCTTGACGCCCGGAAATGATGATGTCGAAATTGCCTATTTTGCGCACAGCCATCGCCAAGGCGTAAGATGTGGCGAGCGTATCGGCTCCGGCAAATGCCCTGTCGGTAAGCAATATGCCATCATCGGCTCCACGGAAAAGACCTTCGCGCAGAATGTCGGCGGCACGTCCCGGCCCCATTGTTAATATAGTGATGGTTGAACCGGGATATTGTTCTTTGATACCAAGGGCTTGCTCCAACGCATTTAAATCTTCGGGATTGAATATAGCCGGTAAGGCTCCACGATTAACCGTTCCGTCTGCTTTCATTGCATCTTTCCCCACATTTCGGGTGTCGGGAACTTGTTTCGCTAATACAATAATTTTGAAAGACATATTAGAGATGAATTAGTTTTTAGATATATTGTGAACGACAAATATACATGAATTTTCTTTGAAAACCACATAGACAGATAAAAAACTTATAGAATTGAACTTACATTACATTTAATGACATTCGCTGTTTTTTGCTTTTTTGTGGAAACATTTCCTTTTATCCAATTGTTATAAAAAAACACTATCTAGAAATCGTTTCATATAAAAGGCTGATTTATCGTTTTTTAAACAGAAAATAGAGATTTATGAAAAAAATATCTTTCGCGACTGCCATTGCTTTTTTAATGCTCCTAAACGGATGTATGGGAATAAAATATTTGACCGTTGAAACAGAAGAGCCGGCGCAAGTGAAACTGCCCAAGTATATTCGCTCTGTCCTGATTGTAAATAATGTAGTCCAACAACCGGATACAATCGGGCATTATATTTTAAAGCCCGGCAGTCTGTTTCCACAAAAAAGCAAAGCTTCATCAGACAGCATCGCTATTTATTACACTGAAGCGATGTCACAATTTCTGGGTGAAGAAAACTATTTTTCTTCCGTGCAATATCTAACCGAGCCGTTGCGAAAAGATAACGATTTTGAACACGAATCGCCCATCGAACCCGAACAGATGAAAAGGTTGAGAGCATTGAGCGGCAAAGGCGGCACAGACGCCATCATTTCATTGGATAAACTAAATATGGAAACTTCAAAATTTGAACGTTTCGAGCAAGAAGGATACACCTATGCCAATCTTGTTGCAAAAATTCAATCCACAATAAGAGTATATTTACCCACATTGGAAGGGAAAATTCCTCTAATTCAATATCAAGATAGCTTGGTTTGGGAAGGATTTGATATACACGACAGTAAGGCGATATCTAAATATACGATTCCCACAAGAGAAGAGGCAATGAAAGAGTTGGCCGTGCATGCCGCTGAAAGAATGACCAACATCTTTACGCCGCATTGGGAAAAACAAAATAGATGGTATTATACGCTCTCAAACTCGTTGATGAAAGAAGGCGAAGCCTTTGCTAACGCAATGAATTGGCAACAGGCCGCTGAAAAGTGGGAAGCATATTACAAACAAGAAAGCAATAAGCTGAAACAAGCAAAAGCGGCAAGTAATCTTGCTCTGGCATATGAAATGTTGAGTGATTTGGAAAAATCGCATCAATGGATATCAATATCTTATTCCCTTTTTGAGGAAGTTACACGCTACAATTCGATCGAAAGAAAAAGAGCTATGCTCTATAAATCAGAAATAGAACGAAGGAAAAACAATGAGAATCGATTGAGTATGTAAAGAATTAAAAAAAAATCACATGTCACCCGACTCTACCCTCTGATTTTATTTCTAAAAAAAGATGCTAAATTAAGGCTGTTTTAAAAAAAATAGTTTACCTTTGTGTCTAAATCTTCTAAACGATAGAGTGAAAACAAATGAGTTTTCATTTCAAAACAATTCAAAACTATAATATTATTCTTTTTTGTTACTTACAAGTGCATCCAAAGTAGCGGATGTTTCACAGAACAACAAGACTAATACACATATATATATTATAATACATATTTTTTATTTTAAAACCATAACGAATTTACTATTTACATGGCTTACAACATTATTGAGCTTAACGAAAAGCTTACAACAGAACTGCGTGTGCTTGCCAAAGAACTGGGTATCAGACGGCCGGATGCATATAAGAAAGAAGAACTAATCTACAAGATACTTGATGAACAAGCTGAACAAGCTATTGCCGGAACTAAAAAAACAGTAATCGAAAAAACATCTAAATCCAGAGCAAGCAACAAAAAAAATCAGGAAGACAAAAACGACGCAAAAAAGCAAAAGAATCAAGCAGCAAAAAAAGAGGATGCTACTACGAGTAATAACAAAAAAGACTCCCTTGTAAATAACAAAAAGACAAATACACCCGTATCCAAACCTCAAGACAAAAAGGCAGAAACAAAAGCTCCCGAAGCGCAGAAAAAAGAGGACAAAAAAACTCTAGTTCAGCCCAAGCCAACGCCTTCAATATCTACAAAAAAACAGGAAAAAGCGGAAGAGAAAAAAGAAGAAACAAAAGAAGTAAAAGGCGAGACCAAAGAAGCGGGAAGAGTCAATAAAGAGAATGAGGCAAAAGAACAACAATCAAATGCATCGAAATTAGAAAAGCCGATGCAATTGGTATTTCGCTCATCTAAACATCGAAACGAGGAGAAGAAAAACGACAAACCAGTTGTAACACTCCCACCTGTTGTTGCCGAAAACAGCGATGATTCAAACTCCGACGATGCAACAACCTATGTTGCAGAAAAAGAAAAACCGGGCTTGCAAGAACTTATAACGCCTATGCCCTTGCAACCCAAACAGCAACAGCAACAGCAAATAAAATCACAAAATCAACAAGGAAGTCCCCTGTCAAAAAAAGAAAAAGAACCTACGTACGATTTCGATGGCATTCTCACTGCATCAGGCGTGCTTGAAATCATGTCCGATGGATACGGATTTCTTCGCTCGTCCGATTATAATTATATGTCTTCACCGGACGACATCTACGTGTCTCAATCGCAAATACGTTTGCTCGGACTTAAAACAGGCGACGTAATTGAAGGGCCTATTCGTCCACCCAAAGAGGGCGAAAAGTTTTTCCCCTTGGTGAAAGTGGATAAAATCAACGGACGCACTCCCGACGATGTGCGCGATCGTATACCATTTGACCATCTGAAACCACTTTTCCCGGATGAAAAATTCAATCTCACAAAAGGACACAACGATAACCTGTCGTGCCGTGTGGTTGATATGTTTTCACCCATCGGAAAAGGACAACGTGGACTTATTGTGGCACAACCCAAAACAGGTAAAACAATGCTTCTCAAAGACATTGCCAATGCTATTGCCGACAACCATCCCGAAGTGTATATGATTATTCTTCTCATTGACGAACGTCCCGAAGAGGTGACCGATATGGAGCGCAGCGTAAATGCCGAAGTAATTGCATCAACATTTGATGAACCTGCCGACCGCCACGTAAAAATTGCAGAAATTGTTCTCAACAAAGCCAAACGATTAGTAGAGTGTGGACATGATGTGGTGATTTTGCTGGACTCCATCACTCGATTGGCACGCGCCTACAACACAGTGCAACCGGCATCAGGAAAAGTACTTTCCGGTGGTGTAGATGCCAACGCTTTGCACAAGCCAAAACGCTTTTTTGGTGCAGCCCGAAACATTGAACATGGCGGATCGCTCACCATTATTGCGACAGCACTTACGGAAACCGGCTCCAAAATGGATGATGTCATCTTTGAAGAGTTTAAAGGGACAGGCAACATGGAGCTTCAACTTGACAGAAAATTATCAAACAAGCGTATATTTCCATCGGTGGATATTGTGGCTTCAAGCACGCGACGTGACGATTTACTTCTTTCAGATGACATCCTCAACCGCATGTGGGTGTTGCGCAACTTCTTGTCCGATATGAATTCGGTAGAAGCGATGGAGTTTCTATTGGGTCGTTTGCGCCGTACAGGTAATAATGAAGAGTTTCTCATTTCAATGAACGACTAAATAGGGATATTCATCATTTAACACAACTAAGCCAACTAAAACATTATGACCCAGTTGGCCTAGTTGTATCTTTAGTTATCACCCCGCTTTTGTAGCTAGAGGCTCAAAACGGGGGTAACCAAACAAAACCGGTTATGGCAAAAACACAAAAAATTTCTCAATTACAACCCAAATTAGGTTTTACGGAATTTGATATTTATTCAAATT
>JAEZZZ010000164.1 GCA_023418255.1 Bacteroidota bacterium
GTGGTCCGAGAATTGGCAAATGAAGTTAATCATATTGATACCGACGACTCGACTTCCTATGTCGATTTAAAGAATTTTGTTCCCGAGCACAATGCCCGGGTTATCCCGAAAGAAAAAGTAGGGGAAGTCCTTCCTTGGGTTCATATTGCTATCAGCAATGCCAATCGGCAATTAATCAATACATTTCACGATATAAAACCTGAGTTCTTGCAAAACTATTTAGATGAATTTTGCTATAAATTTAATCGAAGATACTTTGGAGAAGCACTTTTCGGAAGATTGCTCGTGGCATGTGTAAGTTACAAAAATGAATTTAGGTATAAATACGGATAGTCATTTAATTTAATAAACAGGCATATAAATCATCAAAATTATTAAGCAAGCATACAAATTTTATTATCTTTGCACGATTAATCTAGAAATACAAGAATTATGAAGTTCTTCAAATTTACATTTTTATCATTTTTTCTCCTCATTTCTTCGCTAACCTCAGCACAACAGAATGTGTTACAGTGGAAGTTTAGTCTTCAAGACAAAGGAAAAGGTGAGATAAACTTAGTTGCAACCGTAAAAATACAAGACGGTTGGCATTTATACGACACAAAAATTCCGGAAGGCGGCCCAACGGCGACATCGCTTTCAATCGATAAAATAAACGGAGCCGAGACAGTGGGAGATTTCCACGCCGAAGGCTCTGTGGCTGATGTGAAATACGATCCGGTATTTGAAATGAATATTGGCACATTCGAAGGGACGGTGACGTTTGTTCAGCGTTTGAAGATAACCGACAAAAGCGCATTTGCATTAGAAGGAGATGTTCGGGCACAAGCTTGTAACGAAAGTACATGCACGCCACCGCTTCCAATCGATTTTGCATTTACAGCTGCTAATCTACCGACAACTGTAGAAACAGCAAAATCAGCAGAAGAGCCAATTACAAAAGAAGCAGTTAAAGAAGAAAAATTAACAGAAGAAAACAAACACGTGAAGGAGGCTCCTATAGGTGACGAACAGCCTGAGGAGACTGCCCCGATATCCGAAATCACAGGTAGCGAAAGTTTCCTTTGGACTCCGGTCATTAAAGAGCTAAAAGAATATGGCATGAAGGGCGATGCCTCTGATGTATCGCTATGGCGCATACTGCTGATGGGCTTTTTATGGGGATTCGCGGCATTACTCACACCATGCGTGTGGCCTATGATTCCGATGACGGTAAGTTTCTTCATGAAACGCAACAAAACCAATCATAAAAAAGCGATTTCGGATGCTTTGCTATATGGAGCTTCTATCATTGTGATTTACTTATCGCTGGGATTAATCATAACCGGAATTTTTGGTGCTAGCGCATTAAATGATCTATCCACCAATGCATTTTTCAACCTTCTATTTTTTGCTTTACTATTGATTTTTGCCATCTCATTTTTCGGTGCTTTTGATCTCGTTCTTCCCTCTTCGTGGACGAACAAAATGGATGAGAAAGCAGACAAAACAACCGGTTTGCTGAGCATATTTTTCATGGCATTCACTCTGGCACTTGTATCATTTTCGTGTACAGGTCCTATTATTGGCTGGTTACTGGTTGATGCGGCAACGACGGGTAGTATTTTGGCACCCGCGATGGGAATGTTCGGTTTTGCGCTGGCTTTATCCATTCCGTTTGCCCTGTTTGCAATTTTCCCATCTTGGCTGCAAGGAATGCCCAAGTCAGGCGGTTGGCTCAACTCGGTCAAAGTTGTTCTTGGATTTTTAGAATTAGCGCTTGCGCTAAAATTCCTCTCGGTTGCCGATTTAGCCTATGGATGGCGAATTTTAGACCGTGAAGTATTTCTTGTGTTGTGGATCGTGATTTTTGCTCTTCTCGGTCTATACTTATTAGGAAAGCTAAAACTACCTCACGACAGCGATTTGCCTCACGTATCGGTTACACGCATGTTTCTAGCCATCATTTCATTCTCATTCGCTCTATACATGGTACCCGGACTATGGGGAGCACCCCTTAAATCCATAAGTGCCTTTTCTCCACCAATGTACACGCAAGATTTCAACCTCTACGAAGGAAGTGTTCATGCACAGTTTACTGACTATGAAGCAGGAATGGATTATGCTAAGCGGCAAGGCAAGCCGGTATTGATCGACTTCTCTGGATTTGGTTGTGTTAATTGCCGAAAAATGGAGGCTTCTGTTTGGACAGATCCACGTGTAAAAAGCATTATCGACAAAGAATATGTTTTGATCACGTTAATGGTCGATGATAAAACAAGACTACCCGAAACGATTGTTGTAAATGAAAATGGTCGAACCTCAAAATTAAAAAGTGTTGGCGACAAATGGAGCTACTTACAGCGTCACAAGTTTGGACAACAATCTCAGCCTTACTACGTTCTGTTGGACAATGAGGGTAAACCGATTGCTCCCTCCTACGCGTTTGACGAAAACGTAGACAACTATATTGATTTTCTACAAAAAGGACTGAAAAATTATAAAAAATAAAACATAGCTCAAAAGAGGTGTCCAAAAAGTTGAAAATCTTTTTTGCCAATCATTTTGAACAACTTTGATTAAAAGTTTTGTAGTTCGATATGGCAATGGCTTCAACTTTTTGGACACATTTATTTTATACCGATGAATAGACGAGAAGAAAAAATAGAGGCATTTGGCAGACTACTCGATATTATGGACGAGCTGCGGGTAAAATGCCCGTGGGATAGAGAACAGACCAATGAAAGCCTACGCTCGAACACGATTGAAGAAACATATGAATTATGTGATGCTATTATTCATAATAACAACGAAGAGATAAAAAAAGAGTTGGGCGACTTACTGCTACACATTGTCTTCTATGCCAAAATTGGAGAAGAAAAAAAGGCGTTTGATATAGCTGATGTTTGTTATGCCATTTGCGACAAATTAGTGTTTCGGCATCCACACGTTTTCGGGAATAAAAATATTGATTCTGCATCGATGGTTGAGAAATCGTGGGAACAGATAAAACTGAAAGAAAAAGGCGGCAACAAAACCGTTCTCGAAGGTGTCCCCTCTTCTCTACCCGCTTTAGTAAAAGCTTATCGCATACAAGACAAAGCACGCAACGCGGGATTTGACTGGAATAGACGCCACGATGTGTGGTCAAAAGTCAAAGAAGAGATAGGCGAATTGGAGGCCGAAATAGAAAAAAGGGAGCAAGAAAACATAGAGAAAGAATTTGGCGACTTACTTTTCAGCATCATCAACGCGGCGCGTCTATACAGAGTCAATCCGGATAACGCGTTGGAACGAACCAACCAAAAATTTATCTTTCGCTTTAACTATATGGAAGAAAAGGTGAAACAAAAAGGAAAAACCCTGCAAGAGATGTCCTTAGCGGAACTTGAGGAAATTTGGCAAGAAGCAAAATCATTTGAAAACCAGAGCAGAAAACAATAAAGTTCTACATAAAAAATATTTGTAAAAGATAGAGTTTGCAGCGTACATTTTATTTTTCGAGCATCATTATGGAAGCACTTTCAGCCATCATCTTCCGCCACTTTAAATACCCAAAAATCGGAATCACAGAATAGACCACAAACAAACCCGCTGTGGGATACAAGCCTTTCCACACATACAAACCGCACGAAACCGTGTTCACGGCAAACCACAACCACCACTGTTCCACATATTTATGCGCCAACATCCACATCGCGAGAATGCTGAGTGTAGTCGTGAAACTGTCGCCGTAAGGCACGGTGCTATCCGTAAAACGGATAAGAATAAAAGCGATGGCGGCAAACAAGGCGACACCGACTATTGTCAGTGGCGTGATGAGCTTACGTGGCGTGAAACGGATGGCGGTGTCATCCTCGTCTGATTTGCGCCGCGTCCACTGCATCCAGCCATATATGCTGGCAAAAAAATAGTAAATATTAATGCCCATATCGGCATAAAATTTACTTTGGTAAAAAATCCACACATACACTATCGGCATCAACACACCCACCGGCCACAACCACTTATTTGCGGTGTATTCCAAGTAAAGATATATTAGTCCGATAACGGCGCCGATGATTTCAAGTGTTTGCATTGCAAAACATATAAAAGTGTAGAGGCGTGGATGATCCACACCTCTACAAGTTAATCAATTAAAAACGGATGGTTACCCGCGCCATAATATTTCGCGGCGCTTGCGGATACAATCCTACGTAGCTCGAAGCTGTTTCCTTATCTTTGTCTTTAAAAAATGATTTGGAAGCATAACCATTTGCCGCGTATTCTTTTGAGAAAACATTGTTTACAAACAATTGCAAGTTCAACTCTCCAACCGGCGTATTTGCAAACCTATATCCGGCTGCAAAATTACTTACAAAATAGCCGGGAAGCGAACGCTCGTCGCTTGCGGTATTGTCAAGATATTGTTTTCCCACATAAATACCAGTCAAGTTAAACATCCATGCAGATGTGGGAGTATATGTCAAGGCGGCCATTCCGGTCATTTCGGGAGAATATGAAATATTTGTGGAAGCAAATTCTTCCTTTTTTTGATCTATTACCTTCCAATTTTCGTTGTAAACATCAAAAAAGGCTGTATAATTTTTGATTTTATTTTTGCTCAACGTTGTGTTGGCGTCCAATTGCAGTTTATGTGAGATAATCGGCAGACTTGCTTCCAACTCAATTCCCGTGCGAAAACTGTTTTTCACGTTTTCCATCAATTTATATCCCACATCGGTAAGTTTTCCGGTTTGCACCATTTGATTGTTATAATCCATATAATAAAAGTTAGCGCCCAATTTTAGTCCATCTCTGTTCTGATAACGGTAGCCTAACTCATAGTCAATCATACGTTCGGGCTTAATTGGGTTTTTGTCGTTTCCTTTAATACCATCTTTCAGATCGGAACGCAACGGCTCGCGATGTCCCATCGCGATGGAAGCATACACATTGTTTTGGGGCGTCAATCGCAAGAAAAGTCCCGCTTTGGGATTGATAAAATTGTAGTGGAAGTCGCTTGTCAAATCCACTAAATCGTCGTCGATACCCGAAAATGCATAATCCACATGTCGGTATTGGATATCGCCGAAAAGTGATAATTTTTCAGCTAATTGATATTCAGCTTTTGCAAATATACTATATTCCGTTTTTTTGCCTTTATTGCGATACCATTCATAATCTTTTAGGCTCTCGTTCGTATCTTTACTTAAATATTTAATCCACGGTAATTTTCCAAAATGGTCACCATCGTAAAAGCTATATAATCCACCGGCATTGATTTTCCATTTTTCTGTAAGATATTCCAAACCGATATTTGCAACATAAAAATTGTTTTTCATCAGTTTTTGACGAATCATGTCCGATTCTTCATAGGTAACTCCATCAATTACTTGGGGTTTCAATCCAAAATTTTTAAATTTTCTATCTTTCTTATAATTCTCATAATAACCATATCCATGGTTCCAACTTAATGAGGAGTTAAACGAAAGGTTGTCGGTCAGGTTTCTCGAAAACAACAGCTGCACAATATCGGAGTAGTAATTGTCGGTTTCGTTGTCGTAATAGTGGCGATTGCCCGCCTCGTCTTTATATTCGCCTGCGGGATTATAACGGCGTCCATATTCGCTATCCGTCATCTGCTCTGCCGTTACACCTTCCCATGTAATTCCGGTGTGTTGTATTCCCCTCATGTAGGTAAGACGAAGGAGTTGTTTGTCAGAGTAATGTGACAAAGCAGCATATAAATTGCTGTGATTTATTTTTCCGTTGCGAATATAGCCATCGCCTATCAGACGCGAATAGCGCGCATCAAGAGAGAGCCCGTTATCCAAAATCCCCGTTCCCGCGGCAATGGTGGATAAAAATGTGCCGTAACTGCCTACCGATGTTGAAGCTTCGCCATAGGTTTTAGGACGCGCGCCGTTTGTTTTCAGGGATATGCTCGCGCCAAAAGCGGCAGAGCCATTGGTTGAGGTTCCGATTCCTCGTTGAATTTGAATACTTTGCATAGAGTTTGATAAATCCGGTAGATTCACCCAATAGACTTCTTGGCTTTCGGGATTATTCAATGGCATTCCGTTAAGTGTCACGTTGATGCGCGTAGCATCCGTTCCTCTGATACGAAACGAAGTGTTACCCACCCCCAATCCGTCCTCGGTAAAAGCCACCAACGACGGCGTTGTTTGTAAAATCAACGGAATATTTTTCGCGGCATTGGTTTCCTTGATTTTCGATGCCGAAATATTGCTATACGCCACCGGCGTGTTGTTGCCAGCACGTGTCGCGGATACAATAACCTCTTCCAGTTGAATGTTTTTCAAACTGTCGTTTTGCGCACGCTGCGCAAAAGCCACATTTAGCGCTAAAAGCGCTGATAAAGTCATAAAAACCTTTTTCATTTTACATAAAATTTTAGCGACAACCCTTGTCGCGAGCTGTCAAGTGTGAAACAAAAAAGGGGATTTGTATTAAGAGAAATACCTAAAAATAAATGTCGCCGAAGCAAACAATTCCTTTTCCCTACGCCGGCATTATCCGGATCAGGTAATTTGGGTATGATCTCAGCCTGTCATAATAAGGCACCCCTGTAAATTGAGGCAACAAAGATAATCTATTTTTATTCAAAATACTGCAAAGAGTTTGATTTTTAACATTAAAAAAAGAGTTAAAAAATTCTCTAAACCTGGACATTTCGTAACAAATTTGTAACGCTTTTCTTGCTGAAATATAAATCAACAATTGTACATTTGCAACATATTAATAAGATAGAAGATGGGTTATAAAATTTTGGTAGTAGATGACGAGAAAGACATTTGTGATATCTTAAAGTTCAACTTGGAACAAGATGGTTATTTGGTTGATGTCGCATCCTCCAGTGAAGAGGCGTTAAAAATACTTTCGCACCAACACAGTCTTATCATTTTAGACGTGATGATGGATGGAATTTCAGGTTTCACGATGGCCGAAAAATTACGTAAACGAGGAATAGCTACACCCATCATGTTTCTTACGGCAAAAAATACCGAACCCGACATGCTTACAGGTTTTTCTATCGGTGGCGATGACTATGTTTATAAACCTTTTTCAGTGAAAGAGTTGAAAGCGCGTACCAAGGCAATTTTAAATAGAACGGCAGCAGATAGTTCAAACTTATCGCCGTGGGTCTATGAAAATTTAACAATTGATATAAATACACAACGCGTAACAATTGATGGAGAAGAGATTCCTCTTACAAAAAAGGAGTTTAACATTCTATCGTTACTGGCATCGGTAGCACCCGAAACACGAACACGCAATGAAATTTTAAACAATGTGTGGGGAGCCAATGAATATGTGCTTGACCGTACGGTAGATGTACATATTACACGATTACGAAAAAAATTAAAACAGTATGGTAGTATTATTGTAAATCGCTCCGGATTTGGATATTATCTCAAAGTCAATTGAAATAGCAAACAGCCCATTCTATGCTACCGAAATTATCCTATAAAAAACGCATCCTCCTCTATTTTTCTCTTATCATCACTTTATTTACAGTGGGAATTCTTTTTTTTGAACACAATCAAATTATGAATGAAAGGAAGAGCAGCTTGGAGCGGATGCTCGACAATAACGTACGAATTATCCATAACTACCTTACCGACAAAGGAGATTTTACAGCATCCAGTATCGCCTCGGTCGTTAATATCACCCAATATCTTCCTGAAGAACTGCGTCTGACAATTATCGACCAACAAGGCAATGTGCAGTTTGACAATCAATTGAATACAGAAGTATTGGAAAATCATTTGGAGCGCGAAGAAATTCAAAAAGCTATGCAAAATGCGGCTGGCTCGCATGCACGCATTTCATCAAGCAACCACAAAAAATACCTTTATTATGCAAAATATTTCGACAAAGAAAAAATATTTGTACGAGTGGCTTTACCTTATGATGTTCAGTTGGCAACATTTTTAAATGCTCAGAACAGCTTCGTCTATTTCATTTTACTTTTTTTTATCATATCAGGACTGCTGATGATTTATTTTGCCAATCATTTCTCAAAATCAATTAAAGCGTTGAAAACGTTTTCAGATAATTTAAAATATGCACCCACAGAGCTTCCGAACTTCAATTTCCCCGACGATGAAGTGGGTTCCATTAGTGCCGATATTGTAGAAAATTATAAGCTTTTACAGGAAAATAGAAAAAAAGTGCTACTGGAAAGGGAAAAATTACTTCAACACTTCCATTATTCAGAAGAAGGAATTGCCATCTTTTCCGGTGACAAACAATTGATATATGCTAACGACCATTTTATGCAATATCTAAACGCAATTATAGATAAACCTTGTATGAATGCTGTTGATCTTTTTTCTGATGAAAATTTTCAACAAGTGGTCGCTTTTATTGATTATTCCAAACGAAATAAAAACACCTACAAAGAACGCATACATAAAAATGGAAGACGATTCAGTTTACGTGTAATCATCTTTGATGACCACAGCTTTGAACTGTATATCAGCGATATAACCAAGGCAGAAAAAACGCGTTTGCTAAAACAAGAGATGACAAATAATATCGCTCACGAGCTCAAAACACCCGTAACCAGTATAAGAGGATACCTGGAAACCATTCTCTTATTACCTGAAAATGAAACAGAAAGACGCCACATTTTTTTAGAAAGGGCACACGATCAAACCATCCGATTATCAGAGTTAATTCAAGACATAAGCTTGCTTACGAAAATTGAAGAAGCAGCCGATAGATTCCGCAAAGAGATTGTCCTCTTGCATCCTCTTTTAGAAGAATTGAAAGCAGAGCTTGAAGAGAAGATGAAAGAAAAAAACATTCGTTATCATATTAATGTGCCTCCTGATATGGCTCTATTTGGCAGTCGGACACTTCTGTATTCAATATTTCGCAATTTAACCGAAAATTCGATTAGTTATGGGGGCGAAAATATAGACATCGTTATTCATGCCTATATAAACGAAAAAGGAACATGCTACATAGAGTTTTTTGATACAGGAATCGGTGTGGAAGAAAAACACCTAGTTCGTATTTTTCAACGATTTTATAGAATCAATGAGGGACGAACACGCAACACGGGTGGTTCCGGATTAGGCCTCTCAATTGTAAAAAACGCAGTATTGTTTCACCGAGGCAGTATTGTGGCAAAAAAAAGAGATGGACAAGGATTACTCTTTTTCATCACCTTTCCTGCACACACAAACGAACATTCAGAAAATTAGAAATTAAAAGCGATGCCATATTCACGTTGAAATGAGAGGCATAGACTGAATGGTGTAATCATTGTATATAGTCGCTCCTTAAAAAAACGCACATCTTATCTGATAGTCAAGAAAACAACTCCTCATTTTTTTTGTGTATATTTGCCGTTTTTCCTCTCTTTACAGAGTAAAACCTTGTAAATAATGATAGGAAAATTGGGCGACAAAGGACAAAGAGACCTGTTCCGTCCGATGTTGAAAAACTTTATTGATAAGAGCCACGAGTTAGTTCTATCGGGGAAAAAGATTGATTGGAATTATTTTGAAGAAGAATTTTCGTACTTCTATTCAGAGAGAGGAGTTCAAGCGAAAAATGGATGATCGACAAAAAGCAGTGCGATACCAAGAAGAACTCTCTCTTTACAAGCGGGTAGTGAATCAACAAAAAAAAGACAAGGATAAGATTTACAGTTTACACAAACCCTTTACTCGTTGCATCGCCAAAGGCAAAGCGCATAAGCGATATGAGCTTGGAAATAAAGGTCGAAAAATCATTACGGCAATAAAAGCCTTTTTGGAGAACCCGTATGATGGTCACACCATTGACCCGTTGCCGGCGCAAATGGAAAAAAACAATTTGCAATTGCCCCGTGAGTTGGCCCACGATCTTGGCGGTAAAGGTAAAAACCGAAAATGACTATCCGTATTTATACCTAAATTCATTTTTGTAACTTACACATGCCACGAGTAATCTTCCGAAAAGTGCTTCTCCAAAGTATCTTCGATTAAATTTATAGCAAAATTCATCTAAATAGTTT
>JAEZZZ010000165.1 GCA_023418255.1 Bacteroidota bacterium
AAACTATTTAGATGAATTTTGCTATAAATTTAATCGAAGATACTTTGGAGAAGCACTTTTCGGAAGATTACTCGTGGCATGTGTAAGTTACAAAAATGAATTTAGGTATAAATACGGATAGTCATATAAATTATTGATGATGTTTCGGGCATTTTCGAAGAATTTCTCTTCTGAAATTCGCCAGCCTGCTGATAACGATGGGAATACTCCTAATCTGTTTTTTTTAGCAAATCGTGAAGATTTATCCAATCGAATATTTCCCTCCAATAGATATTTTCCCATATAGTCGTAATTGATGCGCCCGAACCACGATGTCATATTTAATTGTCGGGTGTATCCGTTACTTTCCATTCCACTGGTAGAGCCGGCATTCAAGTCTGTTAGATGTATGCTTGGGAAATCTTTTCGATATGCGCGGGTTTCCTTGTAATCAAATGATTCTGCATGATATCCTGCAAGTAAGGCAAGGGTGTGCATATCCAATATTTCGCGTGTATAATTGGCCGTTAGGTCAAATGTGTTGCGCGTTCCGGTATAATAGTGCTGAGTCAAACTGGTTGGTCCATGATACTTTGTCGCGTTATATCGAATTTCTTTTTTCATGTCACTACGGTCGGTGTCAACATTGCGATGTGATGCCAATGCTTTGATGTTGAATCCTTCAAACAAATCGAGTTGGATAGAACCAATTCCTAAGAATGTTTTACGTTTCTCAAAAATTTGTGCTCCTTGATCAATCCACGCAATTGGATTTCCGTCAGAAATAGTGCCATAAGTGCCATCTTCATTTTTATATGGTATCCATGGTGAAATGCGATTTACTTGACGAATAATTTGATCCAATCCACCACCTACGTATGCGTTGTTTGGTTCTTCTCTATTCATTTGTGCATAGGATAGATTCAAATTGGCCGTGAGCCATTTTTTTGGCGTCAGGGTTAGATTGGTACGAGCAGCATATTCTTTTTTTGTGGTGTGCTTAATAATACCATCTTGTTTTTGATAGTTCACAGCGGCTCGATATTGTGCATATTCGCTTCCACCTGATATGGATAAATTATTGGTTGTTAAAAATCCTGACCCATCATATAATAGAGATTGCCAATCAGTATTGGGATGTCCATAAGGATCTTTTCCATTTCTAAATAGCTCAATGTCTTCTTGCGTGAATTTTGCCGGTTTGTTACTGTTCGCTAATGCCTCGTTATATAAAATGGCATAATCAGCAGAGCTTACATATTCAGGTAAGCGGGTAGGGGATTGCCATCCAAAATCACCTGAATAATGAATGATTGGGGCTCCGCTTCGTCCTGATTTTGTGGTAATAAGAATAACGCCATTTGCCGCTTTTGAACCATAAATGGCTGCGGATGCGGCATCTTTCAGGACAGAAATATTGGCGATATCGTTTGCTTGAACATCATTCATAGAACCTTCAACGCCATCAATAATCACCATAGGATTTGAATTGTTCAATGTGCCGATACCACGTACGCGAATTGTACCCCCGTCACCACCCGGCAAACCGGATTGTTGACGCACATAAACTCCCGGAAGCAATCCTGCCAAACCGGCCGAAACACTTGTAATGGGACGACTTTCAATCATCTTGCTATCTACAGATGCTACCGATCCGGTCAAATTTACCTTTTTCTGTGTGCCAAAGCCCACCACAACCACTTCGTCAAGCAGTTCGGTGTCGTCTTTCATGATAATATTGATGATCGTTTGCCCATTTACCGACACTTCTTGCGCTTTCATTCCCACGTAAGAGATCTGCAAAACGGCGTCTGAGGGAACATCGGAAATGGAGTAATTGCCATCGAAATCGGTGGCTGCGCCTTGTGTAGGATTGCCTCTAACAATGACGCTCGCGCCAATGATAGGCTCGTTTTTAGTGTCCGTCACTTTTCCGCTCACGGTGATGTTTTGAGCGGAGACAGCCAGGAATCCCAGTAAGAGAAGAGCTAATACCCCCCCCCCCTCAATGAGTTAGTGTGGGTTTTCTTTTTCTTTTTCATTCTTTCACATGTTTATGTTAATAATTAAATAATAAATAGTATCTGTTTTTTGGATATTTTATCTATACGAAACAGAATTTGTGAATTGTTTAAAGGAAACAGGATTCATATGATGTTCTGTCCAAAATCTTTATCAACTATAGTTCTGTGACAAAAATATTGATAGTAATGAAAGACCCGACTTCGTTTATTGAAATTTGTAATGACGCAAAGGTAGTCAATAAAACATAATTGTTTATGACACACTTATATGTTTTACAACATATCATTTAATGCTCAAAATCGGAGAATTAGCACCTATTATTCACCGAGAAGTTGCATAATTTGAACGTAAAGCTATTAGATGCACTGACGAAACGTGCGGTTGACTTTTGTTCTGGAACATTTTTGGAGAAGCACTTTTGAGAAAATTACTCGTGTCTTGTGTGAGTTGCAGAAATGAATTTCGGTATAAATGCGCACAACCATTCTAATTTACTTTGAGATTTTGATGAATAGATATTTGCTGCCAAGGACATTTTTTCGTACTTTTACAACCTAATTTAAATAAACTTATATCAGAAGCATATCCGCTTTTAAATTATTACAATTATGAAAATAACCTTACCCTCTCAACTGCCTTCATACCCGACGTTTCAGAAAGGTATTCGCCGTGCGCCTGACCGTGGATTTCGGCTTACGCCGTCGCAAACCGGAGTGGCATTGAAAAATGCGTTGCGATATATCCCGGTGGAATTGCACGAAAAACTCGCACCCGAATTTTTGGAAGAGTTGAAAACACGCGGCAAAATATATGGTTATCGCTATCGTCCCGAAGGCGATTTGAAAGCCAAACCCATTGATGAATACAAGGGAAAGTGCATCGAAGGCAAAGCCTTTCAGGTGATGATTGATAACAATCTCTGCTTTGATATCGCGCTTTATCCTTATGAATTGGTTACTTACGGCGAAACCGGACAAGTGTGTCAAAACTGGATGCAATATCGATTAATAAAAATGTATCTCGAAGAGCTGACGCAAGACCAAACCTTGGTAGTAGAAAGCGGTCACCCATTGGGATTATTCAAATCGAAACCGGAAGCGCCACGTGTAATTATTACCAACTCATTGATGGTCGGCATGTTCGACAATCTTCCCGATTGGGAAGTAGCGGCGCAGATGGGTGTTGCCAACTACGGACAAATGACTGCCGGCGGTTGGATGTATATCGGGCCTCAAGGCATCGTGCATGGAACGTTCAACACGCTGCTCAATGCCGGACGCCAACGCTTGGGCGTGGCTCATGACGGGAACCTGGCCGGACATCTGTTTGTATCGTCCGGATTGGGCGGAATGAGCGGAGCACAACCTAAAGCAGCTGTAATTGCCGGCGCGGTTTCCATCATTGCCGAAGTGGATTATTCGCGCATCGAAACGCGACATACGCAAGGTTGGGTGCATAAAATAACGAACGACAAGCGAGAAGCGTTTGATTGGGCCAAAAAGGCCATAAACGAAAAGCAAGCACTTTCTATTGCCTATCATGGCAATATTGTGGATTTACTTGAATATGCCGATACAAACAGTATTCACATTGAATTGCTGAGCGACCAGACCTCGTGCCACGAACCTTATACGGGTGGCTATTGTCCTGTCGGAATTACGTTTGACGAGCGCACACGCCTGCTTCGCGAAGACCGCTGTAGGTTCAAACAGTTGGTAAACGAATCGCTCAAACGCCATTTTGAAGTCATAAAACGTTTGGTGGGCAAAGGCACTTTCTTTTTCGACTATGGCAATTCGTTTATGAAAGCGATATACGACGCCGGAGTGAAGGAAATTTCCAAAAACGGTATTGACGAAAAAGATGGTTTTATATGGCCATCGTATGTAGAAGATATTATGGGGCCGGAGTTGTTCGATTACGGATACGGACCATTCCGCTGGGTATGCTTGAGCGGCAAACACGACGATTTAATAAAAACCGACAAGGCGGCGATGGCATGTATCGATCCCAATCGTCGTGGACAAGATCGCGACAACTGGATTTGGATTCGCGATGCCGAGAAAAATCAGTTGGTGGTAGGCACGCAAGCACGAATTCTCTATCAAGACGCCGTCGGACGCATGAATATCGCGCTCAAATTTAACGAAATGGTACGCAACGGAGAGATTGGCCCTGTGATGCTCGGACGCGACCATCACGATGTAAGCGGAACCGATTCACCGTTCCGTGAAACGGCAAATATAAAAGATGGCAGCAACGTGATGGCGGATATGGCAGTACAATGTTTTGCCGGAAATGCCGCGCGCGGCATGAGTCTTGTGGCATTGCACAACGGCGGTGGCGTCGGCATCGGGAAAGCCATCAACGGCGGTTTTGGTATGGTGTGCGACGGCAGTGAGCGTGTAGACGAAATCCTTCGTTCGGCAATGCTGTGGGACGTTATGGGCGGAGTTGCTCGTCGTTCGTGGGCACGCAACGCCAACGCAATGAGTACCGTGGAAGAATTCAACCAATCGCATGCCGAAGGGTACCACATTACCGTGCCGTTTTTGGTGGAGGATGATTTGATTAACAGCTTGGACTTGAATAAGTAGCGTGCTTATTTTATGACGGCAGCTATCATCATAAACTCGGTAAATTTGCGAATCTATTCGTAAAAATGCCGAAAACATCAAGTCGAAATACCCTGTCTTTTTATTTTGAACTATGAGAAAAATACTCTTAGCCGGTGCCTCCCGATATTTGGGAAGCTCTATTTTGGCGAAGCTTATCAATGAGGGTTTTAACACAGGAGTGATTGCGCGTGATCTGTCCAAAATTGATAAGCATTTAAATAACAGAGCAGGATGGATAATAATCAAGAAAAAAATAGACGTAAATCTAATTATAATAATGGTATTATGAACAAAATTATGGAATGCGTTCCCAATTTCAGCGAGGGACGCGACAAACAGAAAATTGAAAAAATTGTTGAGTGTTTCCGCGCGAAAACCGATGTGAAACTGCTCGATTATAGCAACGACGAAGACCACAACCGACTGGTTGTTACCGTTGTGGGCGAACCGGAAGAATTGAAAAAAGCCGTCATTGAAGCCATCGGCAAAGCCGTTGAGCTAATTGATATGACAAAGCACAGCGGGCAACATCCGCGAATGGGAGCCGTGGACGTAGTGCCATTTATCCCCATTAAAAATGTAAACACGGAAGACGCCGTCGCCCTTTCAAAAGAGGTGGCGAAAACAGTTGCCGAACGTTACAACCTGCCCGTTTTCTTATACGAAAAATCGGCATCGGCACCGCATCGCGAAAATTTGGCAAAAGTGCGCAAAGGCGAGTTCGAAGGCATGACCGAAAAGATGCAAGATGCCGATTGGAAACCCGATTTTGGCGAAGCCAAACCGCATCCCACCGCCGGCGTTGTCGCCATTGGCGCACGTATGCCGCTGGTGGCGTATAATGTAAACCTGAATACCAATAATCCGGAAATTGCCACCGCCATTGCCAAAAAAGTGCGCCACATTGGCGGTGGATTGCGCTTTTGCAAGGGCATGGGCGTGGAGCTGAAAGAGCGTGGCATCGTGCAAGTGTCAATGAACCTTACCGATTACACAAAAACCGCTGTATATCGTGCCCATGAAATGGTGCGTATGGAAGCGCAACGCTACGGCGTATCCGTTGTGGGCAGCGAAGTGATTGGTTTGGTGCCGATGCAGGCACTTATCGATTGCGCCGAATACTATCTCGGCATCGAAAATTTCTCTATCGACCAAGTACTGGAAGCACGCATTATGGAATAAATGGAGGTAGAAAAACGAATCAACATCCCGACAAGGTTTGCCCCGTCGGGATGTTTTATAATCTCAAAATATTAATTGAGGTTTCTACCCTATTCTTGATACTTTTGTTTATCTTTTAAAAAACGATACATTCCGTTTTTCCTATCAAAAATTATCCCGTATATTTGTCATTTTAAACCGTATGGAAAATCTTTCACCCTTTCTTAATATGTAAAAATGAATTATTGGGAACTCATTGCCGCACTGCTCGGAATTGTCAGCGTATGGTACGCGCGTAAGGAAAACATTTTGGTATTCCCTTTCGGTATCGCCAACGTCACATTGTACATCTTTCTATGTGTTGCCGCGCGACTCTACGCCAACGCCGGCATCAATTTTATATATCTCGTTACCAATATATACGGTTGGTATATGTGGTCGCGCACCGATGCCGATAATGAGCAATTGCAAATATCGCGCAACTCGCGAAAACAAAATATAATAGCATGGACATGCGCCGGCATAGCGTACGTTGTTGTCTTTTTTGTATTGCGTTATGCCAACCGTGCCGATCCCGAATATCTGAACTCATATTTGTCTTATATTGACTCTTTCAACACCTCTTTTTTTCTGATTGCCACCGTCTTGATGGCAATAAAAAAGGTAGAGAATTGGCTCTTTTGGATTATCGGCAACATCATTTCCATTCCCATTTATGCCTCGCAAGGAATGTATTTCACAAGCATTCAATATTCCGTGTTTTTGGTATTGGCAATTTTGGGATGGCGCGAGTGGCGCAAGAAAGTGTCGCTAAGAGATAAAATTGCCGTATAGGCAATCATTTACGTCAATAAATCACCTAACGGCAACTCTTGTTCCGCGCTGTTTTTCAACTCGACTCTTGACAAGGGAGTGCAAAGTGTAGCCAATGCTTTCTCTTGTTCAATTATCTTTTTTGTCCTCCCAAACTATTGTCGGTTTCAAATAAAACTATATCTTTGTAACGTAGAAAATAGAAATACCTTATAGGAGGTGCTATATATAGAATATAGAATGTATAGAGCATAAGGTATAAGGGAAATTTATAATATACTATAGGAGGTATGAATACTTTGAACTGTTTCAGTAATTAGTTCCATCGCATGAAAATTACAGTTCAATAGGATGGGAGAGATAGTTTAACAGGTAGAAAAGCCAGGCGTCTAAACAAGATATGGTATGCCGAATGCTTTCCGACACCTGTTTTCGTGGAAGGGAGAATGCATATTTAATAATCTAATTTAATATAGGATAAGACGATGGCAATATTATATCGAATGAAAATTCGTCGCGATAATATCAATCCCGACGATAAGAAAGTAACGGGATATTATCCCACAGTGGTGCGCAGAGCAACCATTGATACGAAAAGACTTGCCGAGCGGATGGCAAACGGCTCCACCCTTAATAAACAAGAAGCGCGCATGATGATTGAGATGATGATCGATGCTATAGAAACAGAGTTAAAGCATGGCAACCATGTGTGTTTGAACGGATTTGGCACATTTTCGCTCTCGGCAGAAAGTAGGCCGGTGAAGCGAAAAGATGAGATTAGAGCCGAGTCCATCAGAGTGAAGCGTGTGACATTTAGAACATCGGAGCCATTTATGCGGCGAATGCGCAAGGCAACTTTTGAAAAAGCACCGAACGATTGAAATCGTTTGGCAAACATTTTTTCGTCAACGGCTTTATCTATTAAAAATTATCCTGTATATTTGTGTTTGAGAGCCTAAATTGAGGTTTGTTTCTGAGCAACAGAGTTACATAATATACGAAATTGATCACAAATTACATTTAAATCCTAACATATATGAACAACATCATCATAAAAAACGCGACACAAGTAGTTACGTGCAGTGGCTTCGCGGGAAAACGCGGAAAAGAGATGTCCGATTTGCACGTGATTGAAAACGGCACGGTGGTCGTTACCGACGGCATCATATCGCACGTGTTGAAACAGGGCGAATCCATCCCCGTAAACGAATCAGAATATACAATAATTCATGCCGAAGGCAAAGCACTCCTTCCCGGATTTGTTGATCCGCACACACACTTTGTTTTTGCCGGGTATCGCGAAGAAGAATTTTCGTGGCGCATGCGTGGCGACAGCTATATGAGTATCATGGAGCGTGGCGGCGGTATCGTAAATACCACACGTGCCACGCGCGAAGCATCCGAAGAGGAATTGATTGCCGTCGGTAAACAACGCCTTGATGCCATGTTACGCCTTGGGATTACAACCGTGGAAGGCAAAAGTGGATATGGACTCGATAAAGAAACCGAGTTGAAGCAATTGCGAGCAATGCAAAAACTGAACCATTGCCACCCCGTGGATGTCGTGTCCACATTTCTGGGGCCCCACGCCACACCGGCAGAGTGGAAAGGACGCGAAGACGCTTTTATCGATTTTAATATCAACGAAGTACTTCCCCAAGTGGCAAGAGAAAACCTTGCCGAGTTTGCCGATATCTTTTGCGAGAAGAATGTGTTTACCATTGAACAGTCGCGCAAATTCTTGACCGCGGCACGTGAACAAGGATTTAAATTGAAAATTCATGCCGATGAAATTGTACAATTTGGTGGCTCGGAGTTGGCGGCAGAGTTGAAATGCCTGTCCGCCGACCATCTGTTACAAGCATCCGACGAGGGCATTCGCGCCATGGCGGAAACAGGCGTCGTAGCCACTTTGCTGCCTTTGACAGCTTTCTCTCTGCGCGAAGAGTATGCACGCGGACGCGAGATGATTGATAAAAACTGCATCGTTGCTCTGGCAACAGACTTAAATCCCGGCAGCTCATTCAGTTCGTCCGTTCCGTTGCTCTTCGCGCTGGCGTGTATTCATATGCAACTGTCACCCGAAGAGGCAGTTACGGCTTTTACCATCAACAGCGCAGCCGCCATTGACAAAGCCGATAAAATTGGCAGTATCGACGTGGGAAAACAGGGCGATTTGGTGTTGTTGCAGTTTCCGTCGTATAAATTCCTGCCTTATCACGTAGGCATGAATATTGTGGAAACGGTAGTTAAAAAAGGCGAAGTGTTGGTGACGGATTTTAACAGACAATAGACACGAAGAAATTGCTTCGTCTCGCTTGCTATGAAGCGACGTGGAATAAAGTTTCAACGGACAGCCGATGTATAATCAGATCATAAGTTTTACTAGACAGGGCATATATTAGCCGCATAGGTCATGAATGCAGACACAACTTATCAGAAACGGTCAAACAAAGCGAGTGTAGAGCCGCAGGTATTGAAGCTATTATCAGACATTTGAAAAAGATTACCGCATGGAGCAAAATTATCTTTGGGCTGAAAACAGTATGCAAATTAATACCTGTTTAGTGGCCACCATATGGAACCTGACAAAAATGATGAAACACTAAGGAGAGGAGTTTTTTTTTATTTTTACAATTCTATCCCACCGAGCAACTTAAGATAAGTCGCTCGGCGGACAAAATATTTATTTGCCATCTTTTGGCACATCGGTCATGTAAAACACAAGGTGCGCGCCGTTCACAATATCGTCGTAGGTGATGAATTTTTTGTTGTACGGTTTGCCGTTCAGTTCAATCTTTTCCACATATAAATTTTCTTTGGAGAGATTTTTGGCTTCCATGCGGAATTGTTTTCCGTTATCTAAGTGAATCGTTGCTGAAGGAATTTGTGGTGCGCCGAAAACAAATTCGCCGCTGACAGGATTCATCGGATAAAATCCCATGGCGGAAAACAAATACCATGCCGACATCTGCCCGCAGTCGTCATTGCCAATCAAACCGTCGGGTTTGTTTTTGTAGAAGTCGTTGCAGATTTGTCGTACAAGACGTTGTGTCTCTTCAGGACGGTCGAGATAGGGATAGATATACGCCACATGATGGCTCGGTTCGTTGCCATGCGCATATTGACCGATAAGTCCGGTAACATCGGAAAGCGTTCCTGTGGACTCTTTTGTGGTGTTGAAAAGATAATCAAGTACTTTTCCGGCTTTCTCTTTGCCGCCCATCTGCTCAATCAATCCCGGAATATCTTGCAATACATGCCATGTATATTGCAACGCGTTGCCTTCGGTGTAGTGTCCACCCACTTTTGAGTCGGCATGCGCCAATTCATACGGATCGAAAGGTTCTATCCATGCGCCTTTTGAACTTTTGGGACGCATGGTGTTGGTGTTCGCGTCGAAAAGGTTTTTGTAATAATCGGCGCGTTTCATAAAAAACGTATAATCTTCTTCTTTGCCCAACTTTTTCGCCATCAATGCCGTACAATAATCATCAAATCCGCATTCGAGCGTGCGCGAAACCGATTCCAAATCAATCAAATCATACGGATAATATCCATATTTGTCGTATGTTTCCCAATCTGATTTGGGATGGTTGCTTTCGGTAATCGATTTTTTGATTTCACGATATGCACGTTCGGCGTCAAATCCTTTAAATCCTTTCAGATAAGCATCCACAATCATTGGAATGGAATGATTGCCAATCATGGTGTAGGTTTCTTGTCCCCACAACGCCCAAATCGGCAAATGTCCTTGTTGCTCGCTGAAATCGAGCATCGAATTTATCATTTCGGGTATGAATTCGGGACTGAGAATGGTGTACATCGGGAACGCCGCTCGGAATGTATCCCATTGCGAAAGCGTGGAATAATGTTTTCCGCCGGACGCTTGGGACACTTTGCGGTTTGGACCGATATATTTTCCATCGACATCGGCGATGTTGTTCGGTTGAATATAGAGATGATAAAGGGATGTGTAGAAGTTGGCTTTATCGTCGTCGCTTCCTTCTATTTGCACACGCGAGAGGTAATGATTCCATGCCGTAACGGCATCGGCGTGTACGGCATCGAAATCCCACGCGGGAACTTCCGCTTCGAGGTTGGCGCGCGCCGCGTCTATGCTTGTAGATGAAAGCGCGATTTTCATAATCACTTCGTTGCCTTGGGACGTGTCGAACGTTAATAGATAGCGATCGGCTTTTTCGCGCGCGTCTCTTTGAGCCAGTTTTTCACGGTCGATAATCGGCTTGTCAAATTCCATCACGAAATAATAGACACGTTCCACCCACTCGGTGCGGCGTGTGAATCCGGTGATGGTCTTTTCGTCCACAAAATTCAGTTCGTGGTCTAAAATATGTTTATACACTTTGTCTTCCGTCCAAGTCAATCCGCTTTGAAAATCGGCAAAAAGACGTGCCGGCTTGCCTTCTGCAAATGTGTATTTATGAAATGCCACGTGTGGCGCCACGGTAATTTCCACGTCGACATTATTATCGCTCAGGGTTACGGCATAATATCCCGGCGAGGCTTTTTCGGTTGCTTTGTCATACGTGCTGCTCAAATCGTCGCGCGGTTCGCCCGAAAATGGCTGCACCAGCAAATCGCCCAAATCCACGCATCCCGTTCCGTTCAGGCGTGTTTGCGAAAAGCCCGTGATGCGCGGGTCTTCATACACATATCCGGCGCAATATTCCCACGTATAATTTCCGGTTTGTGGTCCTGCCTGAATCAATCCAAGCGGAAACGTAGCACCCGGGAATGTGTGTCCGGTAAACGCGTTGCCGATGAATGGATTGACATATTTTGTCAAATCCGTATCTTCAACTGTCGCTGTGTGTGCACCCTTTTTTTGCGTGCAGGCAAAAGCAAGAATCACCATCGAAATTAATGCAATTGTTTTTTTCATTTTTAGCTATGTTTTTTTGATTTTTTATTTTTAGATTGTTTTGATACGCTATTTTTATAAATCAGTATTCCTTGAATAAATCCAAACAGTACTGTTGAAAAGATAATCCAATCAATCCATTTATTTGCTCCAACCTTACGTTCAATAAAATATCCTATTATCAGTATAATTCCCAAAAAGAATAAATAACAGCTTGTCCAATTTGCTATTCGCTTTATATCGTATATTTTCTTTTGCTCACGCGATAAAGCATTGTACCCGGCAACAAGAAAATGCATCTTTCCAAACTTAATGAGTATGGCGAGAAGAATTAAAATGATAGCGGCGAAGAGCATGATAAAATATCGTCAATATATAAACAAAAAAATGCTGCTTATACAAATTAATAATTATTTTGATAATCTGCGAATGATTATTCATTTCTTTTGTCTTGATACAAAAGAAACGAACCAAAGAAAAAATCCCCGATAATCGGGACAAGCAAAGACTGCACAGGCTTACGTGACCCGTCAAACGCCTTGGTCGCTAAAAGAGAAATAACTCGTTGAACAAGTTCAACTCAAACAGCTTCTCTTTTTTAACGCGACTGTCGGCGGACGGGTACCCCACGCATCCTGTGAGGTCATTCCTTTATTGATAATAAAATATAAATTTACTCCTCTTTCTTCGCACGCAACGACTCCCACACGAAATAGCTGATAAGTCCGACAAAGGCAATCAATGCCGTTACTTGCGCGCCGGTGCCTTCAAGATTTGACCAAATGTTCAGGTTGAGCGCGTTGGGATTGTCCGTGAGGAAGATAATCAATGCGCCGATAACACCAAACAGCGCGGCTCCGGCAATGAATCCGGACGCGATAAGAATGGCGCGTTGGTGACGTGCATTGTTCAATTTCTTATCTTTTGAACTCTTATTTATCCACTGATTGAGCAATCCACCCACTACAAGTGGCGTATTCAGATGCAACGGAATAAACATTCCCAAGGCAAATGCCAACGGCGATATTTTAAGCCAATTGACCAGCACGGCAATCACCGCGCCAATGCCCAACAGCATCCAACTGACGCCTTCGCCCGACATCAACGGTTCGATAATCGCCGCCATGGCATTGGCTTGTGGTGCAACCATCGGATTGGTGTGTTCCGGCGTAGCGACAAAACCGTAGGCTTCATTCAAAATATAGATAACGGCGCCCACAGTAGCCGCGGAAACGAGTGTTCCCAAAAACTTCCACGATTCTTGTTTGGCGGGCGTGGTTCCAATCCAATAACCGATTTTAAGATCGGTTACAAAACCACCCGCCATCGAGAGTGCCGTACACACGATACCGCCAATAATCAGTCCGCTGACCATTCCTTGCCATCCTTTCAGTCCGACAGCCACCAAAATAACCGACGACAAAATCAATGTCATCAGCGTCATTCCCGAAACGGGATTAGTGCCCACAATGGCAATGGCATTCGCCGCCACCGTCGTAAAAAGAAACGAAATCACCGTTATTGCCAACAATGCCACAATGGCTTGCATCAGTGTCACTTTTACGCCGATAAGCAAAAAGATGAATACAGCAACTAACGTGAGAAACAAGAACAGCATCACAAATGTCATTTTCAAATCGCGCTGTGTGCGCTCCACTTTAGCCGTTTCTTGGTGGCTGCCGCTTTTTTTGCCCGCGGCAAGTTTGAAAGCGTTGCCAATCACACCCGCCGAATTGATGATGCCGATAATTCCCGCCATGGCAATCGCGCCGATGCCGATAGGACGCACATACGTGCTGAATATTTCTTCCGGCGACAACGCCGCGAACGGATTTACGCCGCCGCCCGACGCGGCAATGGTCGCGCCAATTTCGTTTACCAGCGGAATCAACACCAACCATGATAACATCGAACCAACCGCGATAATCAGCGCGTAGCGCAGACCCACTAAATAACCAAAACTGAATATCAGTGCGCTGACATTGAATTTAAATACCATTTTGAAACGGTCGGCAATCATTTCTCCAATCGGCACAATGCGCGTATTGATTTCTTCGCTCCACAGCCGGAACGTGGAGAAACAAAAATCAAACAGCCCGCCAATCAAACCGCTTGTGATTAAGAGTTTCGCTTGGTTACCGCCTTTCTCGCCAGTCATCAAAATTTCGGTGGTGGCAGTGGCCTCGGGAAATGGCAATTTGCCGTGCATATCTTTCACAAAATATTTTCGGAAGGGAATAAGAAACAAGATTCCCAACATTCCGCCAAACAACGAAGAGAAAAATATTTGCCAAAAATCGACCTGTATTTCAGGATATTTTGCTTGCAAAATATAAAGCCCCGGAATGGTGAAAACTGCTCCGGCAACAATCACACCCGACGATGCGCCAATGGATTGAATAATCACATTTTGCGACAACGCGCTCTTTTTGCGCGCGGCAGCCGATGCTCCCACAGCGATAATTGAGATGGGAATGGCGGCCTCAAACACTTGTCCGATTTTCAACCCGGAATAGGCGGCTGCCGCCGAAAAGATAACGGCCATCAGCAATCCCATACCCACCGACCACGGCGTGATTTCCACAATCGAACGTTCGGGGGGATAAATCGGTTTGTACTCTTCTCCCTCTTTCAATACCTGATAAGCGTTTTCAGGCAAACCTTTAATTTTTTCTTCGTTTTCGTTCATTTTTTTTTCGTTTAGAATAATTACAGAGTTAATGGAAATGAATTTGAACGACGAAAGTACGAAAAAAATATAAAATAAAACAGTTTCTTGTATAGTTAATTTCTAAATATTACTTTTGCGCTGTTTTATATACGAAACAATCTATTTTGTTATTTATAGTTCAATTATTACAAAACAAAACTACTTTATTATGAAAACTTTTAAAAGAATTATTTTGATATTTATGGCTGTAAGCTTTACCCTAGCTTGTAACAGCAAAAAACAAAACAACTCGGTGATTTCTCAAACCATTAAGGACTCTATACAATGGGAGGGAACATACGAAGGCGTCTTGCCGGCGGCAGATTGTCCCGGAATATACACGTTGCTTGCCATAGATGATGACGGGAAATATGAAATGTTTGAAAAATATCTCGAAAGAGATGGCTTTTTCGTTACAAAAGGGAGATTTGAATGGAACGCTACGGAAGATACGATCTATTTGTTGACCGATTCTAAAATCGCTTTCGCTGTTCAAGACAAAAAACTAGTGACTCCGAATTCAGTTCTGGAACGTGTTTCTAGCGAAGAAGACCTCGATGATGCTTATACCGCGTATTGTGTGAAAGATGACAAAACAGGCAAGAACTACGATGTAGAAGTCTATAGCAAAGGGAATGTGACTTTTGCGGAAATAGAAATCGATGACAAGGATTATAAATTGAAAAAAGAATCCAAAAACGACAAAGAATGTGTGTTCACCGATGGAACAGCAACGCTCAAATGGAATACTTCGGGAAATTATAGACCGCAATTCACTGACGGAAAAAATACTTATAATTTCACATTGCTTGGTCCCGGAAATATATTGTATGAGGCGAAAGACAGCAATGCGCCAATTAACACATTGGATGTGATGCATTTCAATCCTGATAAACACAAATCGTTTGTAAAATTGTTGAGTCCCAACGCAGAAAACTGCTACACGTTGATACAAACGGAAGCATCGGCAAAAACAGCCGTCTATAAAAAAGATGGTATAACTTGGGAAACCAAAGTAAACAACGAAGCCATTTTAGATATCAACGGACAAAAATACGTATATACAAAAGTGAATAAATAATCGCATACTGCGATTTGTGATATCTGAGAGAGGGTGCCCATGGGCACCCTCTTGATAGAATTTAAGTCATATTTACTTCTTGATTATACAAAGTTGAGAAGTCTTTAATTTAGAGTTCAAGCCTTATTCTTTTTCACACGTTGCGCTAACACAGAAATCATCAAAATATCGTGTAATATGTTCGTGCAGATGCACACGGTCGTGCCCCATCATGTTGTGTTCGTGTCCGGGATAGATAAAATAGTCGGGATGAACACCTTTCTTTACTGATGTTTTTAGGAATTGTAGGCTGTGTTGAAGTACCACTACCGGGTCTTCATCGCCATGAATAATAAGCAAGCGTGATTTAAGTCGATCGGCTTTGTTCAAAAGGCTTGTTACTTCATATCCTTCAGGATTTTCTTGGGGCGTATCCATATAGCGTTCTCCGTACATGATTTCGTAAAACTTCCAATCAATAACGGGCCCTCCGGCAACTCCGGCTTTAAATACATCGGGATAATTAAGCAACATGTTGATGGTCATAAAGCCGCCATAACTCCAACCATGTATTCCCAAACTCTCCGCGTCAACATAAGGAAGCGATTTGAGAAACTCCACTCCGCGCATTTGATCTTTTGCCTCTTCGATGCCCAATCGACGATGAATAACATGCTCAAAATCAACGCCTCGATAGGATGTGCCACGATTATCCATCACAAACACAAGATAGCCTTTTTGTGCCATATATAGTTCCCAGCCACCGGAACCATAGCGCCACCGATTGTTCACCATTTGCGAGTGCGGACCACCGTACACATATATCACAACCGGATATTTCTTGCTCGGATCAAAATTGGCAGGTTTTATGAATCGATAGTATAAATCGGTTTCGTTGTCCGCCGCTTTTAGTGTTCCCGATTCAACAGTTGGGATTTTTATACCTTCAAACGGATTTTTTGCCGAAGTCAATGACAACTGTTCTCCGTTACTGGTATTTACCAGCACAACTGCTCCGGGATTATCATGTGACGAAAATTTATCAATCAAGTATTTTCCCGATGCGCTTAGCAAAGGATAATGCATACCCTGCTGTTTTGAATATCGCGTTGTTTGTCCGCTCTTTAAATGGATGGAATAAATATGTCTGTCCATGGGGGTTGGGTTGGTTGATGCAAAATAGAGTTTATTGCCTTTGTCGTTGAATCCCAAAACGTCTGTCACTTCCCAATTGCCCCGTGTGAGTTGTTTGAGTAGTTTTCCGTTAGTGGAATAGAGGTATAGATGATTGTAGCCGTCGCGTCGGCTTTGCCAAATAAATTGATTCGGATTATGCTGAACAAACAGGACGGGATGTTGAGGTTCGACGTAGGTTGCGCATTTTTCTTCAAAAAGCATGGCCTCTCGCTCTCCATTTTGTACATCATATCGATTCAACTTCATGTGGTTTTGCTCTCTGTTTAGTTCCGCGATGTATATCGATTTGCTGTCAGGGCTCCATGCCACGTTGGTGAGAAATTTATCTTTGGGTTCTCCGGTTTTAAGGTACACAATTTGTCCGGTTTTTGTATCAAACACACCCACGGTTACGTGGTGGCTATCTGTTCCTGCCATTGGATATTTTATGTTCTTCAATGTAGCGATTCGAGTAGAAATATCCACTAATGGATAGTTGGTTACCATGCTCTCATCCATTCTGTAAAAAGCCAGTTTTTGTCCGTCGGGCGACCAGAATATCCCTTTGTTGATGCCAAACTCATTTCGATGTACCACATGTCCGTATCGAATATCTTTGTTTTTTTCGTTACTGATTGCGATTTCTGTTTGTGATGAATCGATGATATACAAATTGTTTTCTTTGGTGTATGCCAAATGTTTTTTGTCGGGTGAAAGCTGATAATTTTCTCCATTTTTGGGATAGATAAATTCTGCCTCTTTCTGTTTTGTAGAAAGATTATAAAGAAGCATTCCGTCTCGTGTAAAAAAGGTCAATTGATTGCCTTTTTGCGGGAATGAAACGCCATAGACGCTCTTTTCAACGTTCGGTAGCTCTTTGTAGGAAAAAAGCAAGTTGCGCGACAATGTTTTATCTTCAGGATGAATGATAAAAACCGAGTCGTTCTGAATGGCGACAAGTGTATCGCCATGCCACTGATATTGGGCCGGAATGCGAGGATAGTAATTGTAAAATGTTTTTCCTCCGGGAATTAAATCTTCCAGTGTCAGATGTTTTTGCTCCTGTGCAAAAAGTGAACTTACAATGATAAGTAGTAGGGAAAATAAGATTTGTTTGCGCATAATGGATGGCTTTTGTGGCAAATGGATACTGGCATCCATTTGCAGATGATGGATAATATTAAAACTGTAAAATAGATTCTGTCTGCAAAACGTTCATTTATGATGCGTTAAAATGTTTCTTTTGATAACTTAGCAACCACTTGATTGTATTTTGAAACCATTTCTTGAACGACAGTAGCAGCAGAAGGAATATCGCGAAGGTGCGAGGCAATTTGTCCTATTTCAAGTTCACCTTCGATCATATCACCTTCAAAGATGCCCTTTTTTGAGCGCCCTTTTCCCAATAGTTTACTCAACTCTTCCGCTGATGCACCCTTGTCTTCCAGTGCCTGAACGGCTTCATAAAACTCATTTTTTATCATGCGTGTAGGACTCACTTTTTTTAGAGACAACATGGTATCTCCCTCCTTGAGTTGGATACATCTGTTTTTAAACGCGTCACTTGCTGAACTTTCTTGAGTGATGGCAAATCGTGTTCCCACTTGTACGCCTTCGGCACCAAGAGCCATGGCGGCAGCCATGCCCTCGCCTGTGGCGATGCCTCCGGCAGCAATTAGTGGCAGCGATGTGGATTTTCGTACCTGCGGAATAAGGGTGAGCGTGGTGGTTTCTTCGCGTCCGTTGTGTCCCCCCGCTTCAAATCCTTCGGCAACAACAGCGTCCACTCCGGCTTCTTCACATTTGCAAGCAAATTTTGAGCTCGAAACCACATGTACAACTATTCGCCCTGCATCGTGCAACTTTTTTGTCCACAGTTTCGGATTGCCTGCCGATGTGAAAATAATAGGAATATTCTCCTCTAACACAATGCGGAAAATGTCATTCAACTGTGGGTACATAAGTGGAATATTAACGCCAAATGGTTTATTGGTAGCGTCTTTGCATTTTTGAATGTGTTCTTGTAGCGTTTCTGGATGCATTGAGCCTGCACCGATAAGTCCTAGTCCTCCGGCGTTGCTTACTGCCGAAGCCAAGCACCAACCGCTGCACCACACCATGCCACCTTGAATAATGGGATATTTGATTCCAAATAAAGAGGTTATTCTATTCATATTTTTTGTTTACGATTAATATTTGATTTAGTTATACATCACAAAGATACAATTATTTTAAATTTTTATGTCATCATGCTGCCAATAACCTATCCTTTGATAGGTATCCATGTTCAATTCTTCGATATTTATCTGTTTATGTAAAAGAAAATGAGTGATTTGTCGGGGAGGTAATTAGTTTAATAATTTTATTTATCTTTGTGCCAAGTTTCAATGAGTTAAAATATGCGAAACACGACAAACATATTCTTGTTATTGTTTTTGGTGTTATTTGCTTGCACCCACAGACAAAGCAATGAAATATCTGATTTTCCGCAACTGCTTGAAAAAGATACGCTGCTAGTCCTTACACTCAACACCTCCGTTTCATATTTTACTTATCGCGATAAAGCGATGGGCTATCATTACGATATGGTTGTCAACTTTTGTAAGCAACATGGATTGGTTCCTCATATTGTTGTTGGTAAGAATACTAACGAGTTGTTGACCATGTTGCGACAGGGAAAAGGCGATGTTATTGCATATAGTATGCCGATTGAAAATCAAAATAAAGAGTGGCTTATCTATTGTGGTCTTTTCGGTATTTCGCGTCAGGTTGTTGTTCAGCGTTCCGAGTCGGTTGATACTTTATTGCATGATGTGACGGACCTTTTAGGGAAAGAACTGACGCTCATCAAAGATTCAAAGTATGAACAGCGAGTACTCAATTTGGATAAGGAACTTGGCGGTGGTATAAAAATAAAGTATGTTGATGCCGATACGCTTGTTACAGAAGACCTTATTCGAATGGTGTCTGCCGGCGAAATAAAATATACTGTTGCTGATGAGTATTTAGCAAAACTTAACCGGACCTATTTTAGAAACATAAATGCTTCGTTGCCTGTCAGTTTTAGTCAACGCTATTCATGGGCGGTCACAAAAGAGAAGCCCATTCTTGCCGACTCTCTTAACAGCTGGTTTCAAAAAGAGAATAAAAAGCCCTTTTATTCCTACACAATTAAACGATATTTTGAAGAGACAAAAGGTTATGACCCCAAAAGCAATGGCAACTCCGTCAGTTTTTATAAACCCGGCGAAATTTCGTGTTATGATTTCTTGTTCAAAAAATATGGAGAACAATACAATGTTGATTGGTGTTTGTTGGCAGCAATATCATACCACGAATCTCGTTTCAAGACAAATCTAAGTTCATGGGTGGGAGCTGTTGGGCTGATGGGGGTGATGCCCGCTACTGGAAAAGCGTACGGTGTGTGCCTTGAAGAACTTCATGACCCGGAAAAAAATGTTGAGGTAGGAGCAAAGATATTGAAAAAAATTCTTTCTATTTTTTCTGCGATAGAGAATTATGAAGAACGTGTGAAATTTGCGCTTGCGGCATACAACGCAGGTATTGGGCATGTGTATGATGCAAGAGCATTGGCAGAGAAATATGGTGCCGATAAAGATGTATGGGAGGGGAATGTGGAGAAATATTTAGACCTTAAGCGTTTAGAACAATATTATGATGATCCCGTTTGCAAGTCAGGATATTTTAGAGGAACCGAGACCATTAACTACGTGCGCAAAGTCATTGCTCTTTGGAATACCTACAAATCAAAAATAAAAGAATGATTCATCCTGTCGTTAAAAATCCAATATCGATAGAGTACTCTGATGTTAATATGGGGAGATGTCAATAATAACTGAAAATTTGCCTGCATTCTTGTGTTAGATAATGAATCTCATACATTGATATAAAATAAAATTGATTATCTTTGTACTTTGGCACAAGAAAAAATAAGCGGAAACATTTAAACAATAGAATAACAAAGAATATGTCAGTAACTGTTCAAAAAGTCTCAAATAAGGAAGCATTAAAAAAATTTGTCAACTTTCGCATCAATCTTTATAAGGATTGTGAATATTTTGTCCCTCCCTTGGTTTACGACGAAATAGCCACGCTAAGTCCATCAAAGAATCCCGCGTTCGATCATTGTGATTTTGCCGCATTCTTGGCATATCGTGAAGACGAAATTGTAGGGCGTATAGCCGTTATCATCAATCACAAAGCCAATCAGACGTGGAGTGAAGAAAACGCTCGTTTCGGTTTTGTCGATTTCATTGATGACGAAGAAGTAGTGGATACGCTTTTCAAAACGGTGGAAGATTGGGCAAGATTCCGAAGAATGAAAAAAATGCATGGACCGATGGGTTTCACCGATTTTGATGCCGAAGGGATGCTTGTTGATGGGTTCGGCTATATGGCGACCATGCAAGCACCATACAGCTATCCCTATTATAAAAAGCATATGGAGCGCTTGGGATATGTAAAAGATCAAGACTGGTTTGAATATCTTATTCCGGTTCCCAAAGAGCTGCCAGAACGCTTTGTGAGAGTAGGGGAGGTGGTGAAAAAACGTTTTGGACTAACCGTAAAGAAATTTGAAAATAAAGATGAAGTTTGGCCTTATGCTAAAGAGATTTTTGAGTTGTTGAATGCAGCATATAAAGATTTGTATGGCTTTGTCGCACTCACCGATAAACAAATTGATTACTACGTAAATATGTATATCCCGATGCTTCGCCTCAATTTCCTTTCCGTGGTGATGCGCGAGGAGGACAACAAAATAGTGGGCGTAGGCATCGGTTTGCCAAGCCTTGCGCGCGCACTGCAAAAGGCAAAAGGCAAATTTCTGCCTACCGGATGGTTTCATCTTTACAAGGCGCTGAAAGGAAAAGGAAATAAAGTGTTGGATTTGATGTTGATAGGTGTCGATCCTCAATATCAAGGCAAAGGCGTGAATGCTTTGATATTCACACAGTTTATTCCTGAGGCCATAAAGCTGGGGATTGAATATGCCGAGAGCAATCCGGAATTGGAAGTAAACAATAAAGTACAATCAATGTGGGACGGCTTCGATGCGAAGCATGTAAAAACCCGAAGAGCCTACATCAAAGAATTATAATTTTTAAACACAAAAAATATAAGATAGGAATACGTGAGCGAATTAGAGAACAATCAGCAAAGTTTACAACACGACTATATTGATGATGATGTCGTAACGCTTGAGTGGCAGGAACATATCCGTCATCGTCCCGGAATGTATATCGGAAAATTGGGAGATGGAACTTCTGTAGATGATGGCATTTATGTCCTTCTTAAAGAGGTGATTGATAACTCTATTGATGAATACATGATGGGGTTTGGAAAAACCATCGAAGTAACCATCGAAAATGAGCATGTTACCGTGCGAGATTATGGGCGTGGCGTTCCTTTGGGAAAGGTAAAGGATGTTGCTTCAAAAATGAATACAGGAGCCAAATATGATTCCAAAGCATTTATAAAATCCGTAGGATTGAATGGCGTCGGCATCAAAGCTGTAAATGCCCTTTCGTCGCGCTTTTTCATTCAAAGTTTTCGTGATAAAAAGAGCACTTCGGTACTTTTCGAGAAAGGCATTACTATTGAGGAAAATGAGTTGGAGACGACCACCGAAAATAACGGAACGTTGGTGGAGTTTACGCCCGATGCTTCCGTTTTTGGTGAATATCATTATCGCGATGAACACATTGAACCACTGCTGAAAAACTACGTCTTCCTAAACACCGGATTAACCATTGTTTTCAACGGCAAAAAGTTTTTCGCCAAAAACGGACTTGAAGACTTGCTCAACGACAACTTAACATCCGAAACGCTCTATCCCATCATTCACCTGCATGGCAATGATATTGAGGTTGCCATCACCCATTCCAATCAGTATGGAGAAGAATATTATTCGTTCGTAAACGGTCAACACACGACGCAAGGTGGGACACATCTAACGGCTTTTCGGGAAGCATTGGCACGCACGATGAAGGATTTTCTGAGCAAGAATTTTGAATATTCCGACATTCGCAATGGTGTTGTGGCAGCTATCAGTATTAAGGTGGTCGGCCCCATTTTTGAGTCGCAAACAAAAACAAAATTAGGCTCAAAGGATATGGCACCTGACGATGTTTCCATCAATAAATATGTCAACGATTTTCTCAAAAAAGAGTTGGATAACTATCTGCATAAGCATCCCGATACGGCAGAAGCTCTGATGAAAAAGGTAGCAGAATCCGAAAAGGAGCGAAAAGCAATTGCCGGTGTCACTAAATTGGCACGAGAGCGCGCCAAAAAAGCGAACCTACACAACAAAAAGCTACGTGATTGTCGTATTCATTACAATGATGCCAAAGGCGACGATCGTGAAAAAACATGCATATTTATCACAGAGGGAGATTCTGCAAGCGGCTCCATTACTAAAAGCCGAGATCCCAATCTACAAGCCGTTTTTAGTTTGCGCGGCAAGCCATTGAACTCTTATGGGCTAACCAAAAAAATTGTTTATGAAAACGAGGAATTCAACTTGCTGCAAGCAGCATTGAATATCGAAGAAGATATGGATAATTTGCGTTACAACAAAGTGATTATCGCGACTGATGCTGACACCGATGGAATGCACATTCGGTTGTTATTGCTTACTTTTTTCTTGCAATTTTTCCCTGACTTGGTAAAGAAAAACCATGTTTATATCTTGCAAACCCCCCTTTTTAGAGTGCGAAACAAGAAAAAAACAACCTATTGCTATACAGAGGAGGAGCGCATAAAAGCCATTAAATCCTTGGGACCAAACCCCGAAATCACACGATTTAAAGGGTTGGGTGAAATTTCCCCTGACGAGTTTCGCCATTTCATTGGCGAAGATATGCGTTTGGAACGTGTGACGATGCGAAAAGAAGATTTGTTGAAAGAACTGTTGGAATTCTATATGGGCAAGAATACACCCGAGCGCCAACGCTTTATTATTGACAATTTGGTAGTTGAGGAAGAGGTCGTTTGACAATAGCGCGTTACAACTATTGCCAACAAAAAGAGGATGACCTGTGGCAACAAATTTGTTAGCGTCCGTTTTAATTGATAATAAAATAACACAAACAGCATATGAATTCCCGGAAACACACATGTACGGCCGTTTTTCCCGGCACGTTCGATCCCTTCACCATTGGACACCAATCGTTGGTAAACAGATGTCTTGCGTTGGTGGATAAAATCATTATTGCCATCGGCGTAAACGAGACAAAAAACAGCTATTTCCCGTTGGAAAAGAGGTTGGAGATGATCCGCAATTTATATAAAGATGAACCTCGCGTGAGCGTGGAGAGTTACACATCACTCACCATCGATTTTGCGCGAGATGTGGGCGCCGATTGCATCCTCCGTGGCATTCGTTCGATCAACGACTTTGAGTATGAAAAGGTGATTGCCGATATGAATCGTACGCTTTCGGGTATTGAGACCATTGTGTTGTTTACCGAGCCGGAACACACGCATATCAGTTCTACCGTTGTCAGAGAGCTACTGCATTACGGATACGATATAAGCGCATTCATTCCCAAAGGGATGAAAATTTAGACTCATCTATTTAAACAAGCAACATGAACAAAATTCTTTTTTCCGCCATTGCATGTTTTTTGCTTTTTACAGGAAAAATACATGCACAACTGCGTTCAACTGCCGATGGCATAAAACTGGAAACCACCCTTCGCCTTATAGATAATTTATACGTCCGCGATGTTCAGACGGATAAACTGACAGAAGCCGCCATACGGGCGATGTTGCGCGAATTAGATCCGCATTCTGTCTATCTCGATAATGATGAAGTGAAATCGATGAATGAACCGCTTCAAGGCAATTTTGAAGGAATTGGAGTCTCGTTTAATTTGCTCACTGACACGCTTTATATTGTAGATGTAATATCCGGTGGCCCATCCCAAAAAGTGGGCATTCTTCCCGGCGACAAAATCATTTATGTAAATGATACGCTAATTGCCGGAGTTAAAATTTCGTCGCGTGAGGTTATGAAAAAGTTGAGAGGAGATAAAGGCACCGAGGTAAAGGTGAAGGTCAAACGTCGTGGGAGTAGCGATTTAATCGAGTTTCGTATCATTCGAGATAAAATTCCTCTGCACTCGATTGATGCGACGTTTATGGTGGCTGATGATATTGGATACATTCGTCTGAGTCGTTTTGGTGCCACTTCGCACAATGAGTTTTTGGAGGCCGTGAAAAAACTGAGAACACAAGGTATGAAGCGGCTCATTTTTGACCTCACAGGAAATGGTGGAGGAATTTTGCAGACAGCAACCGATATCACGGATGAGTTTTTGCAGAAAGGGCAATTGATTGTGTATACCGAAGGAGAAAATCAACCTCGCTTCACTCGAAATGCAAAAGGCAATGGTGTATTTGAATCCGACGAATTGGTTGTTCTCGTTGATGAAACATCGGCATCAGCAAGCGAAATATTATCAGGAGCCTTGCAAGATTGGGACCGTGCCGTAATTGTTGGTAGACGCACATTTGGTAAAGGGCTTGTGCAGCGACAGTTTCCACTTCCTGATGGGACAATGATACGCCTTACGGTCGCAAAATATTATACGCCAACAGGCAGAAGCATACAAAAACCGTACGAAGCGGGCAATTCCGAAGCATACAATCGGGATGTGATTGAACGTTTCAATCACGGAGAATTGATGCACGCCGATAGCATCCATTTTCCTGATTCATTGCAATTTACTACATTGATAAATCGACGCGTTGTTTATGGTGGTGGTGGTATCATGCCGGACTATTTTGTTCCCATTGATACCGGAGCAATTACACCGTTGCATCGCGAATTAATTGCCAAGGGCGTGATATTTAAGGCAACACTTGCCGAAGTGGATCATCATCGCAAACAGCTTTTAAATAGATATCCCACAGTGGATGATTTCAAACAATATTATCATATCGACTCTTTGATGGTGGAGGAGATGAAGAAAATTGCACAAAGCGATAGTATCAAATGGGATAAAGAGCAGTTTGAGCAATCCAAAAAGATACTTTATCCTCAACTCAAAGCCCTTATTGCACGCGATTTGTATGAACCGGCTGCCTATTATAGAATCATCATCGGCGAGAGCGATATTTTTCAAGAAGGCTTAAAAATTATTTCCGATAGGCGACGATACCACAATTTGTTGAAAGGTGTCGGCAGCAACATTTATCCTGAATATAAACAATAAATTACTATGCATTTCAATTACAACCAATTCAAAATAAAACCGAATGAACGCATAAGAATAAAAGATCTTTCAACTTGTGAAGATAGCGGTTTTGACAAAAAATCGGCTAAGATAGAGATAAAGGAAAATATTAAACAACTGGCTGCACTGCAAGAGATATTTTATGCCGACGACCGATATTCGCTTCTCATCATCTTACAAGCCCGCGATGCTGCCGGAAAAGATGGTGTCATTCGCCACGTTATGTCGGGCATCAACCCACAAGGATGCCGTGTGCATAGCTTTAAAACTCCGACAAAAAACGAACTTGAACATGACTATTTGTGGCGTCACTACATAGCTCTTCCTGAGCGTGGAATGATAGAAATTTTTAATCGTTCGTACTATGAAAATGTACTGGCCACAAAAGTAAATCCGCAATGGATTATGAATGAGAGAATTCCCGGATATGATTCCGTTGAAAAAATTGATGCCGATTTTTGGGAAAACCGCTATAAGGCCATCAACGCGTTCGAAAAACACCTATACGACAATGGTACGCGCATTGTTAAGTTTTTGCTCAACATATCCAAAGAGGAGCAAAAGAAGCGTTTTCTCTCTCGCATTGATACGCCGTACAAACAGTGGAAATTTAGTGTCAACGATTTGAATGTACGACAGCAATGGGATGCCTACGATGAAGCATTTGAGGAGATGTTGGAGAAAACATCGCAAACTTACGCGCCGTGGTATGTCATTCCCGCGGATAAGAAATATTTCGCGCGTGTGGCCGTTGGCGATATCCTTTTAGAGCTTTTCAAATCCCTCAATTTGCGTTTTCCCGAGCCCGAATCGCCCGAAGCATTAGCCGACGCGCGTAAACAACTTTTAAGTGAGTAAGCAATAACTAGTTCCCTATAAAAAAGATAAAAGTATTTTCTGTGTTTTTCAGGTAGCGTATCGATTTATGTGTTATGGCATAAATGACGTAGATATGTCGTGTCTTTTGGCGTGGCGTTGTCTTTATGGGATGACTACCTTATAAATAGTGAAAAATGACTTTTCATGAAGAATAAATAAAGAAATTACGAAAACAAAAATAATAAGCGCATAGAAGAAAACAAAGAATTTCACAAGGCGCAAAGGTAAGAACAAAACCGAGGAATGCGGAGATGGATGAGAAGCTGCAGAGTATCTAGACAATAGATAAATCTGTTTATGTAACTTTTTGATTTTTTTTAATTTATAAGAAATAAATAAAGAATGATTAATTACGGAATAATATAAACTCAAAATAATACCTTTTTTATTGATAAAGGGTTTCCGGTTAGGGAGTCAAATAATATTGAAGCTAAAAAATCAAAAAAAATAAAAAAAAATACAACATTATTGTTTTTTTTTATAACTTTGCATTAATAATACTGGAAAACTGAATCGAAAAACCGAGTATTTTATAGTGCGCAATGTAAGAGAAAGGTAAAATTGAGATAATGCGAATAGGTAGGGGCGTTAATCTCGTAAAATCTAAGACTTACCTAATAATTGTTAACTTTTTCTTAAACTCAAAAAGATTGAATGAGTATAAGAAACAAAAAACTTTAAGACGATGAAAAAAACAATTTATTATTGTGTTTCCTTTGTAAGTGTAATCGCCATGTCACTATTTATCAGTTGTTCTAAAAGTGATATCAATTCTCCGGTTTGCAAAGAGCCCTCAAAAAATGAAAAGATGTTATTAAAAAATCCTGAAATTAAAAAAGAATTAGTAACACTTATGCAATTTAATGAAAGTCTTTTGAAGGAACGAAGTATGGAAACAAGAGCAGCATGGTTTGGAAGATTAGCAGCTACAGTAAGTGCTGATGCCCTAGGTGCTTATGGTGGATTTAAAGTATCGGTAGGTGTAGCGGCATTTATTACAGCTACAACGGGAGGAACTGCAGGTCCTGCAGCTGGTGTCGCGGTAATTGCTGCTACAGCTTTTATATCTGGAGGAGCGTCATATCAAGCTTATGAATGTTTAAGAAGTAGCTCTATTGAAGAAGAATTGCAATATATACCATATAAAAATATAGACATTACGAGAATCTATAATAATCTTGATAATTTTCCCACAAACAGTGATATCAACTCATTGATATATCAGTCCCATTCCTATAACCATGTGGGATATCTACATAATCAATATTTAAAAAATCTACTTTCAGACATACCTAGAACAGGGTCTACCGTTAAGAGTGCTACATCATCCGAAGATGATTTTTTCTCAAAAGAGCAACTAGATCAAATGTATAGTAGTGTAATAGGTCATATAAATAACTATGTTGTCGGTGGATACGACTATGATGATTGTATTTCTAAAACTATCTGAAAACGAATTAACAACTAAAAAAACAGAAGATATTTTACGTTTATATTTGGATATGTTATTCCAATTTTCTAAAAACAAGAGTGATTTGGAACGAGTTTCTCAAGCATATATTGATGTGATAAAGAACTCCGATAATCTATCGGAAGAAGACAAAAATATACTTTTTATTTCGTTTGACACAGCGCTAAATAGTATGGAACTATGGGAAGAAAGAGGATTATAAGTAATAAGGAACATGTTTTGCTAATTGCATGTATTCTAATGTGTCTCTTTTTTATTTTTTGCTCGAGTAATCACGGATTTTATGCTTATCCATTATTGATTGCAGTATTACTTTATTATGTTTTACAAATATATCTGTTCTTTAGAAAGAAAAATCGCAAAACATTCTCTGTTAATGAAAAGACAGAGAAAAAAGTTGGAAGGAATTAAACTGGTAGTTAGAAACAAGAAAAATTAATCAAAGAGGTTCGGCGAAACACGTGACAAGTGTTCAACTGCGAACAAAAGATTCCTATTATAATTTGCAAGGTTTTACTTTGTAAAGATACGAAAAACGGCAAATATATACAAGAAAAATAGGAGTCAGCTTTCTGATAATCAGATATGATAGGTGTTTTTTAAGGAGTGACTAGATAAAGGCTTATACAACTTTCTGTGAATTTTTACCGGACATCCCAATGTAAAATATAGCCAAGCAGCAAAAAATAAACAAAAAAGAGGCTGCCTCAAAAGTAAAAGGCAGCCTCTTTTTATGAGTTCGTTTTTTTGAAGTAAATTTATTGTTTAATCGTCAACTTCACAGTTAATTACATTGTTAAGCCATCCCCAGACTTTCTTTCCGAATTCGTAACCCGGTGTGTTGGTAGCATCTTCTTTGTAGAAGATTTCAATCTTTCCATCGTGCTTGAATTCAATAGCGTCTTTAAAATTAATGCCACTAATGCTTGAAGTAAACAATTTATTTAGATAGAAATTGATTGTAATTTCGTTGTTTTGACCAGGAATAAATGGTTTATCAAATTCAATTTCGAAATCAAACTCTTTGTCTGAAGCAAAAATGAAAGGAGTGTCTAAAATCTCTCCTTCAATTTGAATTGAATTTCCAAACATGGTAGATTTTTTGTCTTTACATTTTTTCATTTCAAACTCAATCTCTTCATATGCTGCAACAGGCACTTTCAAATTAGAAATAACGGTCTGAATTTTCATATCGCCCTTACTCACAAGATCAATGTTGAATGGCCCTTTCAATTCAATGTCGTCTCTTGAACTAAAAGTACCGTTGAAATCAACTGCTAACTCATCGTCATCGGCAAAGTCAAATTCAATTTCGCCAATGTTGATTTTAAAGCTGGTAACTTTCACGATGTCAAAAAGAAGTCCACGTGTTTGTGCTTCGCCAACACTTCTCGTGCTACCATCTGAAGCTTTGAAGTTAATGTTAACTTTTTCTTTTTTGACATTAGATAAGCCACCTTTTTCGCATGCTACAAATGCCAAAGGTAATACCAATGACAAAACGAATAAATTTAATAATTTGGTTTTCATAATCACATCATTTTTTTATTAATAATCTGACAAAAGTAAATAGAATAATAATTTGAGTCAAGAGATTTATGAAAGTTTAAAGATGAGTTGTTAAAATAAAAAAAAAGTAGCGAATTGCTTTATTTTAAGTAAATTGAAGGCATAGTAGCCTTAGTGTTCAGATGGTTGTAGTCATAAAGCCTTTAAGTGGTAAAACACCAAAACGATTTTTTTTTTTGCATTTTATAGTTAAATCTATGACTGTTACGATGCCGCATTTTTGTAAGAGAAAAGGATGGGTAATAGATTATTTTCGCTATCTTTATTGCCGTAAAAACTGATTGATGACACGAAAAATTATCCATATCGATATGGATGCCTTTTATGCATCCATTGAGCAACGCGACCATCCTGAATATCGCGACAAGCCTGTCGCAGTGGGATATGGCGGGAAGCGTGGCGTGGTGGCTGCCGCAAGCTATGAAGCGCGCGCTTATGGTGTACGCTCGGCTATGCCATCGCTTATGGCAAAGCGTTTGTGCCCATCGTTAATTTTTGTTTTGCCACGTTTTGAGCAGTATAAGTTGGTGTCGAAACAAATTATGCAACTTTTTTTTGAATATACCGATAGAGTGGAACCCCTTTCGCTTGACGAAGCGTTTTTGGATGTCTCGGAAAACAAAAAAGGAATAAAGTCGGCCACTATTATCGCTAAGGAGTTGAAAGAGAAAATATTTCGTCGCGTGCGATTAAGGGCTTCGGCCGGCGTTTCTTACAATAAATTTCTTGCTAAAATCGCGTCGGACTATCAAAAGCCGGACGGCTTATATGTGATTACGCCTAAAATGGCAGAAGCATTTATCGAAAAGCTGCCGATAGAGCGTTTTTATGGCGTGGGAAAAGTGACTGCAAAACAGATGCATGCTCTTGGAATAAAGAATGGTTTCGACCTGAAACAGTTTTCAGCTCAGGACTTGACTGTACATTTTGGCAAGGCAGGTTTGCAATATTATCGTTTTGCGCGTGGCATCGACGAGCGTGAAGTGGAATCTGAACGAGTGCGCAAATCATTGGGTGCCGAAGAAACTTTTGCCGATGATTTGTGTCAGATGGTCGATTTGCTGAGCGCGTTGGATGAAATTGCGAAAGAGGTGTGTCGGCGTGTAAAAAAAAGAAAATTTAATGCTAAAACGTTGACCTTAAAAATAAAATATGCGGATTTTTCTATCATTACACGAAGTAGAACCGTTGATTTTTATATCAACACATACGATCATATTTTTGAACTTGGAAAAAATCTTCTGATTTCGGTTTCTGATTTAGAGGAACGCAAAGTTCGTTTAATGGGACTCACCCTCAAAAATGCAGATTCGCAATTGCCGGGAACTTCATCCGACCCACTCCAACTTTCGTTTGATTTTAAGGATTGATGTCTTTTACTCTTTATTATTGCTGTCCGCTAAAACTATAAAAGTGTAAAATCAGTTGTCTCAATCGCAGATTTTTCGCGATTGAGACTTTCATTTCAGAGAACCAAGCCCCCATCAATCAAAAAGTGAGGGTTCCGGAGGTCTTTGCTTGGCTGCTTGAATCATTTTCGCCTAATCTTTTTCCGGATCTTCAAAAAAGGTGTAGCAATTCACGTAATACATCAGCATAATTCTGACCATAGTCGCCATTCCGGAGAAACTCCACGCGCGTCTGATTCTCTTTTGTAGAATCATGATAAG
>JAEZZZ010000166.1 GCA_023418255.1 Bacteroidota bacterium
CAATTGCCCCGTGAGTTAGCCTACGATCGTGGCGGTAAAGGTAAAAACCGAATTAGAGGAGTTACCATCATCACTCCGGATAAGCCGAAAACCTCTCTGACAGCTTATCAAAAACGCAAGAAACGACGCAGATGTAGAACCAGAGATGCAATTGAACCTATCATCGGACATCTGAAGAAAGATTTTCGCATGGAACAAAATTATCTTTGGGGGAGAAAAAGGTATACAAATTAATGCTACGATGGCAGCAACTGCATTGAATTTGAAGAAAATGATGGAAAGGCTTAAAGAAAAGTTTTTATTTATTCTCAGATGCATTTTTCGAATCAGACTTTCAATGTGTCCTATTCTAAATGTGAACTTCTAAGGATCGACTAACAAGTTGCTCCTTAAAAGTAACAACTTATCGTCGCCTCTCAAAAAAAGAGAACATCAGTGCTGCGCATTCATCAGCCATTACACCTGAAACAACAACCGTTTTAGGGTGAAATAGCACCGGAGAATAGTGAGATGCGCCGCGTTTGTTGTCGGTTGCACCATACACCACACGCGCAATTTGCGACCATTGTAAAGCACCGGCACACATAGGGCATGGTTCAACCGTAACATACAACGTGCAGTCTGTTAAATACTTTCCACCCAAAACGTTTGCCGCAGCCGTGATGGCTTGCATTTCGGCATGTGCTGTAACATCATTAAGTGCTTCCGTGAGGTTGTGTGCTCGCGCGATGATGCGCTCCTGCGAAACAATAACCGCACCAATAGGTATCTCATTTCGGTCAAATGCCTTTTGTGCTTCCATAAGTGCTTGACGCATAAAATAGGCATCATCAAATACCGGAGTTTTCATAAGAGAAAGATTTTAACGACGCATTTCGTTCTCTTCAAAAAGCATCGGATAGTCCCTATCCATGTTCCGCAGAATATGCGTTATGATGGTTTCTCTGAACCATCGAGAACGATTCGATATTTTATATTTTTTCAAATAGGATTCAATCAATCCTTGCTCTTTTTCATTGAGCATAATCACCACTTTTTTACTGCGAGGCAGAGGATATTCGGGACGTCTTTTTTTTTCTACTTTCATCAAAACGTATGTTTTTAAAAAGAAAATGCAAATACATCGCTTTGCAAATACAAAAAAACAAAATATTTTCACCAAAATGAAGCTTTTAATACATAAATTTGTATTTTTACGTCAGTTATAGCTATAAAAGGGTAAAAAGCAATGGCTCAACACAACCGTTTGGGGAAAGAAGGTGAAAAAGCCGCCACAAAATGGCTGGTGTCGCAGAACTATAAAATTCGCGAGCACAATTGGCGTTATCAAGGTCACGAAGTTGACATCATTGCCGAGGATGACGAGTACATCGTTTTTGTGGAGGTGAAAACGCGCACATCTGTCCAATGGGGAAATCCCGAAGACTTTGTGGGCAGATCACGCATGCGCCGTATGATTCAGGCTGCCGATGCTTATTTGAAACTAAACGATGATGCCGACAAACCGCCACGCTTCGATATTATTGGCATGGTGTGGAACGGACGCTCTTTTGATTTGGAGCATATTGACGACGCCTTTTTGCCGCCAATTTACTAACACACGAAAATGCACGATAATGAATGTAGAAGAACTTTACAATTATTGTTTATCCATTCACGAGGCAGAGGCATCCACACCATTCAATAAAGAAACGGTTGTAATGAAAATACGTGATAAAATCTTTGCTTTGATCCCATTGGACGCACATCCATGCTGCATTTCATTGAAATGTGACCCACAAAAGGCAATTGATTTGAGGGAGCGATACCAATGTGTGACAGGCGCATATCACATGAATAAAACGCATTGGAACACCATCATCATAAATGGCGAAATGCCTGGCGAAGAGATAAAGCGATGGATTCATCATTCCGTAAGCGAAGTAATGAAAAAGTTGCCCAAAAAGATACAAAAAGAATATTATGATTCATCTGGACGATAAACGATTCATCATCCGTCTTAACGAAACGGAATCGACAAACCACTACCTAAAAGAACGCGTCAAGACTGAGCGTTTGCCCGAAGGATTTGTGGCAGTTGCAAACTATCAGTCGCACGGACGTGGCCAACAAGGCAATAGCTGGTTTTCGTCGAAAGATAAAAACCTACTCTTCAGTTTTGTTATTTATCCCACATCCCTGCCTGCGGTGGAGCAGTTTATTCTCTCGCGCATGATTTCGCTTTCGATAAAAAACACGTTGGATGAATATATAGACGAAATTCGCATCAAATGGCCAAACGATATCTATTGGAAGGAGCGGAAAATAGCCGGAATACTGATTGAGAACAATCTGCAAGAAAAATATATCGCATCATCCATTATTGGAGTAGGACTCAATGTGAATGAAGAGATGTTTCCGTCCGATATCTCCAATCCCGTGTCGCTGAAGCAGATTACAGGAATCAATCACGATGCTGACAGCCTTTTACAGCGCATCATGAATGAGTTTTTTACCTATTACAATTTGTTTAAAAAAGGGAATGCCATCGAAATCGAAGATGAATATATGGTTGATTTGTATCGAAAAAATGATTATTTTTGGTACAAAGATGCCGGTGGAATGTTTCGCGCAAAGATTGAAAACGTACTCCCGACGGGACATCTGATTTTGCGCACATGGAACGATGACCAACGGAGAAAATATGCATTCAAAGAGGTGGAGTGGATAAATGAAGAAGATACAAAAACATATAAAAGCTAAAATAGAAAATGAAATACAAACGCATCTTGCTGAAACTCAGCGGCGAGTCCCTTATGGGCGATAAACAATACGGAATTGATGAAAACCGCTTGAATGACTACGCCACACAAATTCACGAAGTGGCACAAATGGGAACAGAAATAGCCATTGTAATTGGCGGTGGCAATATTTTTCGTGGATTGAGTGGGGCTGCAAAAGGATTCGACCGCGTGAAAGGCGATCAAATGGGAATGCTTGCCACCGTTATAAATAGCTTGGCACTTAGTTCCGCGCTCACAGCGCAAGGGCAAAAAAATCGTGTCTTCACCGCTATCCGAATGGAACCCATTGGCGAGTATTACACCAAATGGAAAGCGATTGAAGCAATGGAACGCGGCGAAATAGCCATCCTATCAGCAGGAACAGGAAATCCGTTTTTTACGACCGACACCGGTTCGGCATTGCGCGGCATTGAAGTGGAAGCCGATGTGATGCTTAAAGGGACACGTGTGGATGGCGTATATACTGCCGACCCCGAAAAAGATGCCACAGCTACAAAGTTTGATTCCATTACGTTTGACGAAATATACAACCGTGGTCTAAAAGTGATGGATTTGACAGCCACCACCATGTGCAAAGAGAATAATTTGCCGATTGTTGTTTTTGATATGGACACCTACGGAAATCTAAAAAAAGTACTCCAAGGCGAGTCCATAGGCACGTTGGTACATCAATAGGAGGAATGGGTTTTTCTTGTTTTTTACAAAAAAAAGCACCTTATAACTGCATTTTAAAACCAATTTAAAATGTTTTCACTATATTTGTCCATAGAACAATATAATAATTAAAATATAAGAACGATGGATATAACAACAATCAAAAACGATGCCGAGGAAAAGATGAAAATGACCTTAGAGTTCCTCGAAGAAACCTTTTCGCGCATTCGCGCAGGAAGAGCCAATGTTCACATTCTTGATGGCATAAAAGTGGATTATTATGGTACACTTACGCCACTGGCAAACGCTTCTACCTTGTCCACACCCGATGCGAAAACCATCATGGTGCAGCCTTGGGAAAAGAGCATGCTCAAAGTAATCGAAAAAGCCATTCTTGATTCCGACGTGGGCATCACGCCCGAAAACAATGGCGAAGTGATTCGCTTAGGTATACCGCCGCTGACCGAAGAACGAAGAAAAAATCTTGTAAAACAGATTAAACAAGAGTGTGAAGATGCAAAAATCAGCATTCGCAATTCACGTCGCGAAGGAATTGACGACATCAAGAAAGCCGTGAAAGAGGGATTCCCCGAAGATGCCGGAAAAGATGCGGAAAACGACATGCAAAAACTGCATGATAAATACATCAAACAGTTAGAGGATATGTTTGCCACGAAAGAAAAGGAAATTCTTACCGTATAATCGTGAAGGGTGAAAAGTTGAGCGACGCTGCCTCTACGTCTTCCCAGCAACAGCAAGAGGGAGCAAGGGAATTTAAAGGCTTCGTAATCAAAAATATCGGAAACACGTATGTCGTGCGCGACGCGCACGGCAGCGATTTTCGTTGCAACGCCAAAGGCAAATTTCGCCTTGAAGGAATTCGCAGCACAAGCCCAATTGTGGTTGGAGACAAGGTGTTTGTTGAAATTCAGCCCGATGGCACCGCATTTATCACAGAAATTGCGGATCGTAAAAATTACATCATTCGCCGCGCATCAAATCTTTCAAAATATTCGCATATCTTAGCTGCCAACATCGATTTGGCACTACTTTGCGTAACCGTTCGTTTTCCTGAAACTACCACCACGTTTATCGACCGTTTCTTAGTAACCGCCGAAGCATACAGCATTCCCGCGTGTTTGGTTTTCAATAAAATGGATTTGTATGACCAGGAAGATATGGCGTATGTCAAAGGCATGGTTTTGCTCTATGAACACATTGGATATCCATGCCTGAAAACATCGACGGAAACGCGACAAGGCATGGATAAAATTCGAGCACTGACGGAAAATAAAATAACGCTTCTGGCCGGACATTCGGGAGTTGGCAAGTCAAGCATTATCAATTTATTGACAGAAAGAGAGAGTCAAAAAGTGGGCGAGATTTCTCGTTCTCACCTCAAAGGGATGCACACCACCACTTTTTCGGAAATGATTGAATTAAATAACGGTGGATTTATAATTGACACGCCCGGCATTAAAGGATTTGGCACCATCGACATGAGCGAAGATGAAATTTCGCACTATTTCCCGGAGATTTTTAATCTGTCAAAAGATTGTCGATATGCCAATTGCAGACACATCAACGAGCCGGATTGCGCGGTCTTGAATGCGCTTGAAAAGTATCATATCAGCCAAAGTCGCTATCAATCTTATTTAAATATATTGGAAGATTCCGAAGCACAAAACAAATACCGATAAACAGTACGTTTTACCTGTTTTTATACCGACATGGCAGATATTTTGTTAACATTATTGCAAATCCTCTATGCCATCACCATCGTCAGCATTGTGATAGTGGTGATTTCGGAAAATCGAAATCCTATAAAAACGGTTTCGTGGATACTGATTTTGCTTTTTCTTCCGGTAATCGGACTCATTTGGTATCTTATTTTTGGGCAAGACATTACAAAAAAACATGTTATTTCAAAGCGGATGTACGACAAGCTGAAAAAGCGTCCGCTGGATGAAATCGGCACAACGGAAGAAATTGAATACCCCGAAGAACATGCCCCTCTCATCGGCTTATTGAAGAATTTTGACTACACCCCTCTCTTAGGTGGAAACAGCATAAAACTGTTTACCCAAGGAGCGGACAAGTTTAAAAGCTTTCTCGACGATATCGAAAATGCAAAAAAGCATATTCACATTGAGTATTATGTGTTTATGTTGGAGGATGAAATCGGAAAAAAAGTAAAAGAAACTCTCATTCGCAAAGCTCGTCAAGGAGTTGAAATACGGATTATATACGATAGTTTCGGCTCACGAAAAACTAAGCGTGACGATTGGGAAGATTTGCGAAAAGCCGGCATTGAAGCAGAACCGTTCCTAAAACTCGTATTTCCAATTTTCACCTCGCGTCTTAACTATCGAAATCATCGCAAAATTGTTGTTATCGACGGTCGAATTGGCTATATCGGCGGCATGAACATTGCCGATCGGTACAATAAAGGAGTTAAGTGGGGAATTTGGCAAGATACCCATGCACGAATTGAAGGGAAAGGCGTGCAAGGACTGCAATCCATCTTTCTTATTGATTGGTTTTTTGTGAGCCAAACATTAATTACTTCGCGAAAATATTTTCCACAGTTGGAACGTTATGGAAACATTTCGATGCAGACCGTAAACAGCGGGCCATTGAGAGATGAACGCGAAATTTCATTTGGTATATTGCAAGCCATTTACGATGCGAAAAAGAGCATCTACATCGAGACGCCCTATTTTTTGCCTCCCGAGTCCATGGTGTATGCCTTGCAATCCGCCGCAAAAAGAGGAGTGGATGTGCGCGTGATCCTTCCCGAGAAGTCAGATGTTTTTGTCGTGCATTTAGGTTCACTTTCTTACGTGAAAGAGATGTTACAGTCGGGCATCAAAATATATCTGTTTCGTCCCGGATTTCTACACTCTAAGATGATGATTTTTGACGATTCGCTCACATTACTGGGATCGGTCAATTTTGACACACGAAGTTTTGAGCAAAATTTTGAAGCTGAAGCCTTTGTTTATGACCAAGAGACGGCAAAGCAGGCAAAGACCATCTTTATCGAAAATCAACGTAATTCGCAAATGCTTAGCCTGCACGAATGGGTTAAACGACCGATTAGCAATCGTTTCTTTGAGTCTGTGATGCGCCTGTTCGCACCGCTGCTATAAAATTAAACCCAATGAGCTTATGAAACGTATTTTTCTTGTCGGATATATGGGAGTGGGAAAAACAACAATCAGCCATGTTTTGGCAAACCTGTTTAATTTTTCTGCTATCGATTTGGACTATTGGATTCAACGCACATATCGAAAAACGATATCCGAACTTTTTAAAGAAAAAGGAGAAGAAAAATTCCGACAAATTGAGCGAAACGCACTGCTTGAAGTGGCTGCCTTCGAAAATGTGGTGATATCGACTGGCGGAGGCACACCCTGCTTTTTTGATAATATGGAGATGATGAATCAAGCCGGGATCACCGTTTATATGAAAGCCTCGGTGGCGGAAATTGCTGCTCGTTTGAACGCCTCCAAAACGGTGCGTCCTCTCTTGGCAGGAAAAGATGATGCGGCTATGGTTACATTCATTGAAAAACATCTTACCCTTCGCGAACCGTTTTATAAAAAAGCACATATAACATTTCATTCCAATCGGTTGGTTACCAAAGAACATGCTGTCCAAACTGCTCAAGCAATTGCAGAAATGATCGTGGAGTACAATAGAGTGGAGAAGAAGTCCGATGTTGGTAGCGGAGTAAATGAAGCGTTATAAATGAAATGTGAAGTAGTGTCTCAAAAATATGTGACAAACTGATTTTCCAAAAACAAAGAGAGGACTATTCGTTAAATTCAAATTTTAGAGCAAGCTTGATAGGCATTTCAGCCTTGCTCTTTTTATATTTTTAAATATTGCTGTCCGCTAAAACTATAAAAGTGTAAAATCAGTTGTCTGAATCGCAGATTTTTCGCGATTGAGACTTTCATTTCAGAGAACCAAGCCCCCATCAATCAAAAAGTGAGGGTTCCGGAGGT
>JAEZZZ010000167.1 GCA_023418255.1 Bacteroidota bacterium
GAGCGATTTATTTGCGTGTCTGGCATAAAACCGAACAGAAGATTAAATGATAAACTTGTTAAAGAACTCGTGGAGTTTGCAGCCATTGCTGCATGACTCATATAGTAAATTTTTAACGGACTATTGAATATGAGACGTAAAAATAAAAAAAACGCGATTAGCCATTTTATCGGTAGTGGCCGGAGTGATTTATCTTATGATTGTGGCTTCTTATTTTGTGCGAAATTGGGAGTCCGGTAGACGCGCTTTTATTAACGGATATGAGCGTGGGAGAATGAGTGAAACTGAGAACAAACTTAAAGGATATTATGTGTTTACACTTGACCTCGTGCCAAAAAATCACAAAAAAGCATATACTGATTCGTTGAAAAACATAAAAAACGGTCGTGATATTCCTGTTTGCCATCAACGCGTTGAGGCTCGCTACAAATACTCACAACCATTCTCGCGTCGCATAAGTGTTTATGAAAGTATTCTTACTGTTATCTCAATTCTTATTTTAATTATCTACTTTCTTATTCCGTTTTTATTTTATAAGTTGATTGTTTCTTTTTATAACGATTTTATTTTTACTTATGAGAATGTAAGACGACTGAGGCGTTTGGCTGTCTATTCCATTGCAATTTATGTGCTTCAACTGACATTCAATATAAGTTATTTCAGCATTTCGAACTCGTTGATTGACTTCGTTAACTATAAACAAATTATGCCGGATATGGATCATGAAATATTGCTAACCGGTATTGTGTTGCTTATTGCCGGCAACGTCCTGAAGCGCGCCATCGTGCTGAAAGAAGAGCAGGGATTAACTATTTAATTGTATCTACTAATCTCGTAAATCATAAAAATATGCCGATAATAGTAAATCTGGATGTTGAAATGGCGAAAAAGAAGATTTCGCTCAACGAGCTTTCCGAAAGGGTTGGCATCACACCTGCCAACTTATCCATATTGAAAACGGGAAAAGCCAAAGCCATCCGTTTCAGTACGTTGGGAGCCATTTGCAAAGTATTGGACTGTCAACCCGGCGATATTTTGGAGTGGGTGGATAATGAAGCTCCGAGCGAATAAATTCGTTTACTGAAAAAGTAATTTTTATATATCAATTAGAATATATTTATCAAGCAACTAAAACAGATATAACAATGAAACATTTAGAACGCGCGTTTATCGGACCAAATAATTTTTGGCGCTATTTAATAATGCTGCTTACCGTATTTATCGGAGGAAATATGGTGGGAACTATCGCTGTTGCTGCCACAGTGATCGTGAAAAATGGATTTCAATTAAATATTGAATCGATGTTTGATATTCTCAATTCCGGATTATCATCGTGGGTGATATTTGCATTGTTGCTTTTTACTTTTGCGGCGATGTGTGTTGTGTTTGCGCTTTTGATAAAACCGCTGCATCAACGTTCGCTGAAAGGAGTGATTAATGGACGGAAACATATTCGTTGGAATCGTGTATGGGTGGGAATTATCGTGTGGGGAATTTTGAACGCGGTCAGTTTATTGGTGGATGTGCTCTGGCTCGACCCCGAAAATTATCGTCTGCAATTTAATCTTGCAACGTTCATCCCGTTGGTATTCGTCGTGTTGTTGCTGTTGCCGTTTCAAACTACGTTTGAAGAATTGATTTTCCGCGGTTATTTGTCGCAAGGAGTGGCTGTATGGACAAAAAACAGATGGGTAACACTTGTCGTTATTTCCACGGTATTCGGTTTGATGCACGCCGCGAATCCTGAAATAAAAGAATATGGTTTTGCGCTGATGATGCCTCAATATATTATCATGGGTTTGATGCTGGGATTAATTTCGATATTGGATGATGGCATCGAGTTGGCTATCGGCGTACATTTTGTGAATAATGCTTTTGCCGCGCTTTTTGTTACGCATTCCTCATCCGCTTTTCAAACAGATGCCGTTTATGAAGTAATGGAAATTGACCCTGTCGAAAGTCTTAATTTGCTTCTTATATTATCCGTGATAGCTTTCTTTATGTTTTGGCGAATCTATAAATGGGATTTCGGTGTACTGAATAAGAAGGTTCAACATGAACAACCATCTGCCGGTGTCGATGAGACAATTTTATCCAATAATTCTTTTAGAAATTAATCGCTGTTTGTCATTATAATTCGTTATTTTTGCAACCTATGATAGAAGCACCGTTTGATATACACGACAACGAACGAATCAACGACACAGAACGCGAATTCGAAAATGCGCTGCGCCCACTCTCTTTCGAGGGTTTTAATGGACAAGAAAAGATTGTCGAAAACTTGAAAATTTTTGTAAGCGCGGCACGCATGCGCGGCGAATCGCTTGACCATGTGCTGCTTCATGGTCCTCCGGGATTGGGCAAGACAACACTTTCTAACATTATCGCCAACGAGTTAGGGGTTGGATTTAAAGTTACCTCCGGCCCGGTATTGGACAAACCCGGCGACTTGGCAGGAATCCTAACATCTCTGGAACCCAACGATGTGCTTTTTATTGATGAAATTCATCGTCTTTCGCCCATTGTAGAAGAATATTTGTATAGCGCTATGGAAGATTATCGTATTGATATAATGATTGATAAAGGACCCAGCGCACGCTCTATACAAATCGACTTAAATCCATTTACCCTGGTTGGCGCCACCACGCGCAGCGGCTTGCTCACAAGCCCTTTGCGCGCACGATTTGGCATCAACATGCATTTGGAATATTACGACATGGATACCCTGACAGGCATTGTTCTTCGCTCGGCGGATATTCTACAAATAGCATGTGTTCAGGATGCCGCTGCCGAAATCGCATCGCGCAGCAGAGGCACGCCACGTGTTGCCAACGCGCTGTTGCGCCGTGTGCGTGATTTCGCTCAGGTAAAAGGCAACGGAAAAATTGACAAAGCCATTTCATCATACGCTTTGGAAGCATTAAACATCGATACATTCGGGCTGGATGAAGTGGATAATAAAATTTTACTTACCATTATCGATAAATTTAAAGGGGGACCGGTAGGAATCACCACCATAGCCACTGCTATTGGCGACGATGCCGGAACCATCGAGGAGGTTTATGAACCGTTTCTTATAAAAGAGGGATTTATTAAGAGGACACCACGTGGACGTGAAGCCACAGAACTTGCCTATCGCCATTTAGGACGCAAACGCGTTGATGAACAGGGTGTGCTTTTTTGACCTGAAAAGCGACAAAGCAAAGGCAGTGTTTCATAAAAAGTGAACCGCTACGTTGCTCTCAGAATTCGGGCTTGACAGTTACCTCAGTACGCTTCCTTTACCGTTACTTTACAATCCCTTTTGTTTATTATATCTTTCTTTGTTATACATCAAAAATGGCTGAATATCATATCCAACTTCAAGTTTTGGGGGCGTTTGTCAATAATAGCCGCGCTCGGCTGCATTTGATTGTAAACCGCGATGGGAATATTGCTCTGTTGTCCACCTTGACCGGCAGCAAAAGTAACATCCACCGGAACCAAATAATAGGTTAAATCAAATGGTTGATATTCATTTGAGGTTTTGTCTTTATTCTGTTCTTTATAATAGTTTATCATCGCCGAAACATTCTTAAAATCATAAGAGTAAGTCAGTTTATTAAATTCGGCAATATAGCTGGTTACGTTGTCAGGACGTTTTCTTTTCTCAAAAAAACCGCTTAATGAATCTTTGTTTATCAACAACAAATGGGCCGGCGGCGCAATCTTCACATTGCTATTTTCATTCCCTTGGGGATATGCGTAAACAACGAGTCTTGCCTGACTGAGAGCCTGTTTTTTTAGTCTCTCGTGAATGGTCGAAACCGGAAATGTAACTTCGGTATTCACCCCTGCCGGTGATTTAACATATGCCTTTTCATCGTTAGGGATAAGCAGTTTTTCGTTGTTGCTTTCAATATAATTGATCTGTGTGACCTCGGGTGTCATATTGAGTCGAAAAGCAGCAGTACGGATGGTATCCGTTTTTTTGGATGAACCCCCTTTGTCAAGGTAATGGTAATGTACATACAGCGATGTCATATCTATCTTCATGATGGTACTGTTGCCGAAGCTTGTGGTGATATACATTCCGGGAAATTCCTTTCTAAAAACATCTGCCGACTCAAAAAAACCATGATTCGGTTTTTGATACTCTTTCAAAAACGCCTCACCCAAGGCTTTGGGCAGCGGAACATGAATATCATACACCGTGGTTTTTTGCATATAATTTCCCGAACCGTGTACTTCGGTGTGATAGATTGCGTTTTCACCTGTAAACAGAGTCGAGCCTAAGGGTGCCGACATATCAGCATAGTCGATGGGGTTGATGTTGGTATAGTCTTTGTTCTTCGGTATGGACTTACCGAGACTGTAAACCGACAGGCGCATCGGTGTTAGCGAGTCACCAATAAACGTAGCATACGAAACGGTTAGTCGTACCGAATCAACAGTTGCCCCTTCTTTAAAAGTGCTTTTTTCGGAATAAAAAAACTCTCCCATATACTCCGATTTAATGCTTCCAAAAACAGGATCGCTATATTCTCCCAATACAGGATATTTGGTTCGCGAGAACACCGAATCAACCTCAACGGTGCGTGCGCCAAGAAACATTGAGTCGGTGGAAATGGCGAGTTTGTCTTTTTCGGGCTGTACCGTTAAACCGACTTGTTTAAGCGTATCGTCGCAGGCAACAAATGCAATTAGTAGAGCAAAGATGCTCAATATGGACAGACGTTGGCGTTTCATTCGTGTAAAATTTTATTTTTTCAACGTGCAAATATCAGAAAAATTAATGGGATATAAAAAATGTCGGCTTATCTTTCTTCATTTTTTAAATAAATTTTTGTGTGAAACGATAATGCAAACACCTTTTAAGACAAATCTATTTATTGCCTATGCGTCAATCTTGTGATAAAATTGGTTTGTTTTTTCCACCATTTCGTCAAAATCATCCGTATAATCTAAAAAAACGACTTCTTTTTCCCGGATATATTTTGTGATGTTTTCACTGATGCTCTTACTGCTCTGAATAACGCCATCGGCATAGTCCACGGCAAGTTGCGTGAGCACTTCATAATCCATTGTGCCCCGTTTTTCCACAGCCTCTATCTCGGTATCTCCCAACGTGTCAAAACGAAGTTTTTGAGCAAAGTTGTCGCGAAAGGGTTTGGTAAACCCTTCATCGTAAACAGAGTAAATCACTTTGGTATTGCTAAAACAAGGGTCATCGGCATATCCCTTTTTTATATACAGGGGTGCCAGCGCAGTGAGCCAACCATGGCAATGGATAATATCGGGAATCCAGCGCAACTTTTTGATGGTTTCCATTACGCCGCGAATAAAAAAGATGCTGCGCTCATCATTGTCCTCATATTCCATGCCTTTTTCATCCAGAAGGGTTTCTCTGTTATGAAAATAGTCTTCGTTGTCAATAAAATAAACTTGCATGCGCGCCGGCTGAATGGATGCCACTTTGATAATGAGCGAGTGGTCGGTGTCGTCTATAATCAGATTCATACCGGAGAGACGAATCACTTCGTGCAATTGATTTCGGCGCTCGTTGATATTTCCATATTTTGGCATAAAGGTGCGGATTTGGTTGCCTTTATCTTGTATCGCCGGAGGGAGATTGCGTGATGTTTTAGAGATTTCGGTTTCGGGTGAATACGGATAGATTTCTTGTGTGATATACAAAATTCTTTTTTGACTCATAAATATTGCTTTCTATAATTTGACTACAAAGATAATAAAAAAAATCCGCATCATTACAAAACAATCCTGCCTGAATTTCATTAATTGCTGGATATTAGATTTTTATCACTTAAACATTCGGATTGTTGAAAATTTTGTATGATATTTGGTCTACGTAGGTTTCGATATTTCACAAATATTTTGTTGCTTTGTACTCTAAAACAACAAAGATGAGAATCATAAAAAGAGTGAGCGAACTCAAAAGCGTGCTAAATCCATTGAAACAGAAGCAGCAAAAGAGCATCGGTTTTGTGCCGACGATGGGGGCATTGCATGCCGGACACCTCTCGTTGGTGTCGCGTTGTATTGCCGAAAATGAGATATGTGTGGTAAGCATTTTTGTGAATCCCACTCAATTTAACAACAAAGAAGATTTGCGCCTCTATCCACGCACGCCGGAAAAGGATACCGAACTGTTGCAAGAGTTGGGCGTTCATTTTGTATTTGCTCCGGACGAAAAAGAGATGTATCCGGAACCGGACACACGCGTTTTTGATTTTGGCATGCTCACCAAGGTGATGGAAGGCGCTTTTCGACCCGGACATTTCAACGGCGTAGCGCAAGTGGTGAGCAAACTGTTTGACATAGTGCAGCCCGACAGAGCCTATTTTGGTGAAAAAGATTTTCAGCAACTGGCGATAATACGCGCCATGGTCAATCAGTTAAACATGCCGGTTGAAATTGTAGGCGTGCCCATAGTTCGCGAAAAAAACGGCTTGGCAATGAGCAGTCGCAACATGCGACTCTCTGACACACAACGCCAACATGCGCCTGTCATTTATCACACATTGCGCAAGAGCGCCCAAATGATGCACGAGAAAACTCCCGACGAGATGATTCGCTACGTGACAGAGACAATAAATGAGGTGGACGATTTGCAGGTTGAATATTTCGACATCGCCAATGCCGAAACCCTACAATCCCTTTCGTCGTGGGACGAAGCTGAACAGATTGTGGGATGCATTGCCGTCTTCTGTGGCAAGGTTCGACTGATTGATAATATAAGATACAAATAATTTATGTGGGTAGAAGTTTTAAAATCAAAAATACACAGAGCAACCGTAACCGATGCCAATTTAAACTATGCCGGCAGCATTACCATTGATGAAGACTTGATGGATGCCGCCAATATGTTTGCAAACGAAAAAGTGTCGGTGGTAAACAACAACAACGGCGAACGGTTCGAAACCTATATCATCCCTGGCGAAAGAGGTTCAGGCACCATCTGCCTGAATGGAGCCGCCGCACGAAAAGTGCAAAAGGGTGATGTTGTCATCATCATGAGCTACGCCATCATGCCGATTGATGAAGCAAAAAAATACAAACCGACCGTGGTTCAAGTTGAAGAAAAGACGAATAAAACAAAGTAAAACAGATTTGTTTCTTTAATCCGAAGCCGTCGATTGGGAACAATTGTCGGCTTTTTTATCATATAATCAAACCAACGTATTGCAGTGTATTCCAACAAACATATCTTTAAGATAAGTGTCCCCATCATGCTGAGCCTGCTTGCTCAGAACATCATCCAAGTGATTGACACAGCTTTTCTGGGGCGCGTGGGCGAAGTGGAACTGGGTGCTTCGGCACTGGCAGGCATTATATATATTGCCATCTATACGCTGGCATTTGGTTTTAGCATGGGGGGCAAATTCTTATCGGGCGACGCAATGGCGAACAAAATTTCCATCAAATTGGTGATATTGTGGTGCAAGGCATCCTTTTTTTGCTGATTCCCGCCTTCCTGCTCATCCCCTCGATGCAATACGTAGCACATCGCTGGATGCCGAATATGTTTCAGTCCGAAGAGGTTTCGCAAGCGGTAATCGACTATCTCGAGTGGCGCGTTTTCGGGCTTGTCTTTTCTTTCACCAACACCATGTTTCGGGCATTTTATATCGGCATAGCACGCACCAAAGTATTAACACTCAACGCGGTAGCCATGGCTTTGGTGAATGTTGTCTTTGACTACGCGCTTATTTTCGGAAACTTGGGAATGCCACAAATGGGCATATCCGGTGCCGCCTTGGCGTCGGTGATTGCAGAATTTTCAAGCACCTGTTTTTTTATCTTTTATACGCTAAAAACGGTTCCGTTAGAAAAGTATGGATTTCGTCACATACGTTTCCGGTGGTCGGTAATTCGCAATGTATTGAGCATTTCTATCTTTATGATGATGCAATATTTGCTTTCGATTGGCACATGGATGCTCTTCTTTGTGTTTATTGAAAACTATTTGGGCGAACGTCCACTGGCCATAACCAATATCGTGCGCAGCTTCTACACCATATATACCATCCCCTCGCAAGCACTCGGTTCTGCAGCCAACACCATCGTAAGCAACATGATGGGGGCAAAAAGGCAGCACAAAATTCCCGGTGTACTAAAAAGGATTGCGACATTCAGCTTTTTGCTCATCCTTTTTGTGGCGGGCATATCGCTACTTTTCCCACGCTTACTGATACATATTTACACCGACGATATTTCGTTGGTAAACGATACGGTCGCACCGCTATATGTGCTTATTTCGTCGCTGCCACTGTATAGTGTGGGCTATGTGCTTTTTAGTGCCGTGTCGGGAACGGGCAACACGCGCAAAGCGCTTACTTTTGAAACCATCACCTTGCTTTTCTATGTTGCATACATGAGTTTTATCATTGTCTATTCGCGATGTTCCATATCATGGGCGTGGACCACAGAACATGTCTATTGGATTGGGTTGCTGCTGTTCTCATATATCTATCTGAAAAGAGGACGTTGGAAAGACAATCACATTTAATTAATGTCAAAATTTATAGATAATTCCCAAATCAAAAACTAATTCGTTTTTAGATTCCCAGTCCTTTTTATCGAAAAAGCCCTTCTCTTCATACAATTTGGTATAGGTAAGCGATAGTCCGGCTTGCCCTTTCAGCATGAATTTTTCCGATAAGCTACGGCGATAACCGAAAGCCAACAATGTGGTCACATCCCATTTCTCGCGTTTTAATTTATCTTTCGGAAGTAAAAATCCGCCGGTTTCAGTTGAGTAGGAGGCTTCTAATGTGATATAAGGCGCATCGTTTCGCATATTGTTTTCGGGGATATTAAAATACCAACGAGGCGCAATGGCGACTACCGGTTTTACGCCCGTATACGAAAATCCGCTGTGAAAAGTTGCGCCAAGATTTACTTCGTAGCCAACGCTCCCGAGTAAAGAAAATGAGCGGGCAAGGCGTTGTTCATAAAATACGCCGGTTCTTAAACCGAGTTCCGCGCCCGCCATAGATACCACTCCGGTATTTACGGAAGTTTGTCCATACGCGCCGAATGTTGTTAACGATAACCCCAAAAAGAGCACGCTGAAAAGTATTGTTTTTTTCATAATAAAATATTTTTGTGTTATTTAATTCCGCCGCAAAAGTAATATCTATAATTATTGCTGTCCGCTAAAACTATAAAAGTGTAAAATCAGTTGTCTGAATCGCAGATTTTTCGCGATTGAGACTTTCATTTCAGAGAACCAAGCCCCCATCAATCAAAAAGTGAGGGTTCCGGAGGT
>JAEZZZ010000002.1 GCA_023418255.1 Bacteroidota bacterium
TTTTCGGTAAAAGGCTGTATATTTGTCCTGCATAATTTGGGGGCGTTAAGATCTATTGTTTTTCTTTTAATGCCTTAAAAATAAGGATTTTCCTCAAATTATGCAACTTTTTGGTGAATAATGTGGGTTAATGACACAGTTATTTCCACTCGGAGAAATGAGATTAAAATCAAAGTGATTGATCCAGACGGCAGATTTCCATTTGAAGTAAAACTGCATGATGTGGATAGACCGCAGTGGAAATATCCGGAGGGTAAAAATGTATTTGTTATGGCTGACCCACATGGAAGGTTGGATTGTGTCGTGAGCTTACTTCAGGCCAACAATATTATTGACAAATATTTAAACTGGAGCTTTGGGAACAATCATCTGATTGTCATCGGCGATGTTTTCGATAGAGGTGATGATGTTCTTCAAATCTTCTGGTTATTGTATAAGTTGGAAGAAGAGGCAAAGAATAGTGGAGGGCGTGTTTCTTTATTATTGGGTAATCATGAAGCAATGGTGCTGGCAAATGACATACGCTATACGACAGGAAAATACAAAGAGTTATCCAATAAATTAGGTGTTGAGTATGCTCAACTTTTTGCTTTAAATACAGAGCTTGGAAGATGGATAGGAACGCGGAATACCATAGAAGTTGTAGGAAACAATCTATACGTCCATGCAGGACTAAGTTCTCAATTTTATTATTTTGACTTTTCAATTCCAACAGTGAATGAAGAGATATCAAGAGCTATTTTTTTGAAAAAAAATGAGCGTAAATCGTTATCTCCAATGACAGCATTTTTATATGGTAGTAAAGGTCCACTATGGTACAGAGGGATGGTTCGGCAAGAAGAGAAATACGACCCTATATCCTCCGATGTTTTAGACAAAATATTAGATAAATATAAAATTAAGCGAATTATTGTCGGACATACAATATTTGAGGATATAACAACCTTTTATCACAAGGTAGGGTTGTTGGGATAAATGTAAATAATAAAAAGAATATGGAGCAAAGTAAAGGAAGAGCATTATTAATACATAATGACGAGTATTATGTAGTTGGTGATAACGGAATTCAGCGTAAACTGTATGAGGATTAATAAAAATCCACAAAATATAAGTTGAAAAGAGGGGGGCAAAAAATTATTCTCCCTAAACCAGCAATCATTTGTAAAGAACAATCGCATCAAGGAGCTAAAAAATCACTCCTTATAAACTCAGATTCCGCAATAAAAAAAGCGATCTCAGCTTTTGAAGAAGATACTCCAATTAGGTGGGAGTACTATAGCCTCCCTGCATAATTGCACTTTCGCTCAATCTGAAATTTTGCAGCTGGCATACGCTTTAGGTGCCTATCTTATAATCAGACTGCCTCCTTGTTTGGGGCGCACTTTATACACTGATAAGTCGCGGTGCAGATATAATACGAAAATAGATAGAAAACGAAAAAATAAGAGAAGATTTCAACAATAAAAATAGCAGTAAGCTGTTATCTTACTGCTATTTACTATTTGTTTAGTGCTCTTTTGTGAGCGATATTATTTCACTTCTTCAAAATCCACATCGGTAACATCATCCGTAGCGTCTGAGCCGCTGCCTTGCGACTGTTGTGGGTCGTTGCCTGCGGCATGCGGATCTTGCGGTCCGGCTTGCGCGTTTTGAGCATTGTACATGTCTTGCGAAGCCGCTTGAAAAGCTGTGTTCAGCTGAGCCATGTACGTGTCAATATCGGCAATGTTTTGAGCTTTGTGGGCTTCTTTCAGCTTGTTTAGCGCATCTTCGATAGGCGCTTTTTTATCAGCCGGAATCTTGTCGCCATACTCTTTCAACTGCTTTTCAGTTTGGAAAATGGTTGAATCGGCTTGATTCATTTTGTCGATACGCTCTTTTTCCGCTTTATCGGCTTCGGCGTTAGCGGCGGCTTCTTCTTTCATGCGCTTGATTTCGTCTTCGCTCAATCCCGAAGAGGCTTCGATACGAATTTTTTGCTCTTTTCCGGTCGCTTTGTCTTTTGCCGAAACGTTGAGAATGCCGTTGGCATCAATATCGAACGTAACCTCGATTTGAGGAATGCCACGCGGCGCGGGTGGAATTCCGTCGAGGTTGAACACGCCGATTTGTTTGTTGTGAGCCGCCATCGGGCGCTCGCCTTGCAGTACGTTAATCTGAACCGAAGGCTGATTATCGGTCGCGGTGGAGAATGTTTCCGATTTTTTCGTCGGAATGGTGGTGTTCGCGTCAATCAGCTTAGTCATCACGCCGCCCATGGTTTCAATGCCAAGCGAAAGCGGAGTAACGTCCAATAGGAGAACATCTTTCACTTCGCCTGTAAGCACAGCGCCTTGAATAGCGGCGCCGATGGCCACCACTTCGTCCGGATTTACACCTTTTGATGGTGCTTTACCAAATAGTTTTTCAACCAAGATCTGCACAGCAGGAACGCGTGTAGAGCCCCCTACCAAAATTACCTCGTCAATATCCGAAGTGCTCATGCCGGCGTCTTTAAGTGCCGTTTGACATGGGTTCATGCACTTTTGTAGCAAATCATCGATAAGCTGCTCAAATTTTGCGCGAGTCAATGTTTTTACCAAATGTTTTGGAATACCATTTACCGGCATAATATATGGCAGGTTGATTTCGGTAGAGGTTGTGCTCGAAAGTTCAATCTTTGCTTTTTCTGCAGCCTCTTTCAGGCGTTGAAGAGCCATGGGGTCTTTGCGTAAGTCCACGCCTTCATCTTTCTGAAATTCATCAGCCAGCCAATCAATTATTTTGTGGTCGAAATCATCACCACCAAGGTGTGTGTCGCCATTGGTGGCTTTTACTTCAAACACGCCCTCGCCAAGCTCAAGGATGGAGATGTCGAATGTTCCGCCTCCGAGGTCGAATACAGCGATTTTCATGTCTTTGTGTGCTTTGTCGAGGCCGTAAGCCAATGATGCTGCTGTCGGTTCGTTTACAATTCGTTCTACTTTTAATCCGGCAATCTCTCCGGCTTCTTTTGTCGCTTGTCTTTGCGCATCGCTAAAATATGCAGGAACCGTGATAACGGCTCTTGACACTTCTTGCCCGAGATAGTCTTCGGCTGTTTTTTTCATTTTTTGCAATACGATTGCCGAAATTTCTTGCGGAGAATAAAGGTGTCCGTTCACATCCACGCGGGGTGTGTTGTTGTCGCCTCGAACAACTTTGTACGGCACGCGCGCGATTTCCTTTTGTACTTGATCGTAAGTTTCTCCCATAAATGTTTTTATGGAGTAAATCGTATTATTTGGATTTGTTATGGCTTGACGTTTAGCGGGATCGCCCACTTTTCGTTCGCCATTATCCATGAATGCCACTACGGAGGGAGTTGTACGTTTTCCTTCGTTGTTCGGAACAACAACCGGTTCGCTGCCTTCCATTACGGACACGCACGAGTTCGTGGTTCCTAAGTCTATTCCAATTATTTTTCCCATAATTTATGTCTATTTTTAATTGTTAATATCTTTGTTTTAATTCGCTGTCACTAACTGTTTTTCAAAAGGTATGCCAAAAGGAGTATTTGTCATAAATTATGACATAATGTCGTACTATAAATATTGAATTAATTACCAACTATGTTCGTATATTTTTACTATCTTTGAGGATACTATTTACTTGGAATGTTTATTTCTATTGTCATTTTTCAAAAATAGGTGTTCAGTTTATTAACAATAGTCCGTTAAAAATTTACTATATGAGTCATGCAGCAATGGCTGCAAACTCCACGAGTTCTTTAACAAGTTTATCATTTAATCTTCTGTTCGGTTTTATGCCAGACACGCAAATAAATCGCT
>JAEZZZ010000082.1 GCA_023418255.1 Bacteroidota bacterium
GAGGAATTCAATACCAGTCTTGCTAAAAAATTTGATGCTCGATGGATTAACATTGATAATTTACCCGATTTGGTGTTCGACCACAACCAAATGGTAAAGGATGCTTTAACACTTCTGCGCTTTAAAGTCTCAATGCAACCCATTATTTTTAACTTCTTTAACGATAAGTTCACACTCACACAGTTGCAAGATTTATATGAAGGAATTTATCAAATGTCTGTGGACAAACGCAATTTTAGAAAAAAATTGGCTTGGATGGACATCCTTGATAAATTAGACGAAAAAGACAAATTAAACTCGCGTAGAGGAGCTTTTTATTATAGATTCAACAAAGAAAAATATGATGAATTTATAAAAAGCGGAAAACGATTTTCGTTGTGAGGTGAATTGCTATTATCCCGTCCTAAAACAATTCTCATTTTAGTGGTTTTATCGAACGTTCGCACTGTAATGTGCAGACACAATAGTTCGTTATAAAATTTAAGTGTCTAAGTCAAAGAATAAAGTTTATTGTATTGAATACTCATATTTTTTTCTAACTTTGTATCCTAATATCATAAATAATCCACATTTTCTATATATTGCGTAAGTCAAAAGCAAGTTTATGTGTAAAGTTACGCTACAAGAAGATGCCTAAATTTACTGAATAATAAATATTTATCACGCTTATGAACAAGGACAGACCTGTGCGATTAGTCTTAGAAAACGGAGATGTATTTTATGGACGATCGTTTGGCGCAGAAATACCGACAGCCGGCGAAGTGGTTTTCAATACGGCAATGACCGGATACACCGAAAACCTCACAGACCCATCGTACGAAGGACAAATTTTAACGCTCACATACCCCATTATCGGAAATTACGGAGTCCCTGAAAATAGTAAGACAAACGGAATTTCCGATTTTTTTGAGTCGAATAATATACATATCAAAGCACTTTTGGTGCAAGATTATTCTCATCAATATTCCCACTGGAACGCGGTAAAAAGTCTTTCTGACTGGTTGAAAGAGGAAAACATTCCGGCTGTTTATGGCGTGGACACGCGTGCCATCACAAAAATACTTCGGGAGCATGGCTCAATGAAAGGAAAGATTGTTTTTGACAGCGATAATGAAATAGAATTTTATGATCCTGAAAGCGAAAACTTGGTCAGTAAAGTGTCATGCAAAGAACCAATTGAGTATAAAAACGGCGATAAAAAAGTAGTTCTTATCGATTGCGGTGTCAAGCACAACATTTTGCGCCGACTGCTTGCCAAAAAAATCCATCTGATACGTGTGCCTTGGGATTACGATTTTAATCACATAGATTACAATGGTGTGTTTATTTCTAATGGACCGGGAAATCCTGAATATTGCACACAAACCATCAAAAACATTCAAAAAGCAATGAAGGGCGATAAGCCTATTTATGGCATTTGCCTGGGCAATCAGCTATTGGCAAAGGCAGCCGGCGCAAAAACCTACAAACTCAAATATGGACATCGCGGAGTGAATCAGCCCGTGCGAGAAGTGGGCACAAACACATGCTACATCACATCGCAAAATCATGGCTACGCTGTTGATGCCGACTCGTTGAGCAAAGAGTGGGAACCCTATTTTATCAATCTTAACGATGGCACCAACGCGGGAATTCGCCATATGTCGAAACCGTTCTGTTCTGTGCAATTTCATCCCGAAGCTGCCGGAGGACCAACCGACACATCCTTTTTCTTTGACAAATTTGTGAAACAACTCTAATGCATTATTCATCAATTTTGAAGTGAAATAAATAAAAACAAGATATAATGAATTACAATCCCTCGCTTATATCGCCTGTGTCCATTATGGCTAATCCCAATCAGGAACAAACTGGCACTATAAAAAAAGCGCTCATCCTCGGTTCCGGTGCACTGAAAATCGGCGAAGCCGGAGAATTTGATTATTCCGGTTCTCAAGCACTGAAAGCACTGAAAGAGGAAGGCGTAGAGACCGTGCTTATCAATCCTAACATTGCCACCGTGCAGACTTCGCATGGAGTTGCCGATAAAATATATTTCTTGCCGGTGACTCCCTATTTTGTAGAAAAAGTGATTGAACGCGAGCGTCCGCAGGGCATCTTGCTCGCTTTTGGCGGTCAAACAGCTTTGAACTGTGGTGTGCAGCTCTACCAATCGGGAATATTGGATAAATACAATGTGCGTGTTTTGGGAACACCGGTGCAAGCCATCATGGATACCGAAGACAGGGAATTATTTGTTAAAAAACTGGACGAAATAGGCGTTAAGACCATTCAAAGCGTTGCTGTTGAGTCAATTGTCGACGCTATTGCGGCGGCAGATGATTTAGGCTATCCTGTAATTGTGCGGGCTGCCTATGCGTTGGGTGGATTGGGATCCGGATTTTGCAACAATCGTGAAGAGCTAAAAGCACTTGCCGAAAAGGCATTCAACTATTCCGAACAGTTGCTGATTGAGAAATCGCTGAAAGGTTGGAAGGAAATTGAATATGAGGTTGTTCGCGACGCGTATGATAATTGCATCACGGTGTGTAATATGGAAAATATGGATCCTTTGGGAATTCACACGGGAGAGAGCATTGTGGTGGCACCGTCACAAACACTCACCAATTCGGAAGTAAACAAACTGCGCGAGTTGGCGATCGAGATTGTTCGCCATATCGGCATTGTAGGAGAGTGCAATGTGCAATATGCATTCGACACGCAATCAGAAGATTATCGTGTGATTGAGGTGAATGCTCGATTGAGCCGTTCTTCGGCATTGGCATCCAAAGCAACGGGCTATCCGTTGGCTTTCGTGGCGGCAAAATTGGGCTTGGGATACGGATTGTTTGACTTAAAAAATTCGGTAACAAAAACTACCGGAGCCTTTTTTGAACCGGCACTGGATTATCTTGTGGTAAAAATTCCTCGTTGGGATCTGGGCAAATTTGTCGGAGTTTCCAAAGAGATTGGCTCAAGCATGAAGTCCGTCGGAGAAATCATGGCAATCGGACGCACATTTGAAGAAGCCATTCAAAAAGGATTGCGCATGATTGGACAAGGCATGCATGGTTTTGTAGAAAACAAGGAGTTGAAAATTGCCGATATCGATAAGGCTCTTCGCGAACCGACCGACCAACGTATATTTGTAATTAGCAAAGCATTTCGGCAGGGATATACCATCAATCAAATTCATGAACTGACAAAAATTGATCGTTGGTTTTTACAAAAACTTTACAACATCATCCAAACGGCAGAGGCGTTGGAAAAACATGCGCCACAAGAAGCAATGGAGGATTATAAAACGAATGACGCCGACTTCGATTATATCCTGCGACGAGCCAAACAGCAGGGTTTCTCCGATTTCCAAATAACGCGCGCGTTGTGGAAAGAGGAGATGAACGAAACACACCAAGCACTTGTGCGAGCATATCGAAAAAAACGAGGTATCGTTCCTGTTGTGAAACAAATTGATACGCTTGCAGCAGAATATCCGGCACAGACCAACTACCTATATCTTACTTACAACGGTACGGAAAATGATATCAATTTCACATCTGGCAATCCATCGGTTATTGTTTTGGGTTCGGGTGCTTACCGTATCGGCTCATCGGTAGAGTTTGACTGGTGCTCGGTAAACGCGCTGCAGACCGTGCGCAAAGAGGGTTATCGTTCCGTGATGATTAACTACAATCCGGAAACCGTTTCTACCGATTATGATATGTGCGACAGACTCTATTTTGATGAACTCACCTTTGAGCGTGTGATGGATATTATTGAGTTAGAATCACCTCACGGTGTTATTTTGTCTGTGGGCGGACAAATTCCCAACAATCTTGCCGTACGTCTTGACCACGAAAACGTGAATATTTTAGGAACATCAGCACACAACATAGATCGAGCCGAAGATCGACATAAGTTTTCGAGCATGCTCGACACGCTTGGCATCGACCAACCGCGTTGGATGGAATTGACATCGCTGAACGAGATTCACACGTTTGTGGAAAAAGTGGGCTATCCGGTTCTTGTCAGACCATCGTATGTGTTGTCAGGAGCAGCCATGAATGTTTGTTCGAACGATGAAGAGTTGAAAAACTTTTTACAGCTGGCGGCGGAAGTTTCCAAAGAACACCCGGTGGTGGTGAGCGAATTTATTCAGAACGCGAAAGAGATTGAATTTGACGCCGTTGCTGATAAGGGTGAAATCATCACCTACGCCATTGCCGAACATGTGGAATTTGCCGGCGTACATTCGGGCGACGCCACCATTCAATTTCCCCCACAACGATTATATGTAGAAACGGCACGCAAAATAAAAAAGGTAGCACGAAAAATTGCCGAAGCATTGCAAATATCAGGGCCTTTCAATATTCAGTTTTTGGCAAAAGACAATAAAATACGAGTAATTGAGTGCAATTTACGTGCGTCGCGCTCCGTGCCTTTTGTCTCGAAAGTATTGAAGATTAACTTTATTGAGATTGCCACACAAATCATGCTTGACAAGAGGGTTGATAAACCCCACAAATCGGCTTTCGACTTGGATTATGTGGGAATAAAAGCATCGCAATTCTCATTCTCGCGTCTTCAAAAAGCCGATCCGGTGCTGGGTGTCGATATGTCTTCCACTGGCGAAGTGGGCTGTCTGGGTGACAATTTTGATGAAGCATTGCTTACAGCGATGCTTTCGGTAGGATATTCCATTCCAAAGAAAAACGTACTTTTCTCGACTGGACCCACCAAATCGAAAGCCGATTTGTTGGAGTCAGCTCGCTTACTTCATACCAAAGGCTTCAATCTGTTTGCCACAGAGGGCTCTCAGAAATTTCTCGTGGAGAATGGCGTCCCTGCCACACGCGTTTATTGGCCAAATGAGGAGAAGAAAAATTCCGATGCCAATGCCATCGAAATGATTCAGAAAAAACAAATTGATTTGGTCGTTAATATTCCCAAAAACCTCACTCCGGGAGAACTGAAAAACGGATATAAGATTCGTCGGGCTTCCATCGATTTTAATGTGCCACTCATCACCAACACAAGGCTGGCAATAGCTTTCATTAAAGCATTTTGCGGAATGGATGTGCACGATATTGCCATTAAAAGTTGGGATGAGTATAATTAATCGACGACCTTTCTACGAGTCAATATTGACCTGTTGAAGGGGTGTAATGTAGCCTCATCAAATGTCGTATGGTATCACACCCATACCATCGGCGTTTGATGATGTATATGTTTCTTTTACAAAAATATATAATGATATGTTTACACGCTCTCTTAAATCAAAAACAATCGTTTTTCTTCTGACAGTCGTCGCACTCGGTGTAATACCGTTGCGGGCGCAATATAAATTTCTGCCCTATGTAAATCCTTTAATTGGCACAAAAAATATGGGACACACATTTCCCGGAGCTTGTGCGCCCTTTGGTCTGGTGCAATTAAGTCCTGATACCGAAATGATACCACACAATATCAATGGAGAGTATCAACCGGAAACCTATCGCTATTGCGCCGGATATCAGTATGACGATAAAACTATTGTAGGATTCACCCATACGCACTTTAATGGAACAGGACATTCTGATTTGGGAGATATTCTCATTATGCCTACAATCGGTGAAGTGCTATTGGATATGGGAACAGAACTAGAGCCTGAAAGTGGCTATCGTTCGCGATTCTCGCATCAAAACGAAATGACAGAAGCAGGATATTATTCCGTCATGTTAAGTGATTACAACGTTCGTGCCGAATTGACCGCAACCGAGCGGGTGGGAGTACATCGTTACACATTTCCGAAAGAGGTGAAAGAAGGACATATTATTCTTGATTTGAATTATGGTATTTATCATTATGATGGAAAAGTACTAATGGCAAATTTGCGAAAAGAAGACGATTACACCTTGACGGGATATCGCATTACGCGAGGTTGGTCACGCATGAATTATACCTATTTTGCAGTGAAATTTTCAAAACCGATACTGAATTATGGTTGTCGAAACAATGAGAAAGTACTTTATAGCGGTTTTTGGCGAAAGTTTGACATGATGAATGATTTTCCTGAAATGTTTGGAAAAAATCTAACTGCTTTTTTTAATTTTGATGTAAGCGATGGCGAGCCGTTGGAAGTGCATGTCGCTCTTTCGCCGGTGGATTGTTTGGGTGCGATGAAAAATCTAAAAACTGAAACTGAAGGACTAACTTTTGACGATATTCGCATTGCTACACAAGCAAAATGGGATAAAGAACTCAGTTGCATTAAAATTGATGCCGATGAAGATACGAAGCATGTTTTTTATACAGCGCTTTATCATACAATGATAAACCCATCCGTCTATCAAGATGTTGATGGACGCTATCGCGGAATCGATCACAATATTCATCAGGCAAAACTGAATGAAGTCAATTACACTGTTTTTTCCGTGTGGGACACTTTTCGTGCGCAACATCCCTTGATGAATCTGCTGAAACCCTCGCGAAGCATTCATTTTGTAGAATCGATGCTGAACCATTATGAGCAAAGTGTCCATAAAGCCTTGCCCGTGTGGTCGCACATGGGTAATGAAAATTGGTGCATGATTGGTTATCATTCTGTTTCGGTATTGGCGGACGCCATCGAAAAAGGACTGGAAATTGATGTAGATAAGGCTTTGGAAGCGTGTGTAAACAGTTCCAATCTTCTTTATTATGATGGAATCGATGAGTACAAATCTATCGGATATGTTCCGTTAGAAAGGTCGATGTCTGCTGCTTCCATTACATTGGAATATAGTTACGATGATTGGACTATTTATACTCTTTCAAAAAAAGTGAATAATTCCAATTTGGCGAATCAGTATGCAAAACAAGCGCTGAATTATCGTTCCATATTTGATGTGTCGTTGGGATTTGCTCGACCAAAACACAGAAACGGACTTTTTAAGGAAGAATTTGATTTGTTGAGTACTCATGGACAGGGATTTATAGAGGGTAATTCATGGAATTATTCCTTTTTTGTGCCACACGATGTTTTTGGTTTGATGAATCAGATGGGAGGTGAAAAACAATTTGTAAGACGATTGGATTCGCTTTTTACGATGTCGCTTCCTGAAAAATATTTCAAAAACACGGAAGATATCAGCCATGAGGGAATCATCGGAAATTATGTGCATGGAAATGAGCCAAGCCATCATATTCCCTATTTATATAAATGGACTCAGAGTCCATGGAAATCAGAGCCTCGTTTACGCGAAATCATGAAAACCATGTATAAAAACAGCATTGATGGATTGTCCGGAAACGATGACTGTGGACAAATGTCGGCTTGGTACATCTTTTCAGCATTGGGCTTTTACCCCGTCTGTCCGGGTACGAATCAATATGTCTTAGGCGTTCCGATTGTGAAACAAGCAATCATAACGTTAGAAAATGGCAGAGAATTCACTATTGAATCTGCAAATTTATCTGATTCGAACGTTTACGTTAACGAGATGACGCTCAATGGACAAAAATACCATAAAGCCTTCATCACTCACAATGATATTCTCAAAGGAGGAAAATTGATATTTAACATGGGGAGCAAACCAAATAAAGAGATGAGAACATACGTAAAACCATACTCGTTTACCATCAAATAGTTTGTGCAAGCTATCTCTTAGATTTGAATTTTTTATTTTCCGGTACTTATCGTTGAAAAATCTGAACGATAGCACTGTATTAAAAATAAATGGAGTTCAGCTAAAAATAATGAAGCGTTATTTTTGCATTTAAAATCTTTGTGCTAACTTTACGGTTAGAATATGAACAATATCACCGTTTTTTTTACAAATGACCCAACGTAATGACACACAACAAGCCGATTAAATACTCAAAAGCTCAACTTATTGGTATGGTTTCCTTACGGGTATTGATAGGTTGGTATTTCTTATATGAAGGAGTGGTGAAACTCTTTTCCGCTAACTGGACATCGTTTCCATATCTCATGGATTCAAAAGGATGGTTTGCTGCATTTTTTATACACTTGGCAGAAACACCAACGTTGTTATCCGTTGTGGATTTCATCAATGTATATGGATTGATATTGGTGGGATTATCGCTTATCCTCGGATGTTTTGCGCCACTTGGAAAGATTGCCGCAGCACTTTTTCTCATTATGTTTTATCTTTCTCATCCACCAATTATCCATGCGACCTATCTGTTGCCACCCGAAGGATCCTATTTGTGGGTAAACAAAAACTTGATTATGTTGAGCGCGGTTGTTGTGTTGACACTCTTCCCCACATCACAAATAATCGGGTTTGACAGATATATCAAAAGATATCGACAGAGAAAAAAATAGAAAATCAGAAAGTATAATGAATATGAAGAATACCGCGGATTCTCATCAATCGGAAAATAAGGACAAAAACAATCCGAAGAACAAAAACGGTGATACCGGTCGGCGCGAGGCATTGAAAACAATGGCAACTGTTCCCGTGTTGGGTGCTATGGCATACGGTTTTTATAAAAAAAGAAAAGAGACGCTTCGTCAAGAAAATGCCTCTAACATGTTTCGATTTAAATCGGAAGAAAAAAAGGTATTACCTGTTTCTGGAAACGATAAAATCATACGCATAGGAGTAATCGGGACGGGAATTCGTGGCATTCATCTGTTGCGCGCCTTAGGGTTTGCTACGCCACAATATCTGGATGAATTAAAAGAATTGGCTCGTCGCGATTCTAAAAACACACGATATGCTGATTTTCAAGAGCAAGAAGACCTGCGTGTTCAAATAACGGCCATTTGCGATGTGTTTGATTATCACGCTGAAGAGGGTATTGCCGCCGGGGCAAACATATACAGAGAGGGGCGCGATGGAAAATATGGCACCCCGCCAAAACGATATGGAAACTATCGCGAACTGTTGGCCGCAACGGATGTCGATGCCGTTGTTATTGCTACGCCGGACCACTGGCATGGCACTATGGCGATGGACGCATTAAAGTCCGGGAAACATGTATATCTGGAAAAACCGATGACGTGGACGGTTGAGGAAACCTATCTTTTGCGAGAAGTAGTAAATAACAGCTCACCGGTATTTCAACTCGGACATCAAAATCGACAGATTGAGGCATACGATCGTGCACGCGAGATTGTGCAGCGTGGTTTGTTAGGCCCGATAACGTTGGTGCAAACCGGGACCAATCGTAACGATCCGAACGGCGCGTGGGTTTATCCCATCCATCCCGAAGCCAATAGAAAAAATATCGATTGGCAGCAGTTCAACGGCAATCCGGAGCGAATAAAAGAGTATCTAAACTACATGGAATCAAGCGGATTGGTACGATATGTGGGGCCCGATGCACGTGAAAAATTTAGTCTCGAACGCTTTTTTCGTTGGAGATGTTGGTGGGATTATAGCACCGGGCTAAGTGGCGATTTGCTTACGCATGAGTACGATGCCATGAATCAGATTCTTGGACTAGGCATTCCCGATTCGGCAACCTCATCAGGAGGTGTCTATTTCTTTAAAGATGGACGCACGGTGCCCGATGTGTTACAAACGACATTTGAATATAAAGATAGAGGCACCACCATGCTCTATTCGGCAACCCTGGCAAGTCAATTCAACCGCACCCGAAAAATTATGGGACACGATGCCACCATGGAAGTCGGAAGCACACTTACCATCACGGTTGATCCCCTGTCGCAAAAATATGCCGAAAAAATTGAGCGTGGCGTCATCAAGCCGGGAGAGCCTTTTTATCAATACATTCCCGGAAGAAGTGTCGATGCGGTTTCGTCGGCAACAGAATTATATTTTGCACAACGCGGACTTCTTTATTCCTATGTAGGAGGAAAACGTTACGATACCACTTTTCTGCACATGAAAGAGTGGCTGCATTCCATTCGCACGGGAGAAAAAAACTCATGTGGTATTCAAGAGGGATTTGAAGAGGCGATTACTGCACACATGGGAACCCGCGCATATCTTGAAGGACGCACCATTTATTGGGATCGCGATAAAGAAGAGATTGTGAAGGGATAGAAAGTAAAAATCCTAACCATCATTCCGGATGATATTGCCCAGAGCCTAAAGTTGGGAGCAGTCAAAAAGAATCATATAAATTAATATCAAAAAAAACAGAAAAAGTATGTCAACAAAAAAGATGTCAAGAAGAAAATTCATCCAAGCAGGCACAACGGCTGCTGTTGGACTGACCATTGTGCCGTCGAAGGTACTTGGTAAACGAATGGGTTATACCGCCCCAAGCGACAAATTAAACATCGTTGCGGTTGGTGTTGGAGGCATGGGGTTTTCTAACTTAAAAAATTTAGAATCCGAAAACATCATCGGATTATGTGATGTGGATTGGAAGTATAGCGAGCGAGTTTTCAAACATTTTCCCAATGCAAAAAAATATTACGACTATCGTAAAATGTATGATGAATTGGGAAAATCAATGGATGCCGTTGTGGTAGCAACATCGGATCACACACATGCCATCATCACAGCAGATGCTATGACCATGGGGAAACATGTGTTTGTGCAAAAACCCTTGACGCATAGCGTCTATGAGTCGCGACTGCTCACCAAATTGGCAGAGAAATACAAAGTGGCTACCAGCATGGGAAATCAAGGTTCGTCCGATTCGGGTGTGCGGCAAGTAATTGATTGGATTCACGACGGACAAATAGGTGAGGTTACACGTGTAGAGACTTTTACCGACCGACCTATTTGGCCGCAAGGATTGATGCGTCCGAAACAGGTGCATGCAGTGCCCTCAACATTGGATTGGGAACTCTTTATTGGTCCTGCACCCAAACGTCCGTTCAACAATATTTATCATCCTTGGAACTGGCGCGGCTGGTGGGATTTTGGCACAGGTGCCTTAGGTGATATGGCGTGCCATATTTTACATCCCGTGTTTAAGGGACTCAACTTGGAATATCCGACCAAAGTGCAAGGCACATCAACCATGTTGCTCACAGAGTGTGCACCCAATGCACAAAAAGTGAAATATACATTCCCGGCACGCGACAATTTGCCTAAGGTTGCCATGCCCGAAGTGGAAGTGACGTGGTATGATGGCGGTTTACAACCGTTCCGTCCCGAAAATATTCCTGCTTCGGTTGACTTGAATGATGCGGGAGGAGGAGCTATTTTCTACGGAACAAAAGATACGCTCGTTTGCGGATGCTACGGAAAAGATCCGTGGTTGGTTTCCGGACGCAAACCAAATTCACCAAAGACACAGCGCGAAGTAACACTTTCGCACGAAATGGACTGGGTACGGGCTTGCAAAGAGAGTCCCGAATATAGAACCGAAACGGCATCGCCCTTCTCAGAAGCCGGCCCCTTCAACGAAATGGTGGTAATGGGAGTGCTGGCAGTTCGATTGCAAGGATTGAATCAAGAACTGCATTGGGATGGCAAGGAAATGCGATTTACCAACATCCCTGCCGATGCAACCATCAAAACCATTATTGAAGATGGTTTTAAAATTACGGATGGACATCCCACTTTCGACAAAACATGGACAGAACCCGTAAATGCCAATCGCTATGCCGAAGAGATGATTAAGCATACTTATCATAACGGTTGGAAATTACCCTCAATGCCATAGTAGAGAAATAGATCGAGACGAAGCTTCGCTTGTGCACGATGCCGACATAAACTCGTCGGCAGAAGTTAGAAATGGAGAAAGACCTATATTTATAAGGCGAAGAAGCTAACAGTTTATAAGTCAATTAAAAAATAAGTGGAATTAAGTAACAGGTTAAATAATAAGGATATGAAGAAATCATTTTATCTATTAAGTTTCATTGTAATGACAACATTTATTTTTTCATCATGTAGCAATGCCAACAAGAAGAATCAGAAGAACGAAACGAGCGATGATGGCGATTGGATTGTTCTCTTCGATGGTAAAACGTTTGACGGTTGGCGCGGCTACAATCGAGCCGATATGCCTACGGCATGGAGCATTGAAGATGGTGCTATTAAGATTAACGGTTCAGGAATGGGTGAAGCGGGAGCCAAAGATGGCGGAGATATTATCTTTGATAGAAAGTTCAAGAACTTTGAGCTGAGTTTTGAATGGAAAGTTTCCGAAGGTGGCAACAGTGGTGTTTTTTATTTAGCTCAAGAGGTTGAAGGTGAGCCCATTTGGAAATCTTCACCCGAATATCAAATTTTGGACAATGCCAAGCATCCCGATGCGAGATTGGGCACAGATGGCAATCGTCAATCGGCATCGCTCTATGATTTAGTACCTGCCAATCCTCAAAATGCAAAACCTGCCGGAGAGTGGAATACCGGAGGCATCATGGTGTATAAAGGTACGGTTGTGCATAAGCAGAACGGAAAGCAAGTGCTCGAATACCATTTATGGACAGACGACTGGAAAAAAATGGTGGACAACAGTAAATTTAAAGGATGGGAGCATTTTATCAATGCCGGTGGCGAAGACCACGAAGGCTATATCGGTTTACAAGACCACGGAGACGATGTTTGGTATCGAAACATCAAAATTAAACTTTTAGATTAACTGCTTAAAAGCCTCCTTCGCGGGAGGCTTTTTTATGTCTCAGCTCTTCTTATACATTAATAAATAAGTAGGATTTGTTATTCGTCACATTGTCATTCAACCACACATCGGGTTGAACATAATAAAACAAAAGTGCTCCAATCACTTGGAGCACTTTTAAAAACCAAAATAATAAATAAAAGTAGAGACATTTGAACGTAATCTACCACAAAATCTATTCATCATTCACACACATTGAGAATTCAGAATACGTTACGTTCATTCTCAGAAAAAAAGAGCGTGTGCAATATGCATGGTATTATCACATTGGGTTACAATATCTTTTCGTCTATAAAAACAGCAATATCATTAACTGCGCGGTTATCACACGCAAAAACATAGTCAGCGGATAAACGGTGGCATAGCTTACGGCCGGCGCATCGTTGCCTGCAACCGAGTTGGAGTAGGAGAGTGCCGGTGGATCTGTCGTGCTGCCTGCAATAAGCCCCATCAACGTAAAATAGTTTAGTTTACAAAACTTGCGTCCAATGATGCCTATGATAATTAGCGGCAATACGGTAATAATAAATCCGTAGCCAATCCAAACATAACCACCATTTACGATGGTATCCACAAAGCCTTTTCCGGCGCCCAATCCCACACATGCGAGGAAAAGCGCAATACCTATTTCTCGCAGCATTAAGTTGGCACTTACGGTGGTATAGGTTATCAACTTATACTTCGGACCAAAACGGCTCACAATAATAGAAACGATGAGTGGTCCGCCAGCCAATCCCAATTTAACAGGTTGCGGAATACCCGGTACAGAAAACGGAATGCTGCCCAATAAAACACCTAAAGCGATACCGATGAATATAGCCACTAAATTGGGCTCACGCAGCCGTTTCATGGAATTGCCCAGCAACCGCTCCACCCGGGCAATAGAATTTTCGGAACCAACCACCGTTACACGGTCGCCCAGCTGCAATGACAGATGCGGATCACCGATTAAATCGATGCCGGCGCGGTTGACGCGTGTGATGTTTACGCCATATAAATTCCGAAGTTTCAGTTGTCCGATGGTTTTGCCGTTTATTTCTGACTTGGTAACGCTTATGCGGCGTGAAACCAGTTGAGCGTCGAGCTTTCCCCACTCTTTGCTGTTCATGTCAATTTCCGCGCCGATAAGTGTCGTGATTATCTCAATATTTTGCAAATTAGATACAACCAATATCTTGTCTTCTTTGTGAAGAATTGAAGTGGGTTGAGCAATTTCCAACTCTCCACTTTCGGCATGCATGATGCGAGATATTACAAACTCTTTTTCAATCAATTGCTTGATATCTTTTATGCTTTTCCCAAAAATGGAGGGATTTTTTACCTGCAAAGAGAACACGTGTGCTTCGGTGAGTTTGGATGAGTTTGCATCTTGCAGAGCCTCGTTCTCTTTATCGGGATTGACCTTGAAAAACTGTTTTAACAGAATCAATGTGAGGATGATGCCCACCACCGCCAACGGATAGGCAATGGCATATCCCATGGCAATTGTTGGGTCTTCGTCACCGGTGACCTCGGTAAATGTCTGCTGAGCGGCCCCCAATCCCGGTGTGTTGGTCACGGCTCCGGATAGGATACCTACCATGGTTTGAATGGGAGTGCCTGTGATGAGATGAATTGCATAAGCGATGATTACGCCAAGAAATACAATGCCCGATGCGAGCAAATTTAGTGTTACTCCTCCCTGTTTAAAGGATGAAAAGAAACTTGGGCCCACCTGCATACCTATGGAATATATAAAAAGAATCAGGCCAAACTCTTTAACAAAGTGAAGCACTTCACCATCAACGCTAAGATTGAAGTGTCCGAGAAAAATTCCCACAAAGAGAATCCATGTAATTCCTAACGATACACCAAAGATTTTGATTTTCCCCAACAAAATACCCACCGAAACTACGATGGCCAACACAAAGATGGTGTGTGCCACGCCGGTGCCAAAAATTAATTCATATAACCAGTTCATTCTAATTTATATTATTTGTTTCTACTGCTTGTTTCATCACATTTTTCTACCGAACATTCGACGCGCGGCGCACAGCGTTGGCGTGTCCGTTTATCGTTTGCGGTTTTTTGTAGCACGGCTGGTGTAAAAAAAGAAGTATTGAAATATCCGCCCGCGAATGAGGCGTGTTGAATCACATCTTATCTGCTTTCACCCGAAGCTACGTAAGATTTATTTGCATTTGGCAGGTCTTCTGACTTAAGCCTATCTTCCACAAAACCTTCCCATTCCTAATGGTGGAACAGTGGTGTGAGTATCTTTGCGGTTACCTCCTTTTTTTCAAAAAAACGAGAAATGGAGGAAGCTTTTACAGCTACGGGGATAGTTCGGGATTTTCACCCGATTCCCTTTTCATTTTATTCAAACAATGGATGTGTGAATGAATAAAAACCAAATGCGCGACAAAAGTAGGTCTTCTTTCTCAAATAAACAAATAATTTTGTCGCGAAAAGATAGCGCGTCGCGTCTTTCGAGTGTTTTGGGAGCACCAACAAAAGAAGCCGGCGCTAAGGCAACTTAGCGCGTGGCGACCTTCTTGGCCACTTGATATCTTTCGCGCCGTGTCTGCAGGCGAGGAAATAGAAACAACGAGGCCTCAAACAACCCAAAAAGCGCCGTGCTATAGCATAAGTCGCCCAATAGCGTGTTTTTGAAAAAAGGGATGCCTGCCACATAGCAAGCCATCAATCCGTTCCAATTCTTGGGATACATCGATCCCGAAAACCATACTCCGAAGTTTGACACTAAAAAGAAGATAACGGATGCCCCTAAAGCCGAAAACAGCAATTGTGGAATGCGCACTTTGCGCAATGTAAAAGTTCCCATCAATACGATAAGCGCGAAAGCTCCGTAAGTGAACAGCGAACCGGAGTAGAACCAGACAAAGTGGTCGAAATATTCGGCATATACTACATTGTTCAGAATTAAGTCGCTTATCCACATGGCTGCAATGGGGATGATATATGCCCACCACCTGCGGGTATAGTAGGCCGCACCAAACAAAGCCATGCCGCCAATGGGCGCGAAATTGGGCGGGTGGGGGATAAGGCGGCTGAGTGCCGCGAACAGTATCATCGTGCTGATAACGGAGTAGCGAAGGGTTAGTTTTTTACTCATATTGTTCATCATTTTTTTATAGAATTGTTATTCATTCTTCTCTGTTGTTTTTAAATCGGGATAAACTCCAATCGGGGTGTTGTACTGTTTTGCCGGTCTCGTTTATGAAGCGGTTGCAGGAAGCTGCTGCAAAGGGAGTTGGCCCAATTTTGAAAACCTCAGCAGGTTTTATTTCACTTTCACTTTGGCAACGTTTTTCATTGCGTCCATAATGCGTTTGCCGGGACGAAAGTTTACTTTTACCGATTTAATATTCGCTGCAGATACATCCTCTTCTTTATCCGATGGAGTGCTCGAGAGCGAGGGATAAAGTGAGCCGAGGCGGTCGAAGCGAATAATTTTTCCGGCAGCAAGACGGTCTTGCACCACGTTTTCTAGCCCGATGATCACGCCGCGGATATCGGGTTCGGACAGGGCACTGAATTTCTCGATTTCTTTCACGATTTCGTCAACCGATACTTCGCCATCGGTTACAATTTGTGCATACCACTTTTTTTCTTCTTCCGGTTTTAGCGGATTTAATTTTTGAATTGCTTTGTATTTCATAATTTTGTTGTTTTAAAAGGCGGTCAACCACGCGCACTCATGTCGCGGAGCGCGGGTGGTGTGTCGCGCCGGGTTATTGAATAAAATGTGTGGGGGCAACGATTCAATCTTTGACCAAAGGGGGAATAATTAATATTTCCTCGTTGTCCCCGCATGAAGATAATATAGGCAAAACAGCTATCATTGTGATAAAAATTGTTTTCTTCACTCTATTTGTCTTTTTATTTAACAGGATAATGATCTACTACTTTTTTTGTGTCAATATTTGCGCCCAGCATATGCAAGTCGTGTGCACCAGCCACTTCGGTTGAAGCTTCGCCCAGCCAGCCGTTCTCTTTGTCCACACCGTTATACACTTTCACAAAGTCAATACCGGGCAGGTTTGCCGGTTTCCCGTCTTTGTCGATTGCCCAATCAATGTCGATGGCAGAGTTGTCATGATTGTTGGGGTAGTTGTCCACATATCCGTAGCGATAGGCGTAAAGCACATAGTAGCTGCCTTGTCCGCTTTCATCGATACCGTTGTCTGCCAGTCGAATGCCTTTGTAGGTTATTTTATCTTCTTTTATCCAGGCGGGATAGTAGGTTTGCTTGTGGTACACATTTTTTATTTTGTATCCCTCTTGTCCCTTGTTGTCTGTCCAGCGGATATATTTATAAATCGTTGTAAAATGATTAGGATGATCGATGGTTCCGGGCTCATCGGGTTCTTCTGTTTTCGGTCTATAATAAGTCATTTCATAATCGCGGAATGTGCGTACATCGTTTTTGTTATCCACCGCCATTTGATACCACGCTTCGTCTTCAGCTGTAACGTTGCCGCTGCCTTTGATTTCGTACCACTCATCTTCGTCAGGCTTTCCATTTTTGTTCTTATCGTAAGCTACCATAACGATGCCCGGTTCGCAACTGCCGCCGAATGGAGCATCCGGACGAGGATTTGCCAAGGCTCCGAAAGCGTTGCCGTTAATTCGGAAGTCGCACTTGCCCTCCACGTTCACAACGGTGTGGTCGAAACCGAATACCACGTATCCGCCAAAGCCTCCTAATGTTATCATTGTCGCGTTTTTGCCTATCAGGCTTGCTCCTGTTTTTGCCACCATATCTTCGTGCGTATCTCCCTCCGTATATTTAGGCAGTTCATTTACAAACTGTCCCGGTGCCGGGAGATAATCGAATACATTTGCGATGTAGGGTGTTCGTTTGTTTTCTTCCAAACGAACAAGGACTAAATAGGTAAACTCCAAACCGTCAGCAGTCGCTTTCACATAGTATTTTCCGGGATTGGAAGCTATGAACAACGGTGTTCCCTCTTCGGGATGCACCAAACGATATAAGTCATCGGAAGCCTTGGTTACCTCCCATTTGATATTCTTTTTATCCGCAAACATTTTAGGAGTTTCTAAGGTTAATACAGTATTTGTGGATGCGTTAATAGGGGTAAACTCATCCACTTCTATGGAGATTACTTTTTGCGCTATTCCGCTTGAAGACGATACTTGAAGCACTAAATTGTGATTTCCCTTTACGGAAGGAGCTTTATAGTGGTAAATAGGGGCGGTGCTTTCTTCTACACCGTCAAGCATCCATTTGTACGTAACTTCACCGGCATTTTCGATGATCGGCTTGAGTTCCAACGTTTGCTTTAAGGAGACGATATATTCACTTTCAATACCCGAAATAACGGGAAGTATTCCCACTTCGGGTTCTTTGGTACAACTTGTGGCAAAGAAAGCCACGAACAATATATATAGTGTGTATTTGTAAATTGATTTCATTTTGTTTTTTATTTCTTGAAGCAAGGTCTATAACCTAAGGCTAAAGATTCTTGCATTTAAATTGTTTGATTAATAGTTCCTAAATTATTACAGATGTCTGCAACAATGAATTACCCCCTTGTTGCAGACAAAAAAAGTTATTGCATCACAATATCTCGTAAACAGAAATATACTGCTGAATTAGGGCCATATATAGGATGCGAATCAGTGGTAAACATCTGAAATACGAGGTATTTTACAGGCTCTTCAAAGTTTATGGGAATATTTATCCATCCGGCAGACATAATAAAAGAACTTCCTGTATAGTCCGCCATTTTATAGGTAATACCTTTACGTACTGTAATGGTATTTCCTTGATTATCCGTTTCGCTTTCCGTAATAAAATCTCCGTTTGCCTTCACTCCATAAACAATTAAATCGAAATGATCTTTTCCTTGCTCAAATTTACGGGCAAAACCATCTCCATTTAAAATGCCATAATAAGGCCATGGATGCATTGCTACTTTTATGGTACTTACATTTCTTCCGTTGGCATCATTCCCTAATTTAACCCAATTTGAAAACCAAGTTTCATTAAATGTGAGTTCTGTTTTGTGTTGATAATCGAGCATGTAATAGCCCCAATATCCTACCAAAAAGTTGGGTTTCTGATTTGTGCCGGTAGGTACCGCCATGCAGCCCCATTGGTGAGGCAGCCAACCTTCGGAATGGGCGGGATTGCCCGGGTCGCCCGGGACACCGTAGTTGTGGGTGTCGGCTACGTTAGACAGGGTGAACCCGTCCCAATAGTTCCACTCGGGAGTGGATGTGTGCGAGAACGTGAAATTGGGGGTGGTAAATTTGGTGTTGCTGTAGGTTTGGTTCCAATAAAAACCGCCTACCGTAGCCGTACCATTAGCCGCATTGAGAGTAACAGCATCCAACTCCTGCGCCAGTGAAATGGTTGTTGCCGTGGCGCGTGTACTTGATAAAGATTGCAGGTTGTCCTGCTCTTGCCATTCGTTGATTTCGTTTGTACATGCCGTAAACAAAGCAGCGCAAACAAACATCATTAAAAAGGAATTTACTTTATTCATACGCGATAAAATTTAAAAAATTAATAAAATAGAAACTAAGTATCCTGTTTATAAGTGGGTATCTTTTATTCCTAGTATTTCGTTGCGTTGAAAAACTTCTTCTTTTTTCGGGCCCTCGAATATTATTCCTATTTGTTGTATTTTCAAGAAATCGATGCCCGGCAACATAACCGGTTTTCCTTTTTCATCCACGGCATTCGCAATGTTAACAAATATTGACGAACTCCCTAAAAAATTGGGCATTTCTATTTTAGCCATTTTTCCTTTAATGCTATAGCTCTTTTTCCAACCCTCTTTCATCTCTATTTTTTCATCTTTTACAAAATATCCGGGGAAAGATAAAGGTACGGCGAAGTCATAGATGTTCCTGCTCATTTTTCTTTCTTCTTTCATCCCTTTATTGTCCGTTACTTCGTATGTAAATATGCAATAACGAAGTTTATTTATGGTCTTAAATTCGGGATTTCCGATGAAAGTATATGTGCGTTCATAATCTTCCACATTAAGTTGTGGGGGGATCATATACCATTCGTCGTCATCGGGTTTTCCATTCTTGTTTTTGTCGTATGCCACATAAAATCCAAGTGAACCGGGTATGTAGTTGCCATTAGATATTTCAATATCATTTTCCTCTTTGATATTAACAACCGTATGATCAAAACCTACGGTTACAGAACTACCCCAATTTCCTACATTAATACTTTTAACGATCCCTTTTTTCATATCCTCCGAAGCTATTTTAAGAAACTCATCGCGAGGGTAGATATAGTCATTGAATTTTTTTCCGGTACTTATTAAATGCCAATAAGAATTGGCTGCCGGAATATAGTCCAGTATAGAAATAGGTTTCGCATTGTATTTGACATCTTCTACTTTCACATTGCAGGTAGTGATTTCTTTCTGCTTTCCGGCAGATACGGTTAGTTTTAGCTCATACTTTCCGGGGACAGCAGAAATAAAGTCGACGTTTTTTTCTGTTCCGATAAGGGTTTCACCCAGCATCCATTCGTATGTATAATCGTCGCGATCGGGGCCGGTTACGACGGGTTCTATTTCAAAAACTTTGCATTTGGGGGTGATGTAGATGGGTTTGCCAAATGTCACCTTAATGGGCTCTTCCACCACAAGCTTAAAAGCCTGTTCAGCCAACCCTCCTTGGTTTTCGGCTTTAAATACCAAGGTAAAAGTTCCGGGTTGACGCGCCTCAAAGGTATACGATAAAGAGGCGTTGCTCACTTTTTTACCGTCGATCCACCATGAGTAGGTGTTCCCTTTTAGATTTTTCACACTTGGCGCTAATGTCACTTTATCTCCTATGTTCAGAAGATATTCCGTTGTTTCCATACCTGAAATATCAGGTTTCAATACCTCTTCTTTGCACGATGTGCCAAAAAGGAAAGCCAGCAATAGCATGGCAAAAGTCAGTTTTTGTTTCATTGTTGTTTGTTTTTTTAAGTTATTATTGCATTTTTCCAATCGTTATAATCCTATGAGATCTTTGCAAGTAGCCACGTACTTCTACTTCTAGTTTTCACTCCTCATATATGTTGTCTTTATACTCGGGCAGCAGGACAAAATGTCCGGGAATATTTCCTGCCACGACAAATACTTATAGCTAGCTTTCAGCTTATTGTCGGCGATGTTTTTGTTGCTAGAGCGAGTCTGCTAAAACCTCAGTAGTTTTTTCGGGACGGCGAAAGCTTCACCCGAAGCCTCTCGCCTTGAGGCTTCGGGTGAAACACGTTTCGCTTTATTTTCGGGTTTGTAATCCAAAATAAAAAAAACAAATTTTGGCAAAGTATTGAGCTTTTCCTAAGGTGAGTATATTATTTAAAATTTTCCGTAAAAAATACTCCTGCCGGGAAGCGGGTGTAATCTTCGTAATTGGCTTTGAGAGGAGAGGATAGATTTTTATCATCAAAGTTGAAAACACTAATATTGTTTATTGTGAAATCCCAACCAAATCCTTTTATGGTATTCAAATATACATCTCCGGTTAAAGGATGAACTCCGGGTCCATTATAAACCATATTCGCGTTTGGTACTACCGTTTTGGCGTCAATCATTTTTTTTGATTCTCCGGTACTAAAAATATGGCGATAAATAATTGGACTTCCTCCTGTGTAATATAACGTATCTGCTTTGGCAGTAATAGCGGGAGTAGACCACATGCCAGAGCTTACGCTTCCTTCTGAAATTGTATTTTCTTTGATAATGGAATATGTTTTACTGTCCACTTTTGCTATTTTATTGGGGTTTCCGGTAGTGGATACCCATAGGTTTCCATCTTTTGATGTTATCACGCCACTAATGCGAGCCCCCATATTGATTGTGTGTACTATTTCCTTTTTACCGGCTTCAAATACGAGAAGGTCTCTTGATTTAATAACGAAGACTTTGTTATTTGCCACAGCCATTCGGTTTTTCGCCGCGCCACGCGTGTTTGGAATAAGTGTTAATTCATTAGTTTTGCTGTTGAATAGACTTACTCCATAATTATCCCTAATGAAAACATTTTCATCGTTCAATACTGCAAGATGTGTCGGCCAACTTAGCTTGTATTTGTCATTTTCTTTAAGAACGTCATCGTATACCGCTACTCGCTTCATCGTCGCGGCATCAGCCACCACTAGCATTCCTTCATTGTTAAATGCAGTTCCGGTCGCGGCCACTTTTCCATTTTGTGAGATAATCCACATTTTTCCGTCTTTAATGAAAAGGTCTTGCGTTACGTTACCCAGTTCCTGTCCGTTTATATTGGCATATGCTTTATTAAAGACATATCCGCTTGATGAAATAAAAATAAGGGATCCATTTTCGGTGGTCATATTGCCTTCATTAAGAATAAAAACACCCTTCGGATCTGTAAAGCCTTCAGCGGCGGCAATGCTTATTTTGGCTACTGCCATAAATACCAATCCTTTTTTATCTAATCCGCGCAATATTACCTCATATACTCCAAAGGTCGCGTCTTTTGGTATGGATACGTTTACATATTTATCGGGACGGTGCAAGTTAACTCGCCAACCTTCTGGTTTGGAGGTGATCTCCATTGATTCTATGTTGGCGAATTTTATTCTCAGCCGCTTATTTTCTCCGGGTTTGCCAACAAACATTTGCGCGTCTTTGGGCAATTGAAAATACAAAAACGTGTCGCCGACTTTGGGTATCACAATTGTTTTACCATCAGCCAACACAAAGGTTACCGCGTTTTCATCTTCTTTTACTTCTTTAAAAAAAGAGTCTCCTTGGGCTTTCACATATTCACCGTTGGCGTCTTTCAGGCGCACATTATTTACCGTCCAGAAACCATCGGCATCAATACCCAACTCGGGGGTGTTTCCAGGTTCACCGGGTTTTCCAGGTTCGCCCGAAACGCGGATCTTATTATTGTCTTTATCAAGCAAGAAATTGGTTTCTCCGTTTGAGGTAATCGTCCAGTAATAAACGCCCTCTACTTCTTGAATGCCTATCACAGGAGCTTTTTCTCCGTTAAATACTTCGATGGTTTTACCGTCATTAAATGTTATTTTAAATCCTTTGTCATCATTTAGCTTATCTACGGCGGTAATCACTTTTCCGGCGTTTAACGCGTCAACTACAGTTTTTAGCGAGTTTGTTTGCTCTTTCAGCGCATTTAAGTCTGTTTTAATTTTATTGATTTCTTCTATCAGGGAAGAATCGTCATAGGCACAACTAAACCATATTGTGCCACAAAGCAGAATAATTAATAAATTTGTTAATTTTCTCATTTTGATGTTTTTTTGTTATTAAATATTTATTTTAATTTGAAGGTGCTGGAATAAACTTATTACCCAATGGTCTACCAGTCCATATGGTCATATCGTCGAGAAATGACCATCCGTCCCAACTACCGTTTACGAGTTCACGGCTCGAGGCACCCCAATTGGAATATTGCCATACTTCTTCTTTTGAATCTTTTACCCAATAACTCCAATAGCCTTGATACCAACCTGCACACCAATGATCCGCAGTGTCTGAATAAGTCCAATTATCATAATTGTAGGCGTTTGTAGTAACTATGCCGTTTGTTGGATAATGGGGATTTGATTGGTCTCCATCGTAAATTAAATAGTGTGCTCCTGTTTGATTAATGTTGTATCCCAATCCCGCAATAGTATATCCCATTGGTCCGGTCATATGTGTGAGGAATATCAAACGAGGGTCTGCTTTTACAATTTCGCGTATCATATCGAAGCCGTAAGCAGTGCCGTTCCATTTATAGCCCCACACCAAGGCATCGGGTGTTTTACCATCGTGCCATTCGATAACCATTGCGGCTTTGTTAGTTCCGTTTCCCACCCAAAAACGAATACTATCCATTGAGAAATTGGGGTCTCCTCCCTCTGCCTCTGAATTGCTTGTCGTAGATCGAAACAAGGTATTAAAACTCTTTGTTTGCGATTTGAAAAGATCATAAGGTTGCCCTTGTACGGTGAATGTCTGTTCATATACCGAAATATTAACATCATTATTCGTAGTAGTGAAGGTTTCATTTGAGCACGACACAAATGCTATCAGTGCGACTAATGCTGAAAATGGAAATAGCTTTCTCATAGTAATAAATTTTAATAATAATTACATGCTAAATAGCCTGTTGATTCATATATTTAGTTTTTTATTGTATCTATGTCTTTTTCAAGCATATGTAAGTCTTCTCCTCGTTCTACCTCTGTTGAAGCTTCACCTAACCATCCATTTTCTTGGTTTACGCCATTATATATTTTCACGAAATCAATGCCTGGTAAGTTTGCCGGGTTGCCGTCTTTATCAATTGCCCAATCGATGTCTATGGCAGAATTATCATGTTTATTGGGATAATTGTCTACATATCCATAACGATGTGCATATAACACAAAATATACGCCCCCTGAATTAATGCCAGGATTGAATTTACCCTCATTCACACCATTCTCGGCAAGACGTATTCCTTTAAAAGTCATTTCATCTTCTTTTATCCATCCCGGATAATAGCTTTGCTTGTGATACACATTTTTTACCTTATATCCGCTGTTATTTTTGTTGTCTTTCCAATGGATATAGTCTTTTATAATTACAAAAGCTAATGGATTGTCGGGTTCAGCGTATATTTCGGCTTCTTCTTTAGTAGGACGATAATAAGTCATTTCGTAATCTCTATATACATTTACATCATTCCCATTGTCTTTTGCGATGGTATACCATGGTTCATCTTTAGCGGAAAAGTTTGCGCTTCCTTTTATTTCGTACCATTCGTCTTCATCAGGTTTCCCATTTTTGTTTTTATCATAAGCCACCATAATAATACCAGGCTCACAACTTCCGCCAAATGGCGCGCCGGGACGTTTGTTGTCGTTTGCGCCAAACGCGTTGCCGTTTATGCGAAAATCTCGCTTGCCTTTCACGTTTACGATAGTATGGTCAAAACCAAGTGTCACATATCCTCCCCAACCTCCGAGGGTAATCATAAAAGCGTCTTCTCCCACAAGCCACTCTTCGGCTTTACGCACCATATCTTCGTGCGTGTCGCCTTCGGAATATTCAGGAAGTTTATTAACAAACTGTCCTGGTGCCGGACAGTAATCAAACACGCGGGCGATGTATGGTGATGCTGTTTTTGTGCGTTTGGTCACATCAATGATTACATCGGTTAGAACATCTCCTATTGTAATTGTCAGTTCGTATTTTCCTTCTTTTGCTGCAATAAATAAAGCTTTGTTTGCTTCAGGATATGCAATGCGATATAAGTTGGACGCTGCTTCTGTAATTGTATGCTTTATTGTTTGTTTATCATCTGCTTCTACCGGTATTTGGATTGGGCATAATTTATAAGTTTCTGTTGATAATCGTTGTGTTTTGTTTTTTACCAAAACTTTTATAATTGTTTCACTTGTCCCATTTTTATTTGTAGCTCTGAATACTAGTGTAAATAATCCAACTTTGGAGGATTTAAAAGTATATGTTTTTGTATTTTTAACTGTTTCATTATTTAAGATCCATTCATAAGAAACGTCTTCGTCATTCGAAATTTTTGGCACTAATTGTAAATCTTCATCTATTTTGATAATATATTTATCACTAAGGTTTGTTACAATTGGTAACGCAGTATTTTTTTCTATGACTGTAACTAAAATTTCTTTTTTATCGCTTCCTGCTTTATTTGTCGCTTTTAGCATGAGCTTATAGCTTCCGGGTATGGAAGAAGAAAAATTGTAATGCAAAGTTTCAGCTACTTTTTTACCGTTAACTGTCCATACATAAGATGTATTTTCGTTGTTTTCCACAGTAGGGGATAATATTAAGATCTCGTCCTCCAAAATAGTGTATTGCGTAACCATTTCGGAAATAATAGGAGGGAGTATTGTATTTTCCGGCGCGTCTTCTCTTGAACATCCCACAACAATTAATACGCATAGTAGGGAAAGCAAGTATACAAAATAGTTCTTTTTCATGTTTTTTCTTTTGATATTCTTAATTATACATTAGAGCATTTATAAAAAAAGATTCACTCCTCATATATATTGTCTTTATACTCCGGCAGCAGGACAAAATGTCCGGGAATGTTTCCCGCCACGACACTCCATTTCTTTTTTCCCTCTTTGTCGAAGCAATACAACGCTCCGGGTGTTACATAATTGCCCGCGTCGGTAATGTAAACATCTTTGGTCTCAGGATGTACCATGATGCCGTATGGCATTTCAATAATTTTGTCGGTGCCATCGGTGATGATTTTGCGAGTTAAAATTTCATGCGTTCGCGTGTCGACAATATTGTATGAAAAACTCCAACCATTTGTAATCCAGCTCCATTCGGTGCCATAAACATAAAGTAGGTCGTCATCGATCCAATAGTTTGTGGCCGCGATGGGAATGGTGTCAGTCACTTCTTGTTTTTCTCGGTCGATAAAAAAGAGGCGAGCGGGTAATGCTTTATAGTCGCCTCGTGAACTCACCCAGAGATTGCCGCGCGAATCGGCTTTGATACGTTCCAGATTGTATGCCACATCGATGCGTTTTTCTTCTTTAAACGAGGCGATATCTATCACCGAAACGGTGCGTTCGTAGCCTTTGGTGTCGCCGGCCCCCATATATCCTCCGGAGTTTGCGACATATATTTTTCCGTCGACAATCTCCAACTCATCGGGCTGAAAGCCAACTAAGCAGCGATCTATCACTTCGAGCGTGGCCGTGTTTATCTTTGCCACGTAGCCCAGTTGTTCGTAATTGGGGTCAATCACCACCGGGCCGGCATACGATGTGACATAGGCAAAGCCTTTGTGAAATTTGATAAACCGGCAGTTGGGTATCTCTATCTGACCAATGCGTTTGGCTGTTTCGGCTTCCATCACTTCTATTTTGTTGGAGCAGTTGATAACGGCATATAACTTGCCATTGTAGATGCCAATATCATTTCCCACATCACCAAGCTCTTTGGGCACGTGTGGATTGACTTCGGCATAGATGTTTTTCTTGTATTTTCCGGTGGCGAAATCGTAATAGTCGAGGGTGGATTTGTTGCTCCCCATATTTCCCTCGTTTAGCAGGTAAAATCCCTTATATCCTTTTATAATCTCGGGATTGCTTACCAGAATATCTTCCGCCAAAATCATCTCGACATCTCCTCGGCAGCCGAAAAACAGCGTGCCGACCAGCAGATAAACCAGGAGTGAAAAGCAATACGTTATTTTCTTCATAATTCAACGGTTAAGGAGAGTTTATAGTTTCTTTTAGGCATTGGGTAGTTGAGTACCACTTCGTAGTCTTGACTAAAAATATTGTTTATTTCGAGTCCTACACGCAGGTTCGTTTTTTTATATTTAATATTTTTTATCAACGCCATATCGTGCGTATACCAAGGGAGCTCATATTCAATAGGAATGTTCGCGGATGAATGATACCGTTCGCCGACATATATAAAGCTGTAATTGAGGCGCCAATCTTTATAGCTTAATCCGGCGATGACCGATCCGTTATGCCAAGGGATATAGGGAATTTGCCCGCCATAGGTGACTTTTTCAAGTGCCGGATTCTTCCTTCGTGTAAAATCTTGCGCTTTTTGATAGGTGTATGTTAGCTTTAAGTTTAGAAACAGGTCTTTGTGTGGTTCAAGCGTTGCCGATGTCGCCACATCCAAACCGCGTATTTCCACATATCCCAAGTTTATCATCATCCACCGATACTGTCCACTTCCTTTGGGTACGGCAATGATTTTATCCGTTACTTCGTTGTAGTAGGCGTCAGCCTGGAATTGCCACTCTTTCAGTATTCCTGTTCGATACTTTTCATCGTACTGAAAACCGAGGTTATATTGATGTGTAAACTCGGGGCGCAGTTTTATATTGCCAATATCGGTGTAGTACAAATCATTAAAAGTTGGCATGCGAAAAATTTGTTTATAAAAGGCTCTAATGTTGAAGTTCTTGTTTTTGAACGGTTTATACGAGAGAAAGAGGGCGGGAGTTAATTCTCGCTTGTTAGGGGCGGCCTTTACGGAATCGTCGCGTTGCGTGTTTCCCGAATCAATGCGTTCGCGGACGAGTGTTGTCAACAGGCTCGCTTGCATCTTCACTTTCCCAAAATCGACCGCGGTGGCTGCGGCCACCAATGCCGTAAGGCGTTTCGGGAAAACAAATCCATCCATATCGGATGTCAGTGTGTTGTATTGAAAGTCGGTTGATAACGAAACGTCCCAGTTGCCGGTAATGGTATATTTGTTCGCTGCCGACAAATACCACTCTTGTTGACGAAAAGTGTTGTCGATAAGCATCAGTGTGGTGTCCGGATTGAGATAGCGCATGTAGTCGTTGGCATACTTTCCGTTCAGTAAAAGGTCATATTTCGGCGAAAATGTTTTCTGAAATGTTGCTTGTGTAAAGAAGTTTCTATCCCATTGACGTTGTGAGCGTTTAAATACATTATTTACGATGGCTCCCGGAATGCCTCGCTCGGAGTCATAATAATAAGTTTTCCACTTCCAATGTCCATTGGCGAGAGTGCCGTATAGACCGCCTTCAGCTCGCAACGATTTTATATCTCCATTTTGGCGTATGGCTGTGGTATCATACATGACCTCTTTTGTTGCGGGAAAAACACGCTTGTAGCGAAACTTATACTTTCCCGAAGAAGAAATGCCTTCGGCATTGAATGATGCGCTGATATTCTCATTTAACCTTTGCTCATACAATATGGAAGGATTGACAAGGTCGAACGCCCCCGTTTTAAGAACGGCTTTGATGTTTCTTTTTTTGTTTGCTTCAAAATGAGGTGTTCGCGACCGCAAATAAACTGAGCCGGAGGATCCAAAATCTTTGGCCGGTTGAAAGATGCTGCTTTTTTGTCCATTAAAAAGTGATATTTCTTCGATATTGTCCAGCGAGAATTTGCCCAAATCAATCTGCCCGTTCTGCGCGTTCCCCAGCTGGATGCCATCATAAAAAACGCCGACATGATGTGTGCCCATACTTCGTATATTCACCGTTTTCAGTCCACCGATACCACCGTAATCTTTAATCTGAATACCCGAAAAATAACGAATGGCGTCAGCCACAGAAAAGCTGTTGAGCGTTTTCAGTTCTTCACCTGTCAGTTTTTGTGCCGGAATCACTTCTTTGTACGATTTGGCTGTTACCAATACCTCCGGTAAATGTTGCAAACTATCAAGCCGGGATTGCGCCTGAAGCGCATACCATGTTATGCTTGCCAAAATAAAGCATGTCGTTTTTTTGCTTATCATTTAATCTTTAAACAAAAACAACGGGATATAAAATTGATAGGATGAGAAAGATTTACGTACATTCAAAATAAGATTTTATCACAAAATTTTGTGGGAAAACCCTCTTTCAAGCGTCATCAAGCCTTATACCCCGAAAGCTATTAAACATTTATATTTGTTCTGGCAGGTCTTCTGACTCGAACCTATTTTTTCCGCAAAACCTTCCCATTCCATACATCGGAACAGTGGTATGAGTGCTATTTGCGGTCACCTTCTCCCTTTCTTTGAAGAAGGAGGCTCTCACAGCAGCGGGTCTGTTCAGGATTTTCACCTGATTCCCTTTTCATTGCTTGGCCGAAGCAAGTGGACAAGCAACACCAAAACTTGTGATTGCAAAGATATAGATTTTTTCACAGATAATGGCTAATGTGTGGGTTAATTTTAGTAATTCCGGTTAAATTATGTTAAGCGTTTTCATGCAGGATCGAAAGTCGGATGTACATGCGGTATAATTAAATATTGTTATTTCTTCTGTTCAAGGTATTTAATAAGAGTTTCGCTTTTCTCTTTTTCAAATTTTAATTTTTCAATTTCTTGCAGCAGAGTTGAAAGTTCAAATGATTTGATGAGGGCTTTTTTTTGAGCGACGGAAAGAGGTATTGAGTGAGATTTTGTACCGATAAATGTAAGATTAAGAGGGTGTTCATTGAATGCGTAAATGAATGCCGCCACACCGTTCTCGTTCTCTTTGGTATAGCGTACGATTTCGTAGCGATTGTGCTGTGTGGTAAATGAGTAGTTCAAACCCTCATCGGTAACTGATTTTGTTTCGGCATATTCTGCGTCGGGAGTTATTATTTTTATACAATGATGATTTATTTTTGCTCCCAACCACACGCTTTCAATAAAAAGCATTCCCTTTTCTGACACACCTGAGCGCAAACCACTTTGCTGCAACGACACCTCGGGCAGATAATTTTTAGGATAATATGTCCCCAGCTCATCATACTCTGCCTCTTTTACATATTGAAAATCACTCACCAATTCTTTTTTCTCTTTCTCTTTTATATGAATCAGTGAATCGCAATAAGCAATGTTACGTCGGTTTTCTAACAGTCGAATAGTTCGCGTCAATTCCAATCCTTTTTTTCGCTCATCAAAAGCTTTTGGATAAGATGCCTTGATGCTGTCAATCATTTGTTTAGCATACGGATAGTTGCCTTCTTGTATGGCTTGTTCGGCAATCGTCAGAAGCTGCTGTGCTTTCTTTTTAGAATGTGAGCATCCACAAAAACAGACAATCAAAAACATGAGAAGTCCACCTAAGTATATTTTGCGCATAATCAAGTTATTTGAAATATGTTACATCCATTTGAAAGGCAAATGTAATAAATAAATTCATCCTTTCTGCCTTTAAAACGCGTATTTATTGTAATTTTGTACATTCTAACAGAAATTCATTGTATTATGGAGATATCTCACGACGAGATACAACAATATATAAGTGCCCCCATTTTTAGACTGATTTCAGAATCGGCTGACGAAATGGGATTGGAATGCTATGTTATTGGCGGATTTGTACGCGATTTTTTCCTCTATCGATCGTCTAACGATATCGATGTGGTGGTCGTAGGAAATGGGATTTCGTTGGCAGAGACCATCGCAAAGAAATTGGGACGAATGGCGCGCCTCTCGGTTTTTAAAAACTTTGGTGTGGCGCAAATCAAATACAAAAAGTATGAAATTGAGATTGTTGGCGCGCGCAAGGAGTCTTATATGAGGCATTCGCGCAAACCCATTGTTGAAGATGGCACTTTGGAAGACGACCAAAAAAGGCGTGATTTTACCATTAATGCCATGGCTTTTTGTCTTAACAGCGAGCGATTTGGCGAATTGCTGGATCCTTTCAACGGATTGCAAGATATTGAAGACCTGATTATTCGCACACCACTTGATCCCGACATCACTTTTAGCGACGACCCCTTGCGTATGATGCGTGGCATTCGTTTTGCTTCGCAATTAGGATTTGATTTGCATGCCGAAACATTCGATGCCATAAAACGAAACAAAGAAAGGCTCGAAATTGTATCGCAAGAGCGCATTGCCGACGAATTGAACAAAATAATACTCTCACCCATGCCGTCGGTAGGGTTCGTGCTGTTAGAGCGAACGGGTATGCTCAATATCATATTTCCCGAGTTAGTGGCATTAAAAGGAGCTGAAACAAAAGATGGAGTAGGGCACAAAGACAATTTCTATCACACGCTAAGTGTATTAGACAATATTGCGCGCCACACCGACAACGTTTGGTTGCGTTGGGCAGCTTTGTTGCACGACATCGGCAAGCCACGCACAAAGCGTTGGCATCCAAAGTTGGGCTGGACATTTCACAATCACGACTATCTGGGCGAAAAAATGGTTCCATCCATCTTTAAACGATTAAAACTTCCGATGAACGAGAAAATGAAATACACCCAAAAGTTGGTGGGGTTGCACATGCGTCCTATGCAACTGGTGGAAGATGTGGTTACGGATTCGGCCGTTCGCCGCTTACTTTTTGATGCAGGAGATGATATTGACGATTTAATGAAACTCTGCGAAGCTGATATCACATCGAAAAATCCACATAAAGTGCGGCGTTTCTTAAACAACTTCAAAATCGTCCGAAGAAAACTCAAAGAGATTGAAGAAAAAGATCGTGTGCGTAATTTTCAACCACCGATTGATGGCAATGAGATTATGCGTTTATTTGATTTGCCACAAGGACGCGAGGTAGGAATATTGAAAACTGCCATAAAAGATGCAATCCTTGATGGCGAAATTCCCAATGAACATGATGCCGCCTATCAATTTATGATGGCAAAAGCAAAAGAAATGGGCTTGAAGTCAAAAAGCGGCGGATAAGTTTTTTATTTGTCCGTGTGGTTTTAAAAGAAAAATCATGTACATTTGCATCTGATTTGTCGCCTTTTTTGAATAATATGATAAATATGCGCAACTCCTCTAAATTGTATTGTCTGATATGAGCAAAAAAAGAAAAGTCTCCACAGCACGCTTTTTGAACGCCAAAATTACATCCACAGTTAGTATAACGTTAGTGTTGGTACTGCTAGGCACCACCATTCTCATCATGTTTATGGGACAAGGTTTTTCTTCGTATGTGAAAGAAAAAATGAGTTTTAGCATTATGCTTGACGAGGCTGTCACCGACGCCCAAATCAATGCTATGCGAAAAAGTTTAGACAGCAAACCGTTTGTGAAATCATCAAGATTTATTAGCAAAGAAGAGGCAAAGCAGCAAATAATCAAAGACTTGGGCGACGACCCCGAAGAGGTGCTTGGATATAATCCCGCGCAAGATTGCATTGAGATTTTTCTCACATCGGAATATGCCAACAGCGACAGCATACGCGTGATTGATGAACAATTGCGCCAAGAAAATAACGTTGCTAATCTGCTCTATCGTCAAGAAGCCATTGACTTCATCAACAATAATTTATCAAAGCTCACTACACTTCTGTTGGGATTAGCCACAATCTTACTGTTCATATCATTCACATTGATACGAAATACCATTCGTTTGAGCGTTTACTCCAAGCGATTTCTAATTCACACCATGAAGCTGGTTGGAGCTACCGGTGGATTTATTCGCAAGCCTTTTGTCATTAACAGTCTTTATACAGGAATTATTGCCGGCTTGCTTGCAAATGGCATCATTTTTTCTTTAATCACCTATTTTGGCAAAGAGTATGTACGGCTTGATGCCATTTTAAAAAATCAAGACCTGATTATTCTCTTTGCAATAGTTATTGTATTGGGAGTAATTATCACAACCATTGCGGCAGCATTTGCCGTAAATCGGTATCTGAAAATGAAAGCCGATCGATTGTATTACATTTAAAAAAAGCGAATTAAAAAATATAAAAAAAATATGTCTTCACGAAAAAACTTTGCATTAAGCAAAATAAATTTGATTATTTGTGGTGTTGCGGTACTGTTTATCATCGCCGGATTCCTTCTGATGAGTGGCTCGGCGACTACTGCCGAAACAGGTTTTAATCCTGATATTTTCAGTGCACGTCGCATTCGCGTGGCACCTGTTGTGTGCCTGATAGGTTTTGTATTGATGATTGTAGGAATTCTTTATCCTGCAAAAACCAACGATGGAAATAGCGAAACGTCGAAACAATAATTCTCTTTTTGATTTATGAGCATAATTGAATCGATTATTCTTGGTGTTTTACAAGGATTAACGGAGTATTTGCCGGTGAGCAGTAGCGGACATCTCGCCATCGGGTCGGCTTTGTTTGGTATTCAACCGGAAGAAAATCTCACATTTACCATCGTCGTACATATTGCAACCGTGCTGAGTACCGTTGTTATCTTATGGAAAGAGATTGCATGGATTTTCAAAGGATTATTCTCCTTTAAGTTGAACGACGAAACACGCTATGTGTTCAATATCCTTATTTCCATGATTCCCATCGGCATCATAGGTTTCTTTTTTAAAGACAAAGTCGAATTGGCTTTTGCTTCGGGCTTAACGCTTGTGGGTTGCATGTTGCTCTTGACGGCACTCTTACTCGCTTTTTCATACTATTATAAACCCAAAGAAAAGGAAAAAATTAGTCCACTTGATGCGTTCATCATCGGCATTGCGCAAGCACTTGCCGTTCTTCCCGGGCTTTCACGCTCCGGTTCAACCATTGCCACCGGCTTGATGTTAGGAAACAAAAAAACGAATCTGGCACAATTCTCTTTTCTGATGGTAATTCCACCCATTTTAGGTGAAGCTCTTTTAGACAGTATCAAGATGATACAAGGCGTAGAGTTCGTCGGATCCATATCAAATGCTTCTTTAATTGCCGGTTTCATTGCGGCATTTGTATCCGGCTGCATCGCTTGTAAATGGATGATATCCATTGTACGCAAAGGAAAACTTATCTATTTTGCCATGTACTGTTCTATTGTGGGATTGGCAACGCTTCTATTCTCATTGTTCGGTTGATAGCAAAACAGATGATAATGGAGAAAAAAGAAAGAGATTTTATTGAAGGCGAAATTTTATATATCGACAAACCTCTCAATTGGACATCGTTTCGAGTGGTAAACGTGGTGCGAGCAAAACTGTGTCGACGACTGCGCATCAAAAAACTAAAAGTGGGACACGCCGGCACGCTAGACCCATTAGCTACAGGCGTTATGATTCTTTGCACCGGAAAGAAAACCAAACAGATAGAGTCGCTTCAAACGCTGACTAAAGAATATGTTGCCGACATTCGTCTGGGAGCTACCACACCGTCGTTTGATTTAGAAACAGAAATCGATGGAGTATTTGAAACAAAACACATTACACCCGAAACAGTTGAAAACTGCTTGCAATCATTCATTGGAGAGATTCATCAAGTGCCGCCTGTCTATTCAGCATGTAAGGTAGATGGCAAACGTGCCTACGAATTTGCACGAAATAATCAAGAGGTTGAACTAAAAGCAAAGTTATTGGTTATAGATGATATTGAGCTTGTATCATGCAATCTTCCGGACATAAAGATAAGAGTTGTGTGCAGCAAAGGCACCTACATTCGAGCCTTGGCGCGCGATATTGGAAAAGCGCTTGACAGCGGTGCACATTTAACAGGTTTAGTTCGCACAAGGGTAGGAGATATCACGCTTGATAAATGTCTTAAAACAGATGAGTTGGACAACTTTTTTACGGCTTGCATATCGCAACATACGTAACCACAAAAATGTCAGTATATCAATATTTTACAATAATATATGAAACTTTCCCAATTTAAATTTAATTTGCCGAATGAACTCATTGCAAAATATCCGGCAAAACATAGAGATGAGTCAAAACTGATGGTCGTCAATAGAAAAAGCGGTAAGGTCGAACATCGAGTTTTTAAAGATATCCTTGATTATTTTGACGAGAAAGATTTCTTTCTTTTCAATAATACAAAAGTTTTTCCTGCCCGTCTATATGGAAAAAAAGAGAAAACAGGCGCCAGCATTGAGGTTTTTTTGCTACGTGAACTGAAACCTGAACAACACTTGTGGGACGTGCTAGTAAACCCCGCGCGCAAAATACGTATCGGGAACAAACTCTATTTTGGTGAAAACGAAGAACTCGTAGCTGAAGTGATCGATAACACCACATCCAGAGGGAGAACGCTGCGATTTTTGTATGATGGCGACTATGATGAGTTTAAAAAGTTATTATTTTCCATTGGAAAAACGCCCATCCCTGAATATCTGGAACGCGAAGCTGAATCGGAAGACGAAGAGCGATATCAAAACATCTTTGCCGAAGAAGAAGGAGCTGTGGTGGCACCGGCAGCCGGATTGCATTTTAGCCGCGAACTAATGAAACGAATTCAGATTAAGGGAATAGACTATGGATTTCTTACATTGCACAACGGTTTGGGAGCCTATCGCAAAATTGATGTGGAAGATTTGACCAAGCATAAAATGGATTCTGAAAAAATCATCATCACACAAGAGGTTTGTGACAGAGTGAATATAGCCAAAGATAATGAACATAAAGTGTGTGCCGTTGGCACATCCGTTCTTCGTGCCATAGAAACCACCGTAAGCACCGATGGGCATTTGAAGCCCACAGTTGAATGGACTAATAGGTTTATTTTTCCACCCTACGAGTTTACACTTCCCGACGCGTTAATCACAAACCTAAACCTGCCATACTCAACACTCTTGATGATGGCATGTGCCTTTGGTGGATACGAAACCATAATGGATGCCTATAAAGTCGCCGTCAAAGAGAAATATCGGTTTGGCGCATACGGAGATGCTCTGCTTATCATTTGAGCAATTTTTATATGATAAATCACTATTGTCCGATAAAAAATACTCCAAAGTGCAGGGATAAAAATAAATTTTCATCCCTTACGCTTTTTTAGTAGTTTTGTGTTCTCTATAACTCAAATACCTACAATGAGCAAAAATACACATTTTTTCGGACAATCTGTTTTCGGACAGCTAATTTCTTTGATTGATAACTCTGTTATTACCCGAAACAGCATTAAACACAATGCCGACCGATACATAAAGAAGTTCACAACTAAAGACCATTTGATAAGTATGCTCTTTGGCGTATTTGCAAAAGTCACATCTTTGCGTGAAGTATCCGGAGCAATGCTTGGATTATCGGGCAAAACAAAACACTTTCAATTAAGCAGCCTTCCCTACCGCAGCACCCTTTCGGATGCAAATAAACGCAGAACATCGGATGTTTTTGCCGGTATTTACAACGATTTATTCAAACAATACCATTATCTGTTTTCGGACAGCCGAATAAAACAGGTAATTAACAAACAGATAGAAATCTTTGACAGCACCACCATCAGCTTGTTTGAAGACATCCTCAAGTGTGTAGGACGAATGCCTGCAAACGGCAAACGCAAAGGCGGAATAAAAATGCATACGGTTATTAATGTCGATGAAATGGTTCCAAAGATGGTTTGGTTTACGCGTGCCGCAACACACGACCACTATCTTTTAGAGAAACTCAAATTTGACCCCAATACCATTTATGTTT
>JAEZZZ010000087.1 GCA_023418255.1 Bacteroidota bacterium
TTTTCCTATCATAATTTGCAAGGTTTTACTCTGTAAAGATACGAAAAACGGCAAATATATACAAGAAAAATAGCGGTTATTTTTCTGATAATCAGAGGAGGTGGATGCTTTTTAAGGAGAGACTAAATATCCATATTAAGAGCCGAAATATTTTGGTTCTTTTTGCATCCTAATTTTATGGACTTTACTGGGTATCGCATCTTTCTGTTTTTCTATAAAAAAAGGACAACCCATTTGTTGTCCTCTTTTCGTATAATATTTGTGTGCGTCAATTTTTCAATACTACAGTTGTTTGTCAATCACTTCAATTTTCTTGACAATGAGTTCCAGTTGCGATTTGATTTTTTTTACTTTCTGGTTCATATCATCCAACAATGAGTTTCCTTTTTTTGAAGAGATGGATAAAAATCCGAGATTGTTCTCATATGTTTGTAGTTCTGCTTTCATCCGGTCGTATTGACGCATCAATTTGTCGCGTTCGCGTAACAGTTGGCTTCTTCCACTATCCGACGATGATAAACTGGCAAGGTTGCTTTTGAAATCTTCCAAATGGCGCTCCTCTTTGTCAATGTTCAGGCGGTCGAATTGTGCATCGGCTGCAGCTCGGAACTGCTCATAAATTTCATCTTTCTCTTTGAAAGGCACAAAACCAATTTGATACCACTCCTCCACCAGTGCTCTCAATAATTTAAGGGATTCGTTGGCATTAACCGAAGTGTCTATGTTGTTTATTTTCTCAATGATAGTTCGTTTCTCTTCTAAGTTTTTTACCTCTTTATCGTATTGTGTTGAGGTATTTATTTTTTTCTGTTCAAAGAAATGGTCGCATGCTGATATAAAGCGTTTCCATGTGGCGTCAGTATGTTTGCGCGGTACAGGACCTATGGCTTTCCACTCTTGTTGTATGTTGATCATATCTTCGGTGGTTTTTTTCCAGTCTTGGCTGTCTTTCATCGCTTCGGCACGTTCGCAAAGCTCAAGTTTCTTTATAAGATTTTTGTCCATTTGTTCGCGATTGTTTCGGTGAAACTCTTTTTTATTCTTGAAAAACAGTCCACACGCGGCACGATACCGTTCATATATTTTTTTGTTCCACTTGCGTGGAACAAAACCAATCTTTCGCCACTCTTCCTGAATCGCAAGCACTTGTTTAAGTTGTTTGTTCCAGTCTTTTAGCGTTTTTATGTTTTTATAGTCAATGGCTTCCAGTTTTTCGCATAACTCTTGTTTTAGTTGTAAGTTTTCAGTTTCTCCTTCTCGCAATTTTTCAAAATGAGCGTGATATTTTCTGTTTATCACCGAAGACGCCTCTTTGAATCGCTCCCAGATGGGCTCTCTGTCTTTTCTTGATACAGGTCCAATTTCGCGCCATTCTTGATGAAGCTTTTGCAATTGATGAAATGCCGACACAATATCAGGCTCCTCATCCAATCGCTCTGCGATTTCACAAAGTTCGGTCTTGAGCTCGAGATTTTTTCTGAAGTCATATTCACGAAATTCGTTGTTGATGCGTACCAAATCGTAAAATTTCTCTACTTGGCGTTGATAGGTTTCCCACACGCTATTTGATTGTGCTTTTGGTACTTGTCCTAATTTGTTCCACTCTTGCTGCAAACTTCGAAATTCCTGATATACTTTATTGAAATCACCTATTCCTTGATTGTCAATTAGTTCTGTTATTTTGTCAATGATGGCGCGTTTTTTTAAGAGGGTGCTTTCACGCTCTGCTTCCTCTTTGGCAAGAACGGCTGCGCGTTTTTCTTTAATGATTTTAAACAACTCTTTTCCTTCAATATAAAGCTCCGCTTCTTGGACTACAAAATCAAGTTCGTCTCCTCCATCTGCAATAAAAGCCGCTTTTTGTTGTTCTGTTTCGTTCCTCAAAGCACAGTAGAAGAGCTCTTTCAAAACATTCACATCGGTTCGTTTGGGGAAATCTGATTCGGACAACTTTTTCAACTCTCTCACAATCTCTTCGATGGTTTCCGCTTTTATAGACGAATCTCCATCTTCGTCAAGGTTGTCGTCCTCTTCTGTTGAACGATCAGCATTCTCTGAAGATTCTTTTTCTGACGCTTTCGTGTGGCTATCGCCATCTTTTGTCTCTTCAGACGTTTTGGGTTGCTCGTCAGATTTTTTATAGGGGTTCGCGGCATTTTCCATATTCTCGGAAGTGTTTTCCGTTGGTTTTTCCGCCGGCTTATCGGGTTGTTGCATCCCTTTTGTTGTTTCCTCTTTGGGGTGTTGAACCATCAATTTCTCTTTTTGACTGACAACTTCCTTCGTGTTATCCAAATTTTCGCCATCCATATCCGGATTAGATCCCTCGACAGATTTTGTCGGTTCAGGTTGCTCTGTTATTTTTTTATCCGGCGTATCTTTTTCTACGAGATTGTCGGGGTTATTTTTCTCTGCATCAGCTAGCTGATGAGTCATTTTTTTTTCGTCTTCAAAAGGCTCATTTGTCTTCATCGGTTATATCCTCTCATTTTTTATCATCAACACTTTTGTGTTGAATCGTATCCAATCTAAAAAAATATTTATCGCACAAAGTAAAATCCGAAATAAAGTATTTACTTTGTAGGGTAAAAATGATATACAAATTAACGCATTATTTTTGTGATTTCATTGTTTTTTCTTATTTATTTGGTAAAACTTGAGAAAATAGTGATTTTTTTCCTGTATTTAATCTTTTTGAATGATTGAAAATAATAAAATTTCTAAAAAATTGAAAGAAATGAATGAATTGAAAATTTTTCAACCCACCGTTTCAAAAAAGATAAAAATGTTGATATTGGTGGCCGCCGTTTACCTTTTTGTAGTTTCAGCCATTTTGAGCATCACATTGTATGCCACTACCGGCGAGTTTAAGTTTTACTTTTTCATGGGAATTGTAGGTTTGCTCGTTGCGGCGATATTGTTTTTGAGTGTAACGGTTTGGAAGCCCAAACCTATTATCATTATCACAAATGATGAGTTTACGCTTCATATTCCCAAACAAAAAGTCGATGGGATTATCGCTTGGGAAGATGTTGTTAATATTGGCATGGGAATCAGTCATTTGTCCTTCACCACCAATGAGGAAAAGCAATATAAGATTGATTTGGAAAATCTGAAATATCGCGAACTTTTGGCAATAAAAACGAAGTTGATCGAAATTTGCGAAGTCAAAAACATTCCATATGGCAATTTGTAGCAGTTGTTCCTCAGAATATAAGTAACCTTATTTTTCTCTAAAATAGAGTTCTATAGGTGTGCCGGAAAAATCCCATTTTTCGCGCATTCTATTCTCTATGAATCGCCGATAGGGTTCTTTTACCCACTTTGGTAAATTGCAGAAAAAGACAAACGTGGGTATGCGCGTATTTGTCAGTTGTGTAATGTATTTTACTTTAACAAACTTTCCTTTGTTGGATGGGGGGGGGGTGCGTTCGATGATGGGTAAAAGGATTTCGTTGAGTTTGCTTGTCGTTATTTTGCGTTTTCGATTTTCATACACCTCCTTTGCTTTGTCCATCACTTTGAGAATGCGCTGTTTAGTAATTGCAGAACCAAAAATAATGGGGAAGTCGGTGAATGGCGCAAAGCGGCTGCGTATTTGTTTTTCGTACATTTTGATTGCAGCATTGTCTTTATGCTCAATCAAGTCCCATTTGTTTACAAAGACAACCAACCCTTTTTTGTTTTTCTGAATCAACGAGAAGATATTGAGATCTTGGCTTTCAACACCTCGCAATGCATCAATCATAAGTACGCACACATCGGCATTTTCGATGACGCGTATGGAACGAATAACCGAATAGTATTCTAAATCTTCTGTTACTTTTCCTTTTTTTCGAATGCCTGCCGTATCGATCAGATAAAAATCCATGCCAAATTTATTGTAGCGCGTGTTGATGGCATCGCGTGTTGTTCCCGCAATGTCGGTGACGATGCTTCGTTCTTCACCGGTCAGTGCATTTACGATAGAGGATTTCCCGACGTTGGGACGCCCTACAACGGCAAATTTTGGAATGTTGTCAAGTTCCTCTTCGCGATTTTCTTTTACAAATAGTGTGAGAATATGATCGAGCAAATCGCCGGTACCGGAGCCATTAATGGACGATACAGGATAAGGTTCGCCTAAACCAAGTGAGTAAAACTCTGCCGATTGATGTCCCAATTGATGATTGTCGGATTTGTTGGCAACTACCACGACCGGCTTGTCCGATCGACGAAGCAGTTGCGCCACATGTTCGTCCATTCCCGAAAGTCCGGACATGACATCCACAACAAAAAGGATCAAATCGGACTCTTCGATGGCGACGCGCACTTGTTTGTTTATCTCGTCTTCCATTATGTCGTCGGAATGTTCAACCCAGCCGCCGGTGTCCACCAATGAAAATTCTACGCCATTCCATGTGGCTGTGCCATATTGGCGGTCGCGTGTTGTGCCCGACACTTCTGTGACAATGGCTTGACGACTTTGTGTCAGTCGATTAAATAGGGTGGATTTACCCACATTGGGACGTCCTACGATGGCTACTAAATTTCTCATATTCTTTTTTTTTCTTTGTCGTTTTAATGTTTTATTGGGCGTATTGGTTTTAAAATAAGTTTGGTGGTATTTCCTAATCTAGCTTATAACCAAAAGTTTTGAGCATGTTTTCGCGGTTGCGCCAATCTTTTTCCACTTTTACGTAAAGTTGCAAAAATACTTTTTTCCTAAAAAAGCGTTCAATATCTTTACGTGCTTGTGTGCCAAGTTTTTTCAGAGGTTCGCCTTTGTGTCCGATGACAATTCCTTTTTGGGTATTTCGTTCTACCAAAATGGTGGCGCGAATACGGATGATTTGTGACTCTTCCTTGAATTCTTCTACAACCACTTCCATTGAATAGGGAACCTCTTTCTGATAAATCATAAGTGCCTTTTCACGGATGATTTCGGTAACAAAAAAACGTGCCGGTTTATCCGTCAGAGCGTCTTTTTCAAAATAGGGGGGCGAAAGAGGGAGAAACTCTTTAATAGTCTGTTCCAACATGTCCACACCAAAATTATTTAATGCAGAAATGGGATAAATTTTTGCCTTTGGCAAATGTTCGCGCCATTGTGTTACCAACTTTTCAAGTTCATTCTGCGAGGTCAAATCAATCTTGTTTATTAGTAGGATTATCGGCATTTCCAGTGCAGAAACTTTGTTGAGGAACGTATCGTTTTTGTCAAATTTTTCGATCACATCGGTAACATACAGCAAGACATCTGCGTCTTGTAGGGCTGAAAGCGAAAAATGCAGCATCTGTTCTTGCAGTTTATAGTTGGGACGCAAAATGCCGGGCGTGTCAGAATATACAATTTGACAGTCAGGTGTATTCACAATTCCCATAATTCGATGGCGTGTTGTTTGTGCTTTTGGCGTAATGATGGATAGTTTTTCTCCTACCAAACGGTTCATTAGCGTAGATTTTCCCACATTGGGATTTCCCACAATATTCACAAATCCTGAACGATGCTCTTTTTCTTGCATAATTTTATTTTCTGTCGAGATGAGGGCTTATATACCCATTAACACTTAATACCTATTTTCCTCGTTTTTTCTCATAAATATTAATGTTGTACAAATGTACATGATTTTTCTTTTAAAACCACATAGAGACGCAAATAACTTGTTAGCGGCTTTGTTCGGACAGGTATTCCGGTATCTTTCCACAAGGGTTAGAAGAAGGCACTTTAGCCCTGCTCTTTTTATATTTTTGAAGGTTTTGTTTTCGGTTAATTTATTTTCAGTTTTCAGCTTAAATTCCACGCGATAAACATAACAATCCGGAAGAAGAACTAAAAAAAGCTCTTCTATTTTGTGATGTTCAGATTTCATCAAGCCGATTGCCTGTGTGCGTGCTCTGACCTTAAGAAGGGAGTAATGACGCTTTTGTGTGCCAAAACTGCCTTCTAAACGTGTTGCTGTTCGTAATTTAATATGTTGGTTATGAGTATGATATGTACGCCCTCGCATCAATTTTATATCTGTAGGAAAGTGCATGAAAGTTTCGTAACAGGTGGCGTCTGTCATGACATCGTGTAGATTTTCAAGATAAGGTTTCCAATGCTCGGCAAGTACTTGTTGCGCCGCGTCAATATCTA
>JAEZZZ010000120.1 GCA_023418255.1 Bacteroidota bacterium
AACCCTCACTTTTTGATTGATGGGGGCTTGGTTCTCTGAAATGAAAGTCTCAATCGCGAAAAATCTGCGATTGAGACAACTGATTTTACACTTTTATAGTTTTAGCGGACAGCAATAATTACAAATAATCTGTACGGCTGTCTTCTCTTAAAAAAAAATATCGACATCCATTTAGATGCTGAAACTTAAAACCATTGTATCAGAAAGGAAAATACATTTTGCTTCCTCCAAATATGTTAAAAAATGGCAATCATACGTTTTTTTTGATTCTTCCTCCTTTTATTTATGCTAAAAACAAAATTTATCTCTATTTTTGCAAAGAATCACAATAATAAATGAGTCAAGATTGATGCAGATAAATGGGAAAACATACCGATGGATTTTCTTTTTATGTATTCTTTTATGCTTGCCCATACAGGTCTCTTTGGCACAAAAAAAGGCATTCACAGTTGTTATTGATGCAGGCCATGGAGGAAAAGATTCGGGAGCTGTTGGAATAACCACTAAGGAAAAAGAGATAACGCTGCCGGTAGCGTTAGAACTTGGGCATCTAATAAAGCAAAATCACAACGACGTGAATGTTCTATATACACGTCAAAAGGATGTTTTTGTGGCACTTGACAAACGTGCCGAAATTGCCAACAAAGCACATGCCGATCTGTTTATTTCAATCCATTGCAATGCCTTGGATCGGAAAAAGAAATCGCCACAAGGCGTAGAAACTTTTGTACTCGGGCTGCATCGTAGCAAAGACAACTTAGATGTTGCCAAAGCGGAAAACGCCGTTATATTTTACGAAGATGATTACTCCACCAAATATGATGGTTTCAATCCTCACGAGCCGGAGTCTTATATTATCTTTGAATTTATGGCAAATCAATTTCTTGAGCAAAGTGTCTATTTGGCTTCATTGGTGCAAAATAAGATGGTGCATCACTCAAAGCGTGTCAATCGAAATGTGCGTCAAGCGGGTTTTTTGGTCTTGCGTGAAGTGGCCATGCCCAGTATTTTAATCGAGTTGGGGTACATCACAAACCATCAAGACGAACAGTTCCTCAGAACTGTCAGTGGACAGCAATCCATCGCAAAATCTATTTACTTAGGCTTTAAAGAGTATAAGCGCGAATATGACAAAAAGAGCTACGTATTCACGAAAGACAAAATAAGCAACTCCATCGACCAACCACAATCATTATCCGATGGTGCGACTGTAAGTAGCCGTGGGCGAGTTGAATATCGTGTGCAGTTTTTGACTTCGTCAAAATATTATGCTCCCAATTCTTCGGCGTTCAAAGGGCTTACTCCCGTTTCTCATTATCGAGTTGGTCGGTTATACAAATACACCTACGGCAGTACAACCGATAAGCGTGAGATTGAGGAGATACTGCGACAGGTGCGAAAAAATTTTAGAGACGCCTTTATAATAGAGTATAAAGACGGTAAACGAATAAAATAATCCTTCTTGAAACGATAACGTATGAAGACAAAAACAAAAATCAGCAAAAACGCCATGATCGGGATCGCTTTTCTGATCAGCTTGGTTATGATCTATTTTGGAATTAATTTCCTGAAAGGTGTAAACATTTTTAAAAAGAAAAATACCTATGTAGCTGTTTTTAATGATGTGAGTGGCTTGCTTGTTTCTTCGCCTGTATATGTAAAAGGATATAAAGTGGGATTGGTTAATTCCATAAAAATGATTCGTCCCGAACCTTTAGAATTTGCGGTGGATATGAACTTGAACAAAGGATTTCAAGTCCCTTTGGGAACAACGGTTGAGTTTGGTCCTGATCTTCTGGGGGGAGCTTCGGTGAGCCTGTTGATGAGTAAAGATGCAGGAGCATATTACAATCCTGGAGACACATTAATTGGATCACGAAAAGTGGGCATGATGGATGGTGCTGCAAACATTGTTCCCAAAGCTGATGCAATCTTAATGAATATTGATTCGGCTGTTGTTTCGTTGAAAAAACTAATGCAAAGCCCGGCATGGGGGGCTTCGATCGAAGGTGTTGAGTCAACCGTACGGCAATTGGAAATCTCTTCCAAAAGTTTGAGTAGTATTACTGAACAACTGAAGCATGATGTTCCACCGATAACCGGAAATCTGTCCATGGTGTCAGCCGATTTAAAAAAGATAAGCGGTCAAATTTCGTCAATAGATTTAGAGAAAACCCTTGCGAGTATCGATGAAACAGTCGATAATTTGAAAAAAGTGTCACAAAAAATTCAAAGCACCGACAATTCATTAGGTAAACTACTATCGGACACACAACTGCACGATAGTTTAAATATGACTATTGATTCGGCAACTCGATTGCTGCAAGACATACGAAAAAATCCGGAAAAATATTTAACGATTCGATTGAAATTGTTCTGATTTTATTATATAGATTCATTCTAAATAGCAGTAAAAATATCTTTTCTTTAAACTCATTGATATATTGCCTATAGATGATAAAATCTTAAGCAATTCTTTTGCCTCTAAAAAAGGAGTGTCGCGTGTAATGTGACTGGATATCAGCGTGTTCGATTATGGACGCCGGCTTGTTCTAAGCTTTCAGCCAATAAAAATTGATATTCTGTTGATTATTAAAGAGCTATTGCCTATACCTAAAAAACAAATAAAAACAGCATTTTTTTTTCTCGATTTTTTTTTGAAATTTTGCACTCTCTAAGCAAAAATATAAGAATAAAGAACAACGAAAAACGACTCAATGAATACAAACTGTAGGCACTTATGGAATAAATGTTTGCATGTAATAAAAGACAACATCTCAGAGGTTGCTTTTAATACATGGTTTGCACCCATTATCCCCCTGAAATATGAGGATAATATGCTCACGGTACAGGTACCGAGTCAGTTCTTTTACGAATACTTAGAGGACAAGTATATCGATTTAATTCAAAAAACACTCTATCGCGAAATAGGTGAAGGCACCATCCTTAATTACCGCATTTTGGTAGAAACCGAAACCAACACCGCCATCGAAATGCGTGGAGAAACAAAACCTTCATCAAACCAAAGCAATGCAGCCAAAAAAATATCGGCAAAAATTCCGAGCCCTTTTGATAGAGTGGAACCAACAGAATTTGATTCGCAAATAAATTCCAAATATACGTTCAACAATTTCATTGAGGGCGAAAGTAACCGATTGGCACGAACAGCCGCCGAAGCGGTAGCGATGAATCCTGCAAAAACGGCATTTAATCCGCTTTTTATATATGGAAATTCAGGTGTCGGCAAGACGCATTTGTGCCATGCAATCGGTTCAAAAATTAGCGAATTGTATCCCGAAAAGAAAATATTATACGTTTCGGCCCATCTTTTTAAAGTGCAATTTACCGACGCCCGCCGATTCAATACGATCAACGACTTTATCAACTTTTATCAAAGCATTGATGTGCTGTTGATTGATGACATTTATGAGTTCTCGGGATTGGAAAAAACACAAAACACCTTTTTCCACATATTCAACCACTTGCATCTGAACAACAAGCAGTTGATAATGACATCAGACTGCGCGCCAAAAGATATGAAAGGAGTTGAAGAACGGCTGCTCACCCGTTTTAAGTGGGGCTTGACAACCCAACTGGAACGTCCGGACAAGGAGTTGAGAAAAAATATTCTTCGACACAAAATCATATCCGACGGATTATCCATTCCTGGCGAAGTGGTCGATTTTCTTGCCGAAAACATCACCGACAACGTGCGAGACCTTGAGGGAATTATCGCTTCGCTGATGGTGCATTCTGTTATCAACAACCGTGAGGTGGATATGACACTCGCACGGCGAGTGTTGGAGCAAAGCATCCGTTTTGAGAAAAAACGAATCACTGCAAAAAAAATTCAAGAAACAGTTTCTAAATTCTTTAATATCAATCAAGAACTGATTCAATCGGCATCAAGAAAACGCGAAATTGTACAAGCACGTCAAGTAACTATGTATTTCATAAAAAAACATACTGAACTGTCGCTTTCAAAAATTGGCGTGTTGATTGGCAACAGGAATCACGCGACGGTACTGCATGCTTGCAATACGGTTCGCGATTTAACGGAGGTAGACAAGCATTTCCGTGCCGAAATAGAAGAAATTGAGCGCATGCTGCACAATTGACTCAACGTTTCCAAACAAGCCGCGTCAGCGCCTTTAAACGCGTTTCATCATATAAAACTTTATCAACAAAAATAGCATTGTAAAATGACTAAAAAAGAATTACACCTGACCGTTGTTTTTTATTTCGTTTTTATATGCTTTTTGTTTCCGTCCGAACCCATAAAAATTGCTGTAATCAGTGATGTGCATTATCTTGCGACTTCGCTTGCCAAAAAGGGAGACGCGCTTGCGGCATACCAAAACGCAACCGGGAGAAATGTGGAACATCTGCACGAGGTGCTTGATTCCGCTTTGTTGCAGATAGAGCAAAAAAAGGTGGATATTCTTTTCATTTCCGGAGACATAACCAATCACGGCGAAAAAGCAAGCCATTTGGAGTTTATTCAGAAGCTGACCAAACTGCAACAAAGCGGAATCCGAGTTTTTGTAGTGCCCGGAAATCACGACATTAATGTTCCGGACGCGAAAGCGTATATCGGCGAAAAAGCGGTTGCCACAGCGACCATTTCGGCAGAAGAATTTGCCACGCTTTATGCGCCGTTTGGCTATGGCGAAGCCATTAAGCGCGACAGCGCGTCGCTCAGCTATTTAGTTCCCGTAACCGACTCTTTATGGCTTTTGGCGATTGACACCAACCGATATGCAGAGCATACGGCATCTTCCATTTCGGGAGGACGCATTTTGCCCGAAACATTATCGTGGTGTCGCGATATGTTGCGCAGAGCCAAAGAAAAAAACATTTCCGTAGTTGCCATGATGCACCACGGATTGGTTGAACATATTCCATATCAAGCAACCTTTTTCCCGAATTATGTTGTAGAAAATTGGCAGAAAAACGCGCGAATACTTGCCGATGAAGGGTTGCAGGTTGTCTTTACCGGACATTTTCATGCCAACGATATTACCCGTTTTACATCTGACAAACAAAATGTTTTGTGTGATATTGAAACGGGAAGTTTGGCGCACTACCCATTTCCATATCGGATTGTAACGGTACAAGGAAAAAAAATGAACATTCAATCGTATGTCATTGAGCAGATTAGTCAAGTGCCTGCTTTGCAAGCTGTCTATGAGAAAAAACTCGAAGAGAAGGCTCGCAAAGTTGTCCGTTCAAAATTGAGAACAATACCGTTACCCATTCCCGATGAAACGTCGCGAACGCTTATCGATATCCTTGCCCGCATTGCCGTGATGCACGCTGCCGGAGATGAAAAACCGGATGATGAGTTGCGCGAAAAGATTCAGCAATTTGCTTTTTTGCTACAGCAAGACGAAGAAAGTGTCGATTTTAATCAGTTCCAACTTGATTTGCCGCCACAAGACAATCAATTAGATATCATATTAAAATAGCCGGTGTTGTCGAAAATATGAAGCGATGCTCAAAAACAGACTTTCACAACCCATGAAAATAAAAAACGAATCACACGGTTTATTGCCTTATATGCATGCCAAGCATATAGAAGTTGGTTGCGATGAAGCCGGCAGAGGATGCATCGCCGGACCGGTATTCGCGGCAGCGGTTATTTTGCCGCCCCACTTACAATGCCCGCAACTGAACGATTCGAAACAGCTCACCGAGAAACAGCGTAATGCACTTCGCCTGATAATAGAAGAAAATGCCCTTGACTATGCTGTTGCCAGTTGTTCCGTACAAGAAATTGAAGAGATAAACATTTTGCAGGCTTCCATCAAAGCGATGCATAAAGCACTAAAAAAACTAAAGCATTCCCCCGAGCATATTTTAGTGGATGGAAATCACTTTAAGCCATTTCTGAAAATTCCCCACACCTGTGTTATAAAAGGCGATGCGACCTTTTTATCCATTGCCGCGGCATCCATCTTGGCGAAAACACATAGGGATGAATACATGGAGGAACTGCACCGGGAATACCCCGATTATCAGTGGATAAAGAATAAAGGATATCCCACGAAACAGCATCGAGAGGCGATAAGAGACTACGGTGCAACACCACATCATCGAAAAAACTTTAAGCTTTTGTAGCTTTACAATAGATTTGAAATAAATCGTAAATTTAGAAATTGCTGCATGTGGTTTTGTTTTTTTAGAGATTGATCTCTATTCCAACATATAGTTATCCATTCCCTTATAAATTCAATAACATTTGTTTTTGCTTCGGTTTTGATGTAGAAGTTCAAATAAAAACATGTAAATTTGCAAAACTTAAATGATCATATATTTAGAAAAAAGCAAATCATCATGACACAAGAAAAATTACTTTTGGGAGTTGTATCCCTTTTACTGGGCATGACCTGTTGTAAGCCCAAAGAGCAGCACAATATACTCACAGAGCAAGAGAAATCCGACGGCTGGCAACTTCTTTTTGATGGCGAAACGCTGAATGGTTGGCGCGATTACAATGGTGATTCACTCACCGCACCTTGGTTTGTTGAAGATGGCATGATTCAAGCAAAAGGCTCTGGTGCCGACGAGCATGGTTACATCGTTACTGACCGAATGTACGAGAATTTCGTGCTTTCGTGGGATTGGAAAATTGCCGACGGAGGCAATAGCGGCGTATTGTATCATGTGGTTGAAAATCCTAAATTCGCGGTTCCCTATATTACCGGGCCGGAATATCAACTGATTGATAACTTGGGATTTCCCGAACCTTTGGAAGAATGGCAAAAAACGGCCGCTGACTATGCCATGCACATTCCGGATACCTCTAAGCTGATTATTCGTCCTGCCGGACAATGGAACTCATCCAAAATTGTATTTGATAACGGACATGTGGAACACTGGCTCAATGGAGAAAAAGTGGTGGAATTTGAAGCGTGGACCGACGATTGGTTCAAACGAAAAAATAGTGGCAAATGGACAAACGCGCCCGAATATGGTTTGGCAAAAAAAGGAGTTATCTGTCTACAAGACCATGGCTCGGCAGCGTGGTTCCGAAACATTAAGATAAAAGAGTTACCACGCAAAAACAGAGAGATTTCACTTTTCAACGGAACCGATCTCACAGGCTGGGAAGCTTATGGCACGGAAAAATGGTACGTAAAAGATGGATTACTGGTTTGCGAAAGCGGACCCGATAAAAAATATGGTTACTTGGCAACACGTGAATATTATGACAATTTTGAATTAACATTGGAATTTAATCAGCAAAAAGATGGTAATTCCGGTGTGTTCTTTCGCTCATTTATCGAACCGGGCGTGATTGTCAATGGCTGGCAAGTGGAAGTGGCTCCCAAAGGGATGGACACAGGCGGAATTTATGAGTCATATGGACGTGGATGGCTCGTACAGATTCCCGATGAAAAAGAGAAGATATTGAAGGAGGGAGAATGGAACACTTTACGCATCCGCGTGAAAGACGATAATGTGAAAACATGGCTTAATGAAGAAGAAATGGTTGATTTCACCGACACGAAAATTGGGAAAGGACAGGGGCGTATCGCTCTGCAAATTCATGATGGCGGTGGCATCAAAGTGCTTTGGAGAAACATCAAACTAACCACGTTGTAACGAATTAATTCATCTCAATACAATGCCTGAGCAATGGAGTTCAGGCATTTTTGTGTTATACTCTTTTTTTACATAAATTACTAATTCACAAAACAAAAAGTGTTAGCATGCGTTTTTAAATTAAGAAAAACAAACTATCTTTGTGGACAAACTCATCAAAATTGCGAATGAAAGATAAAAACAAATTATTAAACAGCATTATAGAAGGAATACAAGAAAAAAAGGGGACAAAAATAACCACCATCTATTTAAAAGAGTTGCCCGGCGCCATTTGCGACTATTTTGTCATTTGCGAAGGCAACACACCAACACAAGTATCAGCATTGGCGGAATCGGTTGAAGAGATTGTCAGAAAAAACACGAACGAACGCCCCATTAAAATACAGGGACAACAAAATGCCGAATGGATTGGCATCGACTATGGAGATATTATGGTACATATCTTTTTGCCCGAGTTACGTAGCTTTTACAACATAGACAACCTGTGGGAAGATGCCAAAACAGATAGTATTTCATCTATTGAATAAGCAGGAATAGAGAGGTTCTTATTTCGATGAGCGTAATGTTTATCCTGTCTGAATAAATCAGAGATGGCGATTTATTTAAGATACTTCAAAAACTTATTCCACATAAAATTGTTACATTATATCACTGAACGTATTAAAGCAAGATTCAATTATTAAATGGAGAATAAAAATAAAAAAATGCCGCCTTTACGGCCAAAATTGAACAACAAAAAATCAAAACAACCTTTCAATTTCTATTGGTTTTATCTCATCTTGTTTATTGCTCTCATCAGCATGTACTTCTTTGGGAACAACACCACAGAAAAAGAGGTACTATGGTCTGACTTTCAAGAATATGTTTCTAACGATTATGTCGAGAGCATCGTGATTTTCAACAATAAGAACACCGCCAAAGCCAAAATACGAGAAAAATTCGTTGGCGAAGTTTTTACGAGAGATGCCGACAGGATGGTAAAAAATCCATTTATTAGCGTCAAAATTCCATCAACACAAGGAGCTTCGGAATTTATCGACAAAATAAAAGATGAAAAAGATTACAACATAAAAGTAAGCTTCGATGATTCATCGGAGTTTTGGGGACTTCTGATAACTATTGGCCCGTTTATTTTGCTCATTATCTTTTGGATATGGATTATGCGGCGAATGCAAGGTGGTGGGGGAGGTGCCGGTGGTGTGTTTAATGTTGGCAAGGCAAAAGCACAGCTTTTCGATAAAAGCGCCGGTATAAAAGTCTCTTTTAAAGATGTGGCAGGACTTTCCGAAGCCAAAGAAGAGGTACAAGAGATTGTAGAGTTTCTGAAGCATCCCGCAAATTACACTAATTTGGGAGGAAAAATTCCAAAAGGAGCATTGCTCGTTGGCCCCCCCGGCACGGGGAAAACGCTTCTTGCCAAAGCCGTGGCAGGTGAGGCAAATGTTCCTTTCTTTTCTATTTCCGGTTCCGATTTTGTGGAGATGTTTGTTGGCGTGGGTGCTTCACGCGTACGCGATTTGTTCCGCCAAGCCAAGGAAAAAGCTCCTTGCATTGTTTTTATCGACGAAATTGATGCCGTAGGACGTGCACGTGGCAAGAACGTGAACTTTGGCTCAAACGACGAGCGCGAAAATACGCTGAACCAGCTTCTAACAGAGATGGACGGCTTTGGTTCCAACAGTGGCGTTATCATCTTGGCAGCAACAAACCGTGTCGATGTCCTTGACAAAGCACTCTTGCGAGCCGGACGTTTCGATAGACAAATTTATATCGAACTTCCCGACTTAAACGACCGAAAAGAGATATTCAAGGTGCATTTGCGTCCTATTAAAATAGACGAATCGGTGGATGTTGAATTTTTGTCGCGTCAAACACCCGGATTTTCAGGTGCAGACATCGCCAATGTATGTAACGAAGCGGCATTGATTGCGGCACGAATGAAAAAGAAGTTTGTCACACAAGAGGACTTCATGAACGCCGTAGATAGAATTGTGGGCGGACTTGAAAAGAAAAATAAAATCATCACACAAGATGAGAAAAAAGCAATTGCCGTTCACGAAGCAGGACATGCCACCATCAGCTGGTTTTTGGAACATGCCAATCCTTTGGTGAAAGTAACTATTGTGCCGCGTGGGAAGGCTCTCGGTGCCGCCTGGTATTTACCCGAAGAGCGACAAATTACCACCAAAGAGCAGATGCTCGACGAGATGTGTACGCTATTAGGTGGACGCGCAGCGGAAGAACTCTTCATCGGCGAAATTTCTTCGGGCGCGATGAACGATTTGGAACGTGTGACCAAACAGGCATACGCTATGATTACCTACATGGGAATGAGTGAAAAATTGCCCAATCTTTCCTATTACGATTCGTCGGGTCAAGAATATTCATTTACCAAACCGTTTAGTGAATCCACTGCGCAACTGATTGATGTCGAGGTCAAAAAGATGATTGGCGAACAATATGTCCGCGCCAAAGAGGTGCTTAGCAAACATGCTGAGGGGCATGCGCAATTGGCAAAAATTCTTACCGAAGATGAGATTATCTTTGCACATGACTTAGAAAAGATTTTTGGCAAGCGTCCATGGGTTTCGCGTTCGCAGGAAATTTTGGAATACAACAGAGAGAGCAATGGAAAAAAAGAAGAAGGGCAGCCGACTGAAACGGTCGAAGAAAATAACGGTTCCGGTTCCAAACCCTCTATTGCTTTTTCACCCCAAGTTGATGAAGTGGTACCGCCGCCACATCCTGTGTCGGAAAATTCGACAGATGGGGCTGAAAATAAAAATGATCTGACAAAATAGAAAATATCTGATAAAACTTTTGAAGTGTCTCACCTGTAGAGACACTTTTTTTGTTTATAGTGTCTATAACAAGAATATTTCATAAATAAGTTTGTCTTCTGTTAAAGAACTTTCATTCGCTTTTCTTTTTCGAACTTTTTTCGGTGATTTTCGTTATAATGATTGAGATTACGATTAAAAACCACTTTAAAAGACACATTATGGAATTTAAAAAAGTAGCATTACCTTATGAAACCGATGCGTTAGAGCCGGTAATAGGAAAACAAACAATCGAACTCCACTACGGAAAACACCATCAAGCGTATGTGGACAATTTAAATAAATTGGTTGTAGGAACGAAATTTGAAAATGCCGATTTGGAAACAATCGTGAAAGAGAGCGATGGTGCTATTTTTAATAATGCCGGACAAACACTCAATCACAATCTTTATTTCACGTCGTTTAAATCCAAAGGTGGAGGCAAACCTCAAGGTAAATTAGCGGAAGCTATTGAGAAACAATTTGGATCGTTTGATAAATTTAAAGAAGAGTTTAACACTGCCGGAACATCTTTGTTTGGTTCCGGTTGGGTGTGGTTGGCAAAAGATAATAACGGAAAACTTCATATCGAAAAAGAGAGCAACGCCGGCAATCCGGTAAAAAAAGGATTGGTTCCTATCTTGGGTTTTGATGTCTGGGAACACTCCTACTATTTGGATTACCAAAATCGTCGTGCCGATCACTTGAAAGCATTGTGGGATATCATTGACTGGGAAGTGGTAAGCAAGCGATATTAATTAAATTCATTCATAGCATTTAATATCTACAAGGGGCATTGCGAAAGGGCAATGCCTCTTCTATTTCACACAAACTTCTATCCGACAGCATGATTCCGGTCAGCATTCTACCCGAATGCACGCCTTGTCTGCGTGCCGAAAAGAATAAATCGGGATTTTCGAAAGTACATAAATCGGCCGTTTCTATATTTTCAGATGGTACGCCCAATCGCAACAGTTCTTGCCTGTTGATTCCTTTTAAATCGATATGTAGCTTGCCGCTTTTGGCGTTTCGTGTCGAGGTGGGTGAAAGGTCAAATCCATTTTCGGCAAAAGCTTGTTCCACATCATTGCCCACTTCGTAATGCTTCATAGAAATGGCGGGGCCAATTCCGGCAATTATATCGGATGGCGCAGTGCCATAATGACGCGTCATCTTCCGCAACGTTTTTTCAACAATGTGCTGAACCGTTCCACGCCAACCGGCATGAATAGCAGCAATAGCTTTTTTATTTATATCAAACAAGAGAATGGGAACACAATCGGCAGTGTTGACACAAAGGAAAAGATCTTTAATTTGTGTTATGGTGGCGTCTATGCCAAAGAGGGCATCGGTTTGTGCCGCTTTGTTAAGCCTTAAAAATTCGGAATCTATTACAGCGATTTTGCTTCCGTGTCGTTGGTGTGGAACGATGAATGCTTTATGCGGAGCATGAAGCATTAGTGCCAAAATGGTGCGATTCTCAAAAATACTCAATGGATCGTCGTCGGAATAGTTTCCCAAATTGAACGACTCGAACTCTCCATGACTGACTCCTCCTTGACGTGTGGTTGAAAAATGAACGATGCCCGGAATGTTTGATAACCGTTCAAATTCGAGTAGACCGTGATATATTGAGTGCTTCCTCATTTGATAAAAGAAATTTTATTACTCAATCGATGCAAAATATCCGACATCAAACTCATTACCATCTTCTTCTATATCGGCATCTGCCTCATTATCTTCGGGAATCTCCTCCTCAGGTTCAAACTCGAGTGAACTTATATCCAAATTGCGATGCACAAGTGGGTCTCGCTTATCAGTCAATGGGACGTAATCGTCGGCTTGCAATTCGCGCCAAAGCAAATCTTTCAAGACCGGTATTCCGTCTCCCGTGATGGAAGAGATGAAAACATAAGGAATATCAGGCAGATAAAGAGACATTTCATCCATCAGTTCATCGTCTAGCATATCGCATTTAGATATTGCCAATACGATGCGTTTGTCCAGTAGTTCGGGGTTGTACCGTTTTAGTTCGTTGATTAAAATATCATATTCGGCGACGATGTCGTCGGCATCTGCCGGAATAAGAAACAGCAAAATGGAATTGCGCTCAATGTGGCGTAAAAAACGAAGCCCGATGCCTTTTCCTTCGCTGGCTCCTTCGATAATTCCCGGGATATCCGCCATGACAAACGACCTTCCGTCACGATAATTCACGATGCCAAGATTGGGTTTCAGTGTTGTAAAGGGGTAGTTGCCTATTTTGGGCTTGGCAGCCGAAAGAACGGAAAGCAATGTCGATTTTCCAACATTGGGAAATCCTACCAATCCCACATCAGCAAGTACTTTCAGTTCTAGAATAATCCATTTTTCTTCATGAGGTTCGCCCGGTTGAGAATAACGTGGTGCTTGATTAGTCGCCGATTTAAAATGAGAATTTCCCAATCCTCCTCTTCCACCTTTAAGTAAAACGACCTCTTCGTCATGTTTAGTTACATCGCACAAATATTCACCCGTGTGTGCGTCATAAGCAACGGTGCCGCATGGTACCTCGATGATGGAATTGGTGCCTTTTTTCCCGCTTCGATGATTGCGCCCTCCGCTCTCGCCATGTTCGGCAAAGATATGGCGTTCGTAACGCAAGTGAAGCAAAGTCCAATAGTTGCGATTGGCACGTAGAATGATATCGCCGCCATTGCCACCATCGCCGCCATCAGGGCCGCCTTTGGGAATATACTTTTCTCTTCGAAAATGGGAAGAACCTCGTCCACCCTTTCCCGAACGACAAAATATTTTTACATAGTCAACAAAGTTTGTTTCCGTCATATTTATTTTAGCTTCTCAATTTCTGTTTCGATGGAACGAAATATCTCTTCAACAGCTCCCGTTCCTTTGATTGATTTCAATTTTCCCTGTTTTTCGTAAAACTCTTTTAATGGTGCCGTCTGATTGTAATAGACATGAAGCCGTGCTTCGATGGTCTTCTTGTTATCATCGGCACGTCCTTCGATGGTGCCTCTTTTGAGCAGTCGCTCAATTAACTCCTCTTCCCGAACATCTAAACTCAAAACAATTGAAACAGAAGTATCATGTCTTTTTAGCATCGCATCAAGGGCTTCGCCTTGGGGCAACGTACGAGGAAATCCGTCGAAAATGAAACCATTATTGTTTTTGTGTTTCATTATCCACTCTTCCAGCATGTTAATCACAACATCATCGGGAACTAACTTCCCGTGTGTCATGTATGAGTTTGCCAATTCTCCCAACGCTGTTCCTTCATTTATTTCGTTGCGAAGGATTTCGCCGGTAGATATATGTGTCAAATGATATTTATCTATCATTAAATTGCTTTGTGTGCCTTTGCCTGAACCGGGTGCTCCAAAAATAACAATATTCATCATATTTGTACTGACTTTTTAAAATTTTCTCGTCCTACAAATGTACATCATTTTCTTCAAATTCCATGCAGTTGCTGCCATCATAGCATTAATTTGTACGCCTTTTTCTCCGTTTTTGATATGCGCTCTCCCTTTTTGAGCTATCTCATTGCATTTGTCAATCACCTTTCTGCACAACTTCGCATCGGAGGGAAATGTCGTATTGTTTTCCTGAACGGTGGTGTCCGATAAAACAAAATTGGATTTTTTGCTGACTTCTTTTCCGTGAACTCGCACACTGTAGGCAAATATTTTTTCTATCCCTTCTTCTCCCACTCGTTTACGGAAATGAACAAAATCACTCGGATCGAATGGGAGTTCGTGCTCAAAGAACTCTCCTCCACAAAAATAATGAAAGTAGACATCGCGAACCCAAACCTCAGGAATGTGTTCATCGCCAAGATTTTACAAATGCCTCAATGTCAAGCATCCGACCATCAGACGAATGGGCGCACTCGGAGCGCCTTTCTCTGAATAGAACGGTGAAAACTCTTCTTCAAAATAGTTCCAATCAATTTTTTCTGCCAATAGAACTAACTCATGCTTCATATTGATGAAGTCTTTCAACATCGGACGAAACAAGTCTCGTTGTCCTTTTTCGGGTAATTTTCCTATCATAATTTTCAAGGTTTTTCTCTGTAAAGATACGAAAAACGGCAAATATACACAGGAAAAACAGGGGG
>JAEZZZ010000161.1 GCA_023418255.1 Bacteroidota bacterium
CATTTACTACGTTTCTTTTTATCCGTAAGCTGCGCTTAAACGCTTGCATACGGTTATGGATATATCGCCTTTCAGGCTTTTAGTTTTTCATTATTCATTATTTAATAAGGTCGGTTGTGGGGTGGGAGCCTTTTTTCTACTAAGGTTTATTGTAGAAAATAAGTTTTTTTGTCATATGTCATGTCCTAATTGGTATTTTCACGCTAAGAGCGCGAAGGTTTTTTCGCAAAGGGCGCGGAGGTGAATCTCTAAATCCCCTCGCTCCCTTCTCCAAGTTAGCCCCTCTTATTCTCCCCAAAGGGGAGATTTCTTTCTCCCCTCCCTTTGGGCCTGTCCCGATGTGTCGGGGAGGGACTGAGGGTGGGCTGATTGTTAATTAAAAAGAGCAAATTCGCCATTTTTATAAAAATCGTCACGGCAATTGATAAGGAATGATTATTTTTGTATAAATTAAATGCTTCACATGGACAAAAAACGAATTCTTATTACGGGAGCAAGCGGATTTATTGGCAGCTGGGCTGTGGAAAAGGCATTGGCACTTGGATATGAGACATGGGCAGGCATTCGAAAAACGAGCAGTCGCTCCTACTTGCAAGATGAGCGCGTTCATCTTTTAGAGCTCGATTTTTCAGACAAAGAGAGATTAACGGAACAGTTGCGAAGCATCACACAAAAAGAGGGACGTTTTCACTATATCGTTCACGTCGCGGGCATCACAAAGGCACGGAGCAAGTCAGATTTCGATAAAGTGAATTATGAACACACGCGCAATTTGGTGGAAACCATTATCGCCATGGATTTGGTTCCCGACTCATTCATCTTTATGAGTACGCTCGGCGCTATCGGCATGGGCGACGAAAAAAACTATACACCACTGCAACTCAACGCGACTCCGAATCCAAACACAGCCTACGGAAAAAGCAAACTGAAAGCGGAACAGTTTATCAAGAGCATTCCCGCTTTTCCATATGTAATTCTTCGTCCAACGGGAGTGTATGGTCCGCGCGACAAAGATTATCTTATCCTCATCAAGGCTGTAAAAAAAGGATTGAGCGTGGGTGCCGGTTTCAGGCGTCAAGTGCTTTCATTTATCTATATTGATGATTTGATTGAGGTTATTTTCGCCTGCATCAAAAAAAACATCCATCGAAAAGAATATTTTGTTGCTGATGGCGATCTTTATACCGATGCTGAATTTAATAAGCTGATACAGCGCTCACTATGCAAGAAAAGAGTTGTTCGGCTAAAAATACCATTACCCCTCGTAAAGTGTGCCGCGTTTTGCAGTGAAAAAATGGCGGCACTATTTGGCAAGGTTACCACATTTAATACAGACAAGTACCATATTATGAAACAACGAAATTGGGCATGCGATATCTCTGATTTGCAAAAAGATGTCGATTTTCGCGCTTCCCATCCTCTTTCGAAAGGAATAGAAAAAACGATTGAATGGTATCGTCAACAAAACATGTTGTAATAAATCCTTCGAACTCGCTTGAAGCAAGAAGAATATTTTTCAACAGAATAAAATTTCCAAGTGTGCAGCATGCAGCGAAAACTGCTAAATAAAGTTAATAACTCGTCCCATCTAAAATAAAAAGTGTAATTTTAGGGATAATTATCTATTTAATGCAAACGAAATGAAATCAAACGTACTTTATCCACTCGCCGGAGCCGCTCTCTTTGCCTCGTGCGGCAATAAAACGGCACAAAAAGGCGATGCAAAACCATTGAACATCGTCTATATTATGACGGACGACCACACGCGACAAATGATGAGTTGCTACGACCGCCGCCATATAGAAACGCCCAATCTGGATCGAATCGCGAATGAGGGCGTTCTGTTCTCCAACGCTTTTGTGGCGAACTCTATTTCTGGTCCCAGCCGTGCCTGCCTGCTCACCGGAAAACATAGTCATAAAAATGGGAAGCTTGACAACCATACCACGTTTGACGGCAACCAACAAACCGTTCAAGAGCTGCTACAAAAAGCCGGATACGAAACGGCAATAATTGGAAAATGGCATTTGGACAGCCAGCCTACACACTTCGACCATTGGGAGATTTTACCCGGTCAGGGCAGCTACTACAATCCGGGGTTCATTACGCCCGAAGGAAAAAAGAAATATGAAGGATATGTGACCAATATCACCACCGACCTGGCTTTAAACTGGCTTGACAATCAGAGAAACAAAGAAAAACCATTCTGCCTGTTTTTACACCACAAAGCAGTACATCGAAACTGGATGGCCGATACCATTCACTTAACGGCGTACGAAGACAAAACATTTGAGTTGCCTTCGAACTTCTATGATGATTACAAAGGACGCGTGGCTGCGTCGCAACAGGAGATGAGCATTGCCAGCGAACACGACATGGACATTGTGAACGACTTAAAAATGGTGCGCCCCGGCGTAAAAACACGCCTTTCAGATGCCTATATTCACGGTGAATATGCCCGGCTCAATCCGGAACAAAAAGCGGCATGGGACAAACACTATCAACCCATTATTGATGAGTTTTACAAAACCAACCCGAAAGGAAAAGAACTTGCTGAATGGAAATATCAGCGTTACATGAAAGACTACTCTAAAACAGTGAAGTCGCTGGACGAAAACGTAGGACGCGTGCTGGATTATTTAGAGAAGAATGATATGCTCGAAAATACCGTTATCATTTACACTTCTGACCAAGGATTTTATATGGGTGAGCACGGATGGTTCGACAAACGATTCATGTACGAAGAGTCGTTCAGCACACCCTTGGTGATGCGATTGCCAAAACAATTCGCGAAAAAAGGACAGATTGATGAGTTGGTGCAAAACATCGACTTTGCTCCTACGATGCTGGATATTGCCGGTGCTGAAATTCCATCTGACATACAAGGTGTTTCATTGCTACCGCTTTTAGAAAACGCTAAAACACCCGAAAATTGGCGCAAATCACTCTATTATCACTACTACGAATATCCGGCCGAACATGCGGTCAAGCGTCACTATGGCGTACGCACAGAGAGATACAAATTAATTCATTTCTACAACGATATTGACGAATGGGAACTTTTTGATTTGCAATCTGACCCTAAGGAAATGAAAAACCTGTACGGAAATCCCGAATACGATGAGGTGGTGAAAGAGCTGAAAGCCGAGTTGAAACGCCTGCAAGAACAATACGACGATCCGATTCGGGAACAATATCCGCTGTAAACCAACCATTCAGGGTACGACAAACGACACCGCTAATAGATATTACTTAGTCGGTCGTTTGTTGTACTCTCTTTTTTTGCTAGAAAATGAACTGAAACGATTTTGTCATGCAACTTGCTGTTTGCCCTTCGCCGGCACTTTATCCCTATTACGAAAAGAGCGACACGGTAATTGTTGTGGATGTATTTAGGGCTTCTACCTCCCTTTGCGCGATGTTGGCAAACGGTGCCAATGCAGTTATTCCGGTGGCGGATATTGCCACCGCCGAGCGCTATAAAACGGATGGCTTTCTTGTTGGAGCAGAGCGAAATGCGCGCAAATGTTCGTTCGCTGATTTTGGTAATTCACCTTTTGATTACAGTAGCAATAGTGTCAGAGGAAGAGTGGTGGTATTTACCACAACCAACGGCACACAAGCCATCGAAACGGCATCAAATTGCCGACGTCTCTATATTGGGACCTTTGCCAATATAAATGCTGTAGCACAAAAATGCATTGAAGAAAATGCAAAAAAAATAATGGTGCTTTGTGCCGGATGGAACAATCGTATCAATGTTGAAGACATGCTTTTTGCGGGCGCGTTTGCCGAAAAACTATCGGCACAAAAGGAGATAATGACTTGTTGTGACAGCGTTTTTATTTCATCCAATCTATGGAATGTAGCAAAAGAGGACGTGGCATCATACCTGAAAGAGACAGAACATTACAAACGTCTGATAAACAATCATTCCGAAAAAGACATCTCTTTTTGTTTGCAACACAACAGTTTTTCTGTCGTTCCTGAATATAACAAAGATAAACGGGAACTTTTATCGGCTAATTTGCATACGAAAAGTTAAAACACCTCTTATTAAAAATCTTCCAAATCGACATCAAACGAATTGGTAAACCGCTCTAAGTCGCGGCGTTCTTTCTTGGTGGGTCGTCCTTTGCCGCGTTGCCTATCAACGAATCCGCTGATTTTGTTGAGCTCTAATATCTCATATTGCTCGATCGGAGTTACGTTTTCCATAAATTGAGGCACCTTTTGTGCTCCCATGCGTTTTTCTGTAAGGTCCAACACTTTAAAAGAGAAAACGATTGGCGGTTTCTTTACCTGAATTATTTCTCCACGACGGATATTGCGCGAGGGTTTTACCGCCACATCATCAATGAGAACACGTCCTTTTTTGCAGGCATCGGAAGCGTTGGTACGCGTTTTAAAGACACGTACGCTCCACAACCATTTATCTATTCTTACCTCATCCATCCTTACCTTATCGAAAAGAGAGAACAATCTTGACCATTTATTTTATAAAACGGCTCCGATGTCTTTATTTATTGTTGTACTCATTCATCGCCACATTAATGCCTGCAAGACAAAAAGTACGCACGATATCCAGAGCCGTGTCAATACGCGAGACAAGCGTTTGTTTTTGATCGTCGGAAAACTCCCCCAACACATAATCTACTTGTCTCCCTTGCGGAAAATCGCTGCCGATACCGACACGCAATCGCGGATAATTAGTGCCAATAAGGCTTTGAATATGTTTTAAGCCATTGTGTCCGGCATCGCCTCCTTTGGGTTTTAGGCGCAATGTGCCAAGCGGCAACGACAAATCGTCAACAATCACCAAAAGGTGACTGTTTTCAATCTTTTCCTTTTGCAACCAATAACGGACGGAGTTACCGCTCAAATTCACAAACGTAGAGGGTTTAAGCAACAAGAGCGACTTGTTTTTTAGCGTCACCTTGGCTATCGCTCCATATCGCTTATCCTCAAAAGCAGTATTGGACGCTTCGGCTAAAGCGTCCAATACCATAAAACCTATATTGTGGCGAGTGTTGAGATATTTGTCGCCAATATTTCCTAAACCAACAATTAAATATTTCATGTAGGTTAAAGAATTAAAACAACCGATTTATTCTTTTGACTCTTCTTTTGCTTCGCTTGTTTTCGCTGTTTCTTCTCCTTCTTCCGTTTCGTCACCTTCAAGCTTGGCAGCTTCACCTCGTGCCGCGCGAGTCAATTGTACTCGACAAACAACAGCGTTTTTAGAATTAAGTATCTCTACTCCTTCAAAGTTAAGCTCTCCAACCTGAATGGATTTTCCCAGCCGAAGTGCGGTTACGTTAACTACTAACTCTTCCGGAAGTTTATCCGCCAAAGCTCTCACTTTAAGCTTGCGTGCATCAAGCGACAATTTACCACCTGCACGCACACCTGCAGCCAATCCTTCAAGGCGAACGGGTATTTCAACTTCAACCGGAACATCCGCGAATACTCGTAGAAAATCGATGTGAAGAATGGTGTCTTTTACGGGATGGAATTGAACATCCTTCAATATTGCCATCACGCTTTTTCCATCTAAATCAAGATTTACCAGGAATACTTCGGGTGTATAAATGAGATTATGAACTTTGTTACTTGGCACGCAAAAGTGCGTGTTTTCACTTTCTGTACCGCCATAGAGGACACATGGTATCAACCCTTTGTCGCGGAAAGATTTTGATGCTTTTTTGCCAAACTCTTCTCTGAGTTCGCCTTTTAAATTAAATGTTTTCATTCTAAATAGTTGTTTGTGTTACTCAAAATAAAGCCTATTTGCTTCTTTATTTCCCATCACACGGGGGCTTTTTAAAAGCCGCGCAAAGTTAGGAATAATATTCCGATTGTGCAAATCAATTACTTAACTCTTTTTTTCAAATCCTTTACCGGAATGGACATCAAGCGTCCGATAGGTTTACCATTTCTATATGTGATAATTCTCATCATCGACGCGTCCTTTGGAATCGGCTGTTTTTGAGTGTACTGAGGATAAAAATTATCGGGTGTAGAGTTGTCAAAACTTGTATAGATTTCCAATCCGTCAATTTCGGTAGTCAATTCCACATAATAGCGTTCACCCTCTTTTGTTACTTTCACGATGGGATCGTACATGGCGGGCGAATATTTCGTTTGCGCATAATCGAAACGCTTGAAGTGCTCTTCGGTTTTAGCCACAAAACGATTCCAATCTTTACGCTCCTTGGGCGACCACACCGACTCGGCAACGGCAAAACCACGTGGCCATGTCATGTATTCAGCTTGTCGAATGTTGTAAACCTGTTCTGTCCACAAATTGGCTTGTCCTCCCAAAACATACGCCGCGTTGGCACCTTCCGGGATTGGATCGAATTTATACGTTTGATTCAGTCGTAACGAAGAATATACGGGTGCCTCAGTAGAGATGTCTCCTTGCATTAAATCAATGTACACATAGTTGTTGGGACTCATTACCACAAAATGATTCGATTGTGACGCCTTGATGCCATGTTCAATTCCGCGCCAACTCATCAGTGCTGTTGAGGGCGTGATTCCACCTTCTAATATTTCGTCCCACCCCATCATCTTTTTCCCTTTTGAGAGGATTATTTTTTCAAGACGTTTTCCAAAGTAAGATTGCACTTGAGGCATGCTTTTTAGTCCTTCTCGCGCCATCAAAGCTTTTACTTGCGGACTTTTTTCCCAGAAATTATGAGGAGCTTCGTCTCCACCGGTATGAATATATTCAAATGGAAAAAGCTGTGCAACTTCAGTAATCACCTTGTCCATAAATTCGTACACTTTTTCATTGGCAGGGCAAAGCGTATTGTCAATCATTGCAATGGGTGGTGCTCCTTGCGACCAATCGAGGAATGGCTCACCGGCTCTTACATTATACTTTTCCGCTCCCGGTGTACACGAAAGTTCCGGATAAGAAGCGATAACGGCAAGGCTGTGTCCCGGCACATCAATTTCAGGCATAACCTGCACAAAACGCTCTTGAGCATAGCGAACAATTTCACGAATATCTTCGTGTGTATAGAAACCGCCATAATTTTTTGGTTCATCCGGAAGTGGAGCGGAAAACTCGTTGAATGTTCCGATCTTTTCCACTCGCCATGCCCCCACTTCCGTTAGTTTTGGCAAACTTTTTATCTCGATTCTCCAACCTTCATCATCGGTGAGATGCCAGTGTAGCATATTGAATTTATATTTCACCATATTATCAATATATTGCTTCACCTCATCTACGGTGAAGAAGTGACGCGACACATCCAACATCAGACCGCGCCAACCAACCCGTGGATAATCAACAACGTCAACACAAGGAACTTGCCACAATACATCCGCTTCGTTTTTTGCACTTTCAATAGCAGCGGGAAAAAGTTGAAGAAGAGATTGCACGCCATAAAACAGACCTGCCGGTTTATTCGCTTTTATGGTTATTTTATGGGATGTAACTGAGAGCGTATATCCTTCATCCTGAATAGAAGAATCAAATGCGTTATTTAGTATCAGCTCGATATCGGCACGAGAAGAAGCGTTTTTGACTTCGACCTTTTTGCCGGGTGCTGTTGAGAGTTTTCGTGCCAAAAACTCACACGTAAATGCCGTTTCTTTGTCCAAAGGTGCCACGATATGTATGGTTTCGGGCAGTTCATAAAATCCGTTTTTTTGTGTAATCGATACCGGTTCGGGAATAATCGGAATCGTTGCGTTCGGACTTTGTGAATAGAGTTGGCCGCTCAAAAAGATTAGCGACAACAAGAGCGTAAAGAGAATTTTTTTCATCATTTTCTTAATTTATTAATTAATACAGACCATCTGTTTTCGATTGAACCGAAATAAGAAACTAAATATGAACAAAGAACCGATACCATCTACATAATATCGGTTCACCTAATTTCACATATTCTTACAGCGGGTAAAAATACATCTATTTCATTTCCACTTCTTCTTTCAGATCGATCTCGTTTTTATCTCTGTCGTAAAAAATATACTGCAAGAATCCCAAGCTTTGGTCGGGAATAATTTTCATGGATACACCATATTTTTTTCTCCATTTGTATTTCAACGAAAACAATCCTTGTTGTGTGTATGCCGCAATATACGGATGAATATGCAGACTGAATTTCTTCACTTTTAGCTTGTTTGCTAAGTAGTCTATCTTTCCTTCGAGGGTGTCGGTAAATAGAATCGACGATTTTATTTTGCCTTTTCCGAAACAAGTCGGGCATACTTCGCTTGTAGCCATTTCCATTTCGGGACGTACGCGTTGGCGGGTAATTTGCATCAGTCCAAATTTGCTTAAAGGCAATATGTTGTGTCGGGCTCTGTCTTGCGACATAAACTCCTGCATTTTTGCCAGCAGTTTGCTGCGATGTTCGCCACTGTGCATATCAATAAAATCGATTACGATAATTCCGCCCATATCACGCAAGCGTAATTGTCGCGCAATTTCTTCGGCAGCCGCGATGTTGACATCAAAAGCACTATCCTCTTGTTTTTGCTTTGAGCGATTTCGGTTGCCGCTGTTCACATCAATAACATGCAACGCTTCGGTATGTTCAATGATAAGATAGGCTCCGTTTTTGAATGTGACGGTTTTACCAAAAGACGATTTTATCTGCTTGGTTATCCCAAAGTTATCCAAAATGGGCAACGCTCCGGAATATTGTTTGACAATGTTTTTCTTGTCAGGGGCAATCACTTGCACATATTCGGAAATTTGCCGATATACGCTTTTATCGTTCACATGTATTTGTCCAAACGAAGGGTTAAAGATGTCGCGCAATAGGACAACGGTGCGTCCTGTCTCTTCAAAGATGAGCGAGGGCGTTTTGGGTTTCAATATTTTCTCAATGCTATCCTCCCATCTTTTGACCAATATTTTCAACTCGGCATCAAGCTCTGCGACTCTTTTTCCTTCGGCATTGGTGCGGATGATGATTCCATAGTTTTTCGGTTTGATGCTTTGCACCAATTGCCTGAGTCGTGCACGCTCTTCGCGTGATTTTATCTTTTGCGATACCGATACTTTGTTGATAAAAGGAATGAGTACCATGAATCGTCCCGCAAACGATATTTCTGCCGTTAGGCGGGGACCTTTGGTTGAAATCGGCTCTTTGGCAATCTGAACAATCACCTGCTGTCCCACTTTCAACAAATCCGAGATGGTTCCCTCTTTGTCAATATCCGGTTGGAGTTTGATTTTCTGAATCTGTGGAATCTTCTTTTTTTCTTCGATCAGTTTTTGAAATTGTTGAATAGAACCGAACTCAACTCCTAAATCTAAATAGTGAAGAAAAGCGTCCTTTTTATGTCCCACATCGACAAATGCGGCATTCAGGGCGGGCATCAATTTTTTTACCCGACCTAAATAGATGTTTCCAACAGAGAAAGATTCATTCTGTGCTTCCTTTTGCAGTTCTACCAATCTTTTATCTTCTAGAACGGCAATCGTGATATCTTTTTGTTGAACATCTACTACAAGTTCGCTTATCACAATGTTTTATTTTTTGTTATTTTAATTGTTTATACCTTTTTCGTAATTGTAGGTGAAATTCTCACGAACAGCACCTTTTATACAGAAAGAACAAACTTAAATAATGGCATTAATTAAGTTTGTTCTCCATGTTTTTGGGCTTTACTGGTTTAATAAGCTATTTTTTCTTCTTGTGCCTATTTTTTCTTAGCCTTTTCTTTCTTTTGTGAACAGACATTTTATGCCTTTTCCTTTTTTTTCCACTTGGCATGAATTTCTATTTTTAAAATTAATCACTTTTTATCTTTAACTTGTACCACAAACGTTTTTGAAGGCTTAAACGCCGGTATATCGTGTTCGGGGATAATGATTGTGGTGTTTTTTGAAATGTTTCTTGCCGTTTTTTGCGCTCTTCTTTTCACAATGAAGCTACCAAAGCCACGCAAATAAACATTTTCTTTGTTTGATAATGAGTCTTTTACAACATCCATAAAAGATTCAATCGTTGCAAGAACAGAAGCTTTGTCTAGACCTGTTTGTTTTGCAATTTCGTTTACAATATCTGCCTTTGTCATTTTAATATATAGTTAGATTGTTAATAGTAAAATTTTGGAATGCAAATATATAGCTTTTTTATCACGCAAGAAAATAAATCATGCGTAAAATCATTTTTTTTTGTTTTTTTTCTTCTTAAAAAAACTTTTTAACGTAGTTTTGCATAAAAATAAATGCTACGTAGACATGACACATGGAGATAAAAACATAATTATCAGCGAGATTCTACAGCGATGGTATGACGAAAACAGGCGTCAACTTCCATGGCGCGAAACATCGGATGCCTATACAATATGGATTTCGGAAATCATTTTGCAGCAAACGCGCGTTGAGCAGGGAATGGATTATTTCTTGCGTTTTATGCGGCACTTTCCCGATGTTGAATCGCTTGCCGCCGTGTCGGAACAAGAGGTTATGAAGCTCTGGCAAGGTTTAGGCTATTATTCGCGAGCACGCAACTTACATGCCGCATCAAAGCAAATTGTTTCGCGATTCAACGGTGTTTTCCCAAGCAAACATGCCGACATCATCTCCCTGAAAGGGATTGGCGAATATACGGCTGCCGCCATCGCGTCTATCGCGTTCAATCAACCTTATGCCGCTATCGACGGAAATGTGTTTCGTGTGGTTTCACGGCTTTTTGCCGTAAAGCAAACCATCACCACCGCTCAAGGCAAGAGGATTATTTCAGAATTGGCTTCCGCAATTCTCGACAAAGCCAATCCGGGACATCACAATCAAGCGATGATGGATTTTGGCGCCATGATTTGTGTGCCAATGGCACCAAAATGCGGCATTTGTGTTCTACGTACCCACTGCCTCGCTTTTGAAAAGGGCATTGCGTTGCAGCTACCGATAAAACAAAAGAAGAAACCGGCACAGCATCGATATTTCAATTATTTTCATATCGAAACAGGCAATAAAACATACATCCAACAGCGTAAAAAAACAGATATCTGGAAAAACCTTTACGAGTTTCCGCTTATCGAAACAGACAACAAAGTGGATTTAGTGAAGCTCCAAGAAAAGCCTGATTTCGCCGGCCTTTTCAGGAACACACATTCGTTTATTTTTCATCATAAATTAAGTGTCAAACATGTGCTTTCGCATCAAGTTATTCATGCCGATTTTTATTATGTATCGTGCAATTCCGATGCAGCTATCGCACTAAAAGAGAACTCCAAAATCATTGAAATAGAACAAGAAATGCTGCAAGATTATCCTACATCGAGGCTCATTCAAAAATATTTGGAAATGGTGAAATAAAATTATCCGAAAAATAAAATTGCTGTTTCTAAAAAAAGTTGTATATTTGTTATTATAGAATATTTTAAACTTCAATAAAAGTAAATTAAATTATGTCGGTAAACAAAGTTATTTTAGTAGGAAATGTAGGGAAAGATCCGGATGTGCGATATTTTGACAACGACACGGCAAAAGCCAGTTTTTCGTTGGCAACAAGCGAAAGAGGTTATACCGGCGCAAACGGAACACAAGTACCTGAAAGAACGGAATGGCACAACATTATTTGTTGGCGTGGATTGGCACAAATTGTAGAAAAGTTCGTAAAAAAAGGAACACAACTGTACATCGAAGGTAAAATACGGTATCGTTCGTATGATGATCAAAATGGTATAAAAAGGTACATCACAGAAGTATATGCGGACAATATCGAAATATTAACTCGACGTGGTGCTTCAGGCAACGACATGGGACAAAACGATACGCCGTCGGCGATACCCGATAATAGAACACAAACGACCAACACCCCTGATGTGCAAAACGATAATTCGCAAGAAGATGATTTGCCATTTTAAATAAATCGTCGTAATTTTGCAGAGAATGTTTTAATCCGAGTTGTTTTTAACACGAGTAAAACATTCTCTATTTTTTTTACTAAATTTATCGTCCATTGGATTCTGCTTCTAACTTACACTTTTTTTCGAGCACAATCATGACAATTCCACTGTTGCTCGACTATATATTATTGACGGTGTTGCTCCTCATTCTTCTTATCAACACCATCATTTCCGGCGCGGAAGCGGCATTCCTTACCCTTTCGGATGAAGATAAAGAATGCATTTGGGCTCACACTCATCGGCGCGATGCAACTGTTTGGAATTTACTAAAAACGCCTAAAAAGTTGCAAGCGGCCATTATTATATTTTATAACTCAATGAATATCACAGGAATTTCGTTATTCATTGTTTTGTTACGTCGATGGCTGCATTTGCCATTTTTCTCTTTTACACAACTTGCTTTGTTGGCAAGCTTTTCAATTATTGTTTTGTGTTTTGTGGAATTTATTCCAAAACTATACGTCACGAAAAACAAAATAGGATTTGTTCGAAAAAGCGCACCTCTCATCCAACTTATTTACAATCTCGGACTTCCGGAGTCATCCATTGTGGTGGCTTTGAGTAACGCCATGAACAGAAACAACACACAGCGAAAACATGAAATATCGATGGACGAAATCTCAAAAGCGCTTGAAATAACCACCTACGACACGTCGTATGAGCAGGAAAAAGATATGCTGGAAGGCATTATCCGATTTAAAGACAAAACCGTTGGAGATGTTTTCATTTCACGTACCAATATGGTTGCCATTGAAGTGCAAACTTCATTTCGAGACGTTATTGCTAGAATTGTGGATGCCGGGTTTTCACGAATTCCCATTTACGAAGAAACACCGGACAATATTAAAGGGGTTTTATATGTGAAAGATTTGCTGCCGCATCTTGATAAGAAAAATAGTTTTCATTGGCAAACACTTGTTCGTCCGGCCTATTTTGTGCCTGCCACCAAGCGTATTGATGATTTGCTTGAAGAGTTTCGCACCAATAAAAATCACATGGCAATCGTGGTAGATGAATATGGTGGAACTACGGGACTTGTTACGATGGAAGACATTTTAGAAGAAATAGTTGGTGATATCAGTGATGAATACGATGAGGAAGAGCCTCTTTATACGATGGCACCCGATGGCTCCTACATTTTTGAAGGTATCACGCCGTTGGATGAGTTTATAAAGATTGTGGGTGTTTCGGAAAAAGAATTTGAGAAGTTTGCGGACGAGGTGGACACCATTGCAGGTATGCTGTTAGAGTTAAAAGGGAACTTTCCAACAAAGAACGAAGTGATTGAGTTTAATCAACACCGTTTTGAGGCTTACGAAATGAATAAACGCCAAATTCTAAAAGTGCGCTATATTTCTTCCCAAAAGCCTGACAAAACAACAGAGGCATAGTACGTAAATCAAGCGACCAATTTTGATATGCTTATCCGCAAAGAAGAAATAGGGAAAAACGGATTATTGGGCATTTGGCACATAGGTGAGAGCAAAGAAGAGTTTTCGCTTCTCTTCCCATCGTGGCTTCGCCAACTATCGGTAGAAGAAACCGCGTCTTTCAGTAGCGAAGCGAGAATAAAAGAGTGGTACGCGACGCGTTATTTGCTGTTTTTATTGACAGAAAGCCGACAAAATATTGTATATTCTCGAGAGGGAAAACCTTATTTAACCGATAACTCATGGCAAATAAGCCTTTCGCACACGAAGGATTACGCCGCAGTACTTATTCACAAATCGTTTCCTGTGGGCATCGACATCGAAACCATATCGCCAAGAGTAAATCTTCTTGCCGATAAATTTATCTCCACGGAAGAGTTCGTGGACAATACAAAAGCGACCATTCACCGGTTACTACATTGGTCGGCAAAGGAAACTCTTTTTAAACTATTGGATGAAAATCCGACTCGTTTTAAGGAAGAGTTGATTATTCAGCCATTTGCCCCAGAAACAAATGGTACGATGAAAATAGAATTTAGAAAACCTGATTTCGCGAAGCCTCTGATTTACGATATCGCATACGAAGTGCATAATGATTACGTGCTTACGTGGTCAATAGACTACTATCATTTCCTTAACAACAAACCCCTCGGAACGCCCTAATTAGGAAGTGCTTAAAAAAAACACACTGATGATTATCAGAGCAGTAATTGATTTCTCACACAAAGATGCAAGTTTTTTATTCTATATTTCCCTTAAGCCGTATTAACAGTAAATTTTCGATATGTAGTCGATCCTTAGAAATTCACATTCAGGAGGGGAAACATTGAAAGTCTGATTGAAAAAATACATCTGAGAATAAAAAAATAAAATGAATGTCCGTATATTTCCCTAAAATGATTATCTTTGCAAAAAAATATTTCTATGAACCTGATTGATTTTATCTCAGAATTTCCCGATGAGGAAAGCTGCAAACAAAAGTTTAAAGCGTATCG
>JAEZZZ010000134.1 GCA_023418255.1 Bacteroidota bacterium
CGTAGCAAAAATAGGTATCTTCTTTTCGCGTCAGCTCGGTTTTATAGATATTCCATGTGTTGTTGCGCTCTGAAGAGTAGATAATGGAACGACCATCAGGCGAAAAGTCCACGTTGCGCTCTTGCTCGGGCGTATCGGTGATGCGTTTGGTGGTTGCAAATTCCACTGAGGTCACAAATACATCGCCACGAGCGACAAACGCAATCTCTTTGCCATTGGGCGATACGGCAATGGATTGCGCGCCGGATGAAAGATTTTGAGGACGTATTTCGGGTTCGAAATCGTCAGAGATGATACGCACATCAATCTTTTTAGGCGATGCTCCTTTTTTCATATAATAGAGCTCACCGTTGAACGAAAAACAAAGGTTGTCATTGTTATCTGCCGAAAGAGAACGCACCGGATGATCGGTAAAATGCGTCAATTGCTGCGAACCGCGTGCATTCAAAGAGGAACGATATATATTGAACGAGCCGTTTTGTTCGCTTAAATAATAATAGGTGTTGCCATCGTTCGACCACACGCCATTGCGATTTTCACCTTCATAAGCGGTGAGTTTCGTATGCGTTTTTGCTTTGGAATCGTAGAGCCACACATCGCGCGTCACGGACGAAGTGTGGTGTTTACGCCATGGGTCTTCGTATCCTTTTCTGTCGGTATAAAGAATTTTGTCGCCTTTCATGGCGATATCTTCCATGTGAATGGCGGAAAACATGGTCGGGCGTTCGCCTTTGACCGACACGGCATAAATCTGCGTAAACATTCCCGAGGGGAATTGCTGATTTTCCGCTGCGGGACGGATATATGCACTAAAAAGCACCGTGTTGTTGTCCTTGAACGCTTCGGGATATTCGTTGGCAGAATGCGAAGTCAAACGAGATGTTTGTCCCGATGCGAGGGATATAAGATAGACATCGAAGTTGCCTTCGCGATTGGATGCAAAAGCCAATTTTGTTCCGTCGGGCGACCATACAGGACGTGTGTCGTGCGACGTATGCGACGTGATTTGGGTGGCTTTTCCACCGGTAACCGGCACGGTAAAAATATTCCCTTTGTAAGTGAAAGCTACAGTCGTGCCATCGGGCGAAAGAGCGCTGTTGCGCAACCATAAGGGGAAATTTTGCGCATTTGCCACACAAACAGCAACAAATAGCAGCGCAAACGATACGATTTTTTTCATTATGAATAAAAATTAATAAGATTGTAGTTTTTTTATTATAAGCCGAGAACAAAGATACATATTTTTTCAATGATAGAAAATAAAGAGGGATAAAGTGGATGAAGGTAAGTTCAACTCACAAATACAACTTTTTCGGCTACAAATTTATAAAAAAAACGAACAAATAAAATAGACAGATAAAAAGAGTTTTTTCCTTTTTTTATTATATTGAATTTATTTCTTCCTCTTGCCTAAATAAACGGCATTTATTAGTTCAATAGATAGAGGATACTGTTCAAAGGTTTCAACTATATTAGCTCTTTTCTGCAACTCAATTTTTCTTTTTATCAGAACTTGTGAATAATAATCCGGCAAAGTTTGATTATCTTTGTAAAAAGTTTGAACAGCTTCCAAATACATTGCGGTGTGTGATTGTTAATGTCATCAATGACGGCTATTCCGTGGCGGCAGTTTTTTTACCGATTTAGGAATGCAGTTTGGGTCGAAAGCAATTATTTTGTTATCTGAGCAATGTGCTTTAATCATTGACGAGTTGAAAGCAAGAAAATCTAACTTTTACCGAACTGATTACAATATTTTTTTTCGCCATGCTTGGCGTAGCGAGCAAATTGAAGGAAATTGATTTTTGTCAGAATACTTAAAATAAGCCAAAGAACTTCGATTATAAAATCTTTACGCCACTTATTAAATTAAGTGGTTTTATAAATTATAAAAAAAACTTTATTTGCAAAGTGAACAACACTGAAATTTATTAAAGTTGTAAGTCTTGAAATTCATATCTTACACGTCTAAAAAATCACTTACAAATACACTGAATTTCAGCAACTTAATCAAACATAACGACATCTATTTTCTGACAATTTGTATATTAATTAGACACTTAATGAACTATTGTAAGAGATTACTTAATATGAATTTACATGAGCAATTAGCCAAGGCAATTGAAATTGCCATTGAAGCGCACAGAGGCCAAAAAGACCGAAGTGGACAGCCTTACATCGGACATCCCTTTCGTGTAATGAATGCAGGAAAAACATGCGAAGAAAAAATTGTAGGCATGCTGCACGATGTGGTGGAAGATACAGAATGGACGCTCGAAGAATTATTATCGGAAGGTTTTAGCCGAACCATTGTAGATGCAGTTGAAGCAATGACAAAACTCCCGGAAGAAGCCTACGATATTTATCTCTCTCGACTGAAAAAAAATCCCATTGCCGCACGTGTTAAACTAAACGATCTGACGGACAACATGGACATTCGACGGCTTCATGAAATCAGAGAAGATGATGTAGCACGATTGAAAAAATATCTGAATGCATACCGACAGCTAACTTTTGTTGAAAAATTAGAGACAAGCAGCGGTATTACACAATAAATAGCACAAAGTGGCCGGTATTTATATTCATATTCCGTTCTGCGCGACACGTTGCATCTACTGCGATTTTTATTCAGATACAGATAAAAAACAAATGGATGCGTTTGTGAATGCCCTTTGTCATGAAATTGAAATCAGAAAAAATGAAACTGATGAACCCATTCAAACCATCTATTTTGGTGGGGGAACTCCATCGCTATTACACGCTTCGCACATAGAAAAAATCTTTTTTGCCCTGTTCGATAGCTACACAATCAATAAGACGGCAGAAATCACTATTGAAGCCAATCCTGATGATCTTTCCGTTAAATACATCGATGAATTGGCCACGCTCCCGTTTAATCGAATGAGTATTGGCATCCAAAGTTTTAACGACAACGAATTGCAATTTCTGAGTCGGCGTCACTCCTTGCAAGATGCTATCACCGCCGTAAACAATTGTCAAAAACGAGGATTCGAAAATATCAGCGTCGATTTGATGTATGGGCTTCCAAAACAAACCATGAGAACATGGAAACGAAGTTTGCAGTACGCCATCGATTTACAAATTCAACACATTTCAGCCTATCACCTTATCTACGAAGAACAGACGCGCATCTTCTTTTTGCTGCAAGCGGGAAAAATTGCTCCATTGAACGAAGCGATGAGCATCGAAATGTTTTCTACGTTGATAAACGAGCTTGAAAAAGCCAATTTCAAGCATTACGAAATCTCCAATTTTGCCAAACCAAACTATATTTCGCAACACAACGCTTCGTATTGGAAAGGCGAGAAATATATCGGTTTGGGACCATCCGCACATTCTTTTAATGGCACAACACGCTCGTGGAACTCGCCATCCATCTCATCATACATCAAATCTGCGCTCACCCACTCTATTGATAATGAGAAAGAAATATTAAGCACAAACGACAAATATAACGAATACATTCTCACAGGATTACGGACGATGTGGGGCGTAAATTTGAATAAACTGAAAACTGTTTTTGGTAAAGCACGCTATCAATATTGCATGGCAAACGCGCAAAAATATTTGGACAAAAAACTGCTTGAAATAACGAATGAAGACACATTAAGCTTAACACGCGAAGGACTTTTCATTTCTGATGGAATCATGAGCGACCTGATGTGGGTAGATTAAAAAACCACCCAATGCAGAAAAAAACAACATCAATAATATTTCTTATAAATTTCGTCGTACTGAGCCGTTTTTTTAAATCGGCTCAACCAATGGTTTAAACTATCCAACAGCACCGGTGAGTCTTTGCGAACAGCCCACGATTGAAGTTGAGTAAAACTGACATCTGTATCGCAATCGATTTCGGGAAAGTTTTTCGCCAAACGCTTTGCTACCTTATCGTCGCACACTGTAAAATCGATATCGCCCGAGGCCACCATCATGGCAAGTTGCTCCGCTTCATAGAGATTATCTTCAACAATAAAAATGGTATCTCCAATCTCCGACGAAAGATGCTGCAATCGCAAGATTGCAGGCGAATTTTTGGACACATAAATGGTTTTATTCGCCAATTTAAGATGCTGTCGAATGGGTGGCACGCCATCGTTGAATCCCATTTTGCGCTGTATCAACACCTGCTTGTTTATAATAATGGCATCGGTAAAAGCAAAGGAATCTTTCAGTGCCGAATTGACAGGAATGTTGCGGGCAACTACATCGTAGTCTTGATTATACAACCCTGTTAGATTATCGTCCAACCTGTTTTCCAAGAATACGACGATTTTCATATTCCACTCTTTCTCCAATGCACGAATCATCTCATATTGAAATCCCATAATCGTATCACCCATAACATAATAACCGATAGAATTATAATCAGTCGCAATGCGAAGTTCTCCGGATGCCACTATCTCGGCATAATCTCTTATAGGCAGCACTTTATTTTTGGAATTGAGCGCATTTACAATTATTCCCGCAAGAAGAACAAGGATGACAAGCAGGGCAAGGTAAATATATTTATCTCTATTTAATTTCATGATATTTAACACCTTAACTAGTTATGTAAATCCCAAGCCAATCCCAATTTTATAACGGATGGATTGACCGGATATCCGGGAAGTGAAAAATATTCGCTCGGTTTCCAAACATAAGGCGCAACATTATACATCATCACAAAAAAGCGTGTACGTTTTAAACGCATATTGGCATAAATTGTGGCAATGGGATAGTTTCCAACCTTTGTTTCTTGTTGATTATAGAATTGCAACAGTGCGGGCTCATAACCGGGCGCGAAATAGCGCGTATGATAGTGCGCATCCAAACCAAACTGCAACATAAAGTCACTTATAATGCGCGTCTTTAAATAGATGTTGCTGTAAACGCTCAACTGCGGCAGAGGAATAGCCTCTTGATTGCTTGATGTTTGATAAACCAATTGATTGTCCCAATGAAAAATACCAAACTGAATTTTTTGATCAATTCCTGCCGATAGTACTTGAATATTGTCTCCGGTTTGTGTAACCTGCTTATCTTTGTCGATATAAATATAATTCTGAATATTTTCTACTCCCACCCGGAGCATGGTATTTGTGAAAGGAATAAAGAGTTTTCCTCCGACATAGACTCTGCGCGTATCGCCAAAATCATTGTCCCACCAAAAATATTTTGAGTGATAATTTTGTTCAAAATATTTAGGCTTTAAGTTTTTCAGATATGCTTCTCCGGTCAACGTGGTACGTTTCCCGGCAATATCAATCCCGGTCTCAACCGTTCCCATCGCTCTAAATTCACCTAGATTGGCTCCTATAAGACCTAAATCGGCCTGAATATTAAACCGCAAGTGCTCACCCTGTTGTTTATCCAAAACGCCTCCGATGGTTACGGCATTTTCTCGATAATGCAAACGTCCGGTTTTGTCTTTTTCGTTTATCATGGTGAAATTGCGCACTTCATGCTGCAAAAAGGCGGTGAGTCCAAACTTTACCCATGGCTTAAATCCTTCGCGAAGCGAAAGAGCCACTGAGTTTTTGAAAGAGGTATAGCTAACGCTATCATCCACACCTCCATCGTAATAGCGATTTTTATAAAACTGATCGATTCGCTGCATTTGCACACCATCAACATCAACAAATGATGTGTCGTAGGATAAGAAACGACGGTGTCGGCGGTTAAAGCGTGAACTAACCGACATACTCGCCACGGGCACAAACTCTTCCTTTTGAACAGCAACACTATCGCCTTCGAACGTTTTTTTTCGATACCCCACATTGTAACGAGCTGTCAGCATCAGATGATCACTCTTCACACGATTCCATGTTTGTGTGTGGCGAATGGGAATATCACGAGAGGTAAATCGGGCTGTCATCGTATCGGGGCGAGTTATAAAGCCTATGGCTTCATCGGTGATTCCACCATTCTCAAAGTTTGTGACTTGGGATGTTGAGGCGAGCAAATGGGCTTCAATGCGGTCGCTCAAATAATTGCCATGAAAGTTCCAAGTAGAGTGTTTCACACTTTGAGAGTTGTAGAATCCTTTCGACATAATGATTCCACCGTCTAGCCCAAAATTTAAATGCCGATTGGCATTTAGCGTAAACAATGCTTTGAAGTGCTCTTCATTGCGTAATCCTCCCCCACCACGCTGATAAGTAAGACGAGAGTATGGAATGGCAGTATTGAAAAAAACATGATTTTTCGGTTCACGATTATATGGGAAATAGGCATCGGAAAACAAAAAATGGCTTTTTTCCGGTTGGTCAAAAAATATTTTAGAAAAAATGGGCGAACCTAAGGGTCCCAAAAAACCGGAAGCAACAAAATATCCATCGGGAAGTGTTGTTTGTTGATAATTGGGATAAACTGTATCCAAAGGCGTAGCATAGCGTGTGCCCGTACGCGGATCGATATTCCATGTGAATATACGCACCGCAGCGAGGATAGAGTCCATTTCAGAATGCTCATGACTTTTTTGCGCCTTCATATTCCCTTTGTCGCGCATGTCTTCTTTTTGTCTTACACCGTCTTTCGGCAAAGACTCATCTACCGATGCACTCGAAAGTTTTCCACGCAACGAGTCGGGAACGATGATGCGACTTTGTGCCACCAACGAGCACAAGAGCACATTCCAAAGAATAAACGTGAATAATATTTTTTTCATCGACTGCAAACTTACATAAAATTTGCTACATGTTGATGTTTACAGATATTTTTCTGCATTTTTTTGAGATTTTTTAGGTTGATAACAGGCTAGCGATTTGTAGAAGTAGGGCTAATCTAAGAATTGGCTCGGAAGTTTAAAGTTTAAGGTTTAAAGTTTAAAAACCGGTACAATTAAAAAAACTCTGTGGCACTTTGTGCTTTCTCTGAGCTCTCTGTGAAATAAAGTCTTATGATAAGAGCAACTAAAATAATGAAAGAGCGGACGATAAATGTCCGGAAAAGTCCCATCCAAAGGACGGAATAAAAATTCTCCCTTTCGGGCTTTAAGCCTCGACACTCATCGTCGAAGGGAGACAGAGAGGGGCTTCTGTTAAGTTTTTTATTCGTCTATGCGGTTTTAATAAAAAAATCATGTAGATTTGCACAAAATAATATAACCGATATCGCACACATTACTCTACTCTATGGTTATTACACTGACAATACTCTTAATTACCGGCATTCTGTTTGCCTGGGGTAAATTTCGTTCCGATGTTGTCACGTTAATGGCCTTAATGGCACTTACCATCTTCAATGTACTTACACCGTCGGAAGCAATTGCAGGTTTTTCAAATCCTATCGTACTGATGTTAGGTGGATTATTTATTATTTCGGGAGCTATCAACCAAACAGGATTGGCAAAAAAAATAAGCACTTACCTCTTGCAAATGGCCGGCAAAAGCGAAATGAAACTGTTTGTCCTAACGCTTTTGGTATCTGCATTTCTCAGTTCCTTTATGAGCAACTACGGCACCGTAGCACTGCTTCTGCCTATTGTCGTAAGCATGACGCGCGAAGCCGACTTAAACGTTCGTAGGTTTCTTATGCCGATGGCTTTTGCCAGCAGCATGGGCGGAATGATGACTCTTATCGGCGCGCCACCTAACCTGATAGTAAACGACACGCTCGTTTCTTATGGATTTGAAGAGTTGGGCTTTTTCACAGTGCTACCTATTGGCGTGATTCTATTGATTTTGGGTATTGCTTTCTTATGGGTTCGTTCACATATTTTAGAGCAAAACGAACAAAAAAAATCCTATAATGACGACCGAACAAAATCGCCACACGAGTTACTGCAAGAGTATCAACTGGCAGAAAACCTGTATAGACTAAAGCTTCCCGAAAAATCGCCCATTTTATATAAACCACTTAAAGAGCTTGCCATCACTCATCATTACGATGTCTCTATCACAGAAATACGCAGCCCGCTTAACACAAACAGTAAATTTTTCAAATCGGCGGGACAATATCTTGCCGATGGCGAGAGCGTACTCTATCCTAATGATATTATTTATATCGAAGGTGCCTATGAAGAAGTTGAACGCTTTGCAGAAGACAATAGCCTCACTTTTATGGATACATCGCAATCGGAAAGCAAAGCAAAACCGGAAATAGCCGTCGCCATGAAGTTTGACGAAATAGGCATTGCCGAAGCGGTCGTTTTGTCAAGCTCTAAAATCATTAATAGGCAAGTGAAAGAGACCGCTTTTCGTAAGCGATACCACATCAATATATTGGGCATAAAACGAAAAAACGAATACATATTGAATCAAGTGCAGCACGAGAAAATTCAAGCAGGCGATGCCCTATTGATACAGGGTTCGTGGCAGAGCATCGACGAATTAGCAGCAGAACAAGCCGATTTAGTTATTGTGGGACAACCCATTCAAGAGGCCAATAAAGTAATTTTGGAACACAAAGCAGGCGTTGCGGGCACCATCCTCATCGGCATGGTGGTTTGTATGACCCTAAATATTCTCTCGGCGGTCATATCCATCATGGTGGCATCGCTGCTGATGATTATCACAGGCTGCTTCCGAAATGTAGAAACAGCATATAAATGCATTCGATGGCAAAACCTGATCTTCTTTGCGGCAATGCTACCCATGGCGACAGCCATGCAAAAGACAGGCGCGGCAGAAACCATTTCGAAAGGATTGGTGAGCTTTATGGGAGGTCTTGGCCCCTATTTTTTGTTAGGTGCGCTTTTCTTTGCCACTTCACTTTTTACGATGTTTGTCAGCAATACGGCAACCGTTATCATTTTTGCACCCATCGCGCTGCAATCGGCACAAGCACTTAATGTAAGCCCCTACCCTTTTGTGCTAGCTGTTGCCACTGCCGGCGTGATGTGCCTTGCCAGCCCCTATTCGACTCCCCCAAACTCACTGGTGATGTCTTCGGGACGATACAATTTCAATGATTACGTGAAAGTGGGCCTACCACTACAACTGATTTATTTGTTTGTGATGATTTTTGCATTACCGTTGTTTTATCCTTTTTGACAATTTTGATGGCGTTAGCACAAATTACATCAACACTTATCCGGCATCAAAACTGACACTTAAAATACTTCAAAATAAACTAAAAATCAGTTATAGAAAAAGACAAAAATCACTTATTTCCGCACAAAAGAGATGAAATATAAATTGACACGACAGCCTGTGAAAAATTGAAAATAAGGCACAAAAAACATTAGAGATCCCAATTAACACAATCTTTTCTTTAAATAATGTTGTAATTTGCTTCTTTTTTACTTTTTTCATCATTTTAAGATGATATGTTAAACAAAAAAGTTGTTTATTTGTTAAATTATTGACGAAAACAGACGATCTTTGAAAAAATCAAACTAAAAAAATAGGGAAGTAAGAATATAGAGTATGAAAAAATCAATCATTTGGTTACTCGCGCTTATCATGTTTATGGCTTTCTTCGCCTTATTGTTTTTGCAAGTCAAATACATGCGCACCAGCATGTCGATTCGCAATCAACAATTTGATGAGATTGTGAAACGTAGTTTATACAATGTATCGAAAGACTTGGAAAAAGCCCAAGCATATCGATATTTAAAAGAAGATATGGAGCACACCATAGCAAGTCAACACTATGGATATCCCCACGCGCAAACAGCAATCGAAGACATCCTGAAAGATGAAACAACGACGAGTAGCATCATGCAACGCGGCGATGGCAAGAGGAACCACGAGCAACAGCTGATAACCAAAAGAACGGAACACGGCAAAACCAGTGTTTTTCTTTCACCCAATCGTGGTTCAAGTAGCATCTCGCGCACATCGCAAGCACAACAAAAAGAGTTTGCAAAACGCTATTTTCACGAACAGGCCCTCATTCACGAAGTGCTACTTCAACTGCTCAACCGAGCCGGCAACGAACCGATTGAGAAGAGAATTGATTTTCAGGAACTCAATAGGCTAATCCGCTTGGAACTGATGAACAACGGATTGACAGCACCTTTCAGCTTTCAGATTATCAATTACCATAATCAAGCCGTTTATGCGTCGCCCGGATTCTCATCGAAAGACAAAAAAGCTGTCTATCAGCAAATTTTGTTCCCAAACGATCCCCCGGCGAAGTTGAACGCACTGAACGTCTATTTCCCGACGAAACGAGATTTCGTATATGGAGAACTTTCGTTCTTTGTGCCGTCGCTCATATTTACGTTTGTTATTCTCATAACGTTTATATTTACGATTGTAACCCTTTTCCGACAAAAGCGTTTGTCCGAAATGAAGAACGACTTTATCAACAACATGACGCATGAGCTGAAAACACCCGTTTCCACCATATCGTTGGCAGCGCAAATGCTTAAAGATCAATCCATCACCAAATCGCCCGAAGTTTTCAAACATGTTACGGGAGTGATCAATGATGAGACCAAACGGTTGAGCTTTCAAGTAGAAAAAGTGTTGCAAATGTCGCTTTTCGACAAGCAAAAAGCCCGGCTCAAACTCAAAGAGGTCGATGCCAACGAGCTGGTTGTAAACGTTGCCAACACGCACGTGCTGAAAGTAGAAAAGTTTGGCGGAACTTTGGAAATCGATCTGCAAGCGGAAAACACCCGAATCGTCGTGGACGAAATGCATTTCACAAATGTGCTTTTCAACCTGTTGGACAACGCCCTCAAATATAAACGAGAAGAGGTTGCACCGGAATTGATGATACGCACAAAAAACGAAGGCAATAAACTGATAATTAGCGTAGAAGACAACGGAATCGGAATAAAGAAAGAGGACGTAAAAAAAGTATTCGATCGATTTTATCGCGTGCCAACCGGCAATCGCCACGATGTGAAAGGCTTTGGATTGGGATTGGCATACGTAAAAAAGATTGTGACAGATTTAAACGGCACTATACGTGCCGAAAGTGAGTTAAAAAAAGGAACTAAATTTATTATAAGTTTACCCGTAATAAAAGAAAAATAATATGGAAGAACAATTGAAAGTTTTTTTATGCGAAGATGATGAGAATCTTGGCATGCTGCTTAGAGAATATTTACAAGCAAAAGGTTATGACACCGACCTCTATCCTGATGGAGAAGCAGGATTTAAAGGTTTTGTAAAAGCAAAATATGACTTGTGCATCGTGGACGTGATGATGCCAAAAATTGATGGAGTGACACTCGTAAAAGAGATTCGTTCCATCAATAACGAAGTGCCCGTTATATTTTTGACGGCAAAAAACATGAAAGATGACATCCTTGCCGGATTCAAAGCCGGTGCCGACGACTACATCACCAAGCCGTTCAGTATGGAAGAGTTAGTGCTTCGCATCGAAGCCATCATTCGCCGAGTTAGAGGAAAGAAAGTGAAAGAACAACAAGTGTATAAATTTGGGAAAATGGTCTTCGACACACAAAAACAAATCCTCATCATCAACGACGAACAAACCAAACTCACCACCAAAGAGTCAGAATTGCTGTCGTTGCTATGCTCTCATGCCAACGATATTTTGGAACGCAACCACGCGCTCAAACAGATTTGGGAAGAAGACACCTATTTCAACGCGCGTAGCATGGATGTGTATATCACCAAACTTCGCAAGTTGTTGAAACCCGAACCGGATATCGAAATCATCAATATTCACGGAAAAGGCTACAAACTGATTGTACCCAATCACGGCGAAAATATTCAAAACGAAGAGTAATCTAAAGAATATATGTTGACACCGAAAGGAACTGTCCAAAGACGGTTCCTTTTTTATTCCCCTCATTGAGCTAATATCTAAACGCGTGAAAGGGCAAGAGAAGGAATTTGCTGATAAACCGAACGCATCGTTTGACATTCAGCTTTTGGCTCTGCCGACGATTTTATGTCAGCAATACTAAGCGAAGTTTCGTCGCCATTTAATTCCGTGCCAATTCGTAAATTGGCTCTACTTCTTAAAAGAATTAGCACATTATAAGAGAAAAAATACTATTTTTGTATTTTCAATCCATAAATTTAATCAATAAAAAACCACACATCTTATTAAAAATTATTTCAAATGAAAAAAGTACTATTCATGTTATCAACAGTTATGGCACTATCGGCGTGCAGCTCGAACGAAAAGTCGGGTGAGAAAGGCGCCATATTTATGTCAGATTTTGACACACCTTATGGCGTTCCGCCATTCGACAAAATATCCATAGAGGATTACAAACCGGCATTTGATGCCGGCATAAAGCAACAAACCGAAGAGATTGACGCCATTGCCAACGCGGCCGAAGAACCAACGTTTGAGAATACGGTGCTTGCATTGGACAACAGCGGTAGCATCCTTGACCGAGTTTCGTCCGTATTTTATGCGCTTCAAGGAACCGACACCAACGACGAAATGCAAAAGATAGCCAACGAAATGTCGCCAAAACTCACGACCCACAGCGACAACATTTACCTGAACGAAAAGCTATTTGAACGCATCAAGAAACTTTACGACCATGCCGAGTCGCTACAACTCACCGGAGAGCAATTTCGATTGCTGGAAAAATACTACAAGCGATTTCGCCGTTCCGGCATCATGCTGAACGATGCGGACAAAGAGCAACTGCGCGACATCAACAAAAAATTGTCTCAGCTGACACTGCAATTTGGTGAAAACCTATTGAAAGAGACCAACAACTACACGTTGGTAATCGACAAAAAAGAGGATCTTGCCGGATTACCACAAAGTACAATCGAGGCCGCTGCCGAAGAGGCAAAAATAAGGGGTAAAGAGGGAAAATGGGTTTTCACGCTACAAAAACCAAGCTGGATTCCATTCCTTCAATATGCCGACAACCGCGATTTACGCGAAAAACTTTACAAGGCCATGTATATGCGTGGCAACAACGACAATGAAAACGACAACAAAGCCATCATCAGCGAAATAGTAAACCTGCGCCTGAAACGCTCCAACCTACTAGGATACGATACATTTTCTCACTACGCGTTGGAAGAACGCATGATGAATACCCCCGAAAAAGTATACAAGTTACTTGACGATGTATGGAAATATGCGCTTCCGCAAGCAAAAAAAGAGGCAGCCGAACTGCAAAAACTGATCGATAAAGAAGGTGGAAAATTTAAGTTGGCATCGTGGGATTGGTGGTATTATGCCGAAAAATTGAGACAAAAAAAATACGACCTCAACGAAGAAGAATTGAAACCCTACTTCAAGATGGAAAACGTGCGCGAAGGAGTGTTTATGTGCGCCAACAAACTGTATGGATTGAACTTCAAAAAGTTGGATAACATTCCAACCTATCATCCCGAGGTGGAAGTATATGAAGTCACCGACGCCGATGGTTCGCATCTTGCACTATTTTATAGCGACTATTTTCCGCGTGCCGGAAAACGAGGTGGCGCATGGATGAGCAGCTTTCGCAAACAATGCGTAAAAGATGGCAAAGACATTCGTCCCCTTATATATAATGTCGGCAACTTCACCAAACCCACACAAGACAAACCTTCGCTGCTGACACAAGACGAAGTAGAAACGCTCTTTCATGAGTTTGGACACGCCCTGCACGGCATGTTGTCGAAAGTGAACTACCATGGATTGTCGGGCACGAGCGTAGCGCGCGATTTTGTAGAGTTGCCCTCGCAAGTGATGGAAAATTGGGCATTTGAGCCGCAAGTACTCAAAATGTATGCAAAGCATTATCAAACGGGCGAAGTTATTCCCGATTCGCTCATCCAAAAAATTGAAGCTGCCGGAAAATTCAACATGGGATTCACCACTGCCGAATTTATCGCCGCCGCTCTGCTGGATATGGACTATCACACCCAAACAGAAGAACAGGCGTATGATGTGAATGCTTTTGAAAACGCATCGATGAAAAAAATCGGATTAATCGACGAAATAATCCCTCGCTACAAAAGCACCTACTTCTCTCACATATTCAGCAGCGTTGAAGGCTATGCATCTGGATATTACAGCTACATGTGGTCAGAAGTATTGGATGCCGACGCTTTTCAAGCATTTGTCGAAACAAACATCTTCGACCAAAAAACGGCACACCTGTTTCGCGAAGAGTTGTTGTCGAAAGGCAACACGGACGACCCTATGAAACTCTATATCAATTTTAGAGGTTCCGAACCCAATCCCATATATCTATTGAAGAAGCGAGGATTTGTGAAATAATCGACGCATCAGTCGTGGAGTATCCTTGTTTTCCCTCTTTCAGAATATAACAAGGTGTTCCCGAAAGCCTATATCGCCGGATTAAAGACAAAATAATCCGGCGATATTTTCTTAAAAAGACAAAAAAAGCGTATATTTGCACGCTAAAAATGAAGAAGTGCATAACATTTAAATATTTACACCTCTACGAACAACAACACTGTATAAATAAACAGCTAAAAATAAACAATAAAAAAGTAAATTTGAAATGCAAAACAAAGGATTCATCAAAGTTTTCAGTATTGCGCTGATGGCCATCTGTTTGTTTTACCTCTCTTTCTCATTGGTAAGCAGGCACTATAGCAAGAAGGCAGACGCTTATGCGCAAGGAGACTTAGCATTAAGGAATCAATACCTTGATTCTTTATCCACCGAAAAAGTGTATCTCGGAACTTATACATTGAAGCAAGTTCGCGAAAGAGAAATCGGATTAGGACTTGACTTGAAAGGCGGTATGAACGTGATTCTCGAAATTGATGCCGCACAAGTTTTGCGCGCATTGGCAAACACCGACGATCCACAATTCAATCAGGCAGTAAATGAAACCATCGCTCAAAACAGAAAAGGCAGTTCATCCGACTTCATCACCCTCTTTGAGCAAAACTACGAAAAAATAAATCCCACAGGGAAGTTGGCAAACATCTTCAGCATCACCATGAGCGATAGAGTTAAGCCAACAGCATCCAACGCCGAAGTGCTGAATGTGCTTCGCAAAGAAGTTGCCGATGCTGCCGACAACTCATTTAACGTGTTGCGCACGCGTATTGACCGTTTTGGGGTGGTAGCACCAAACATTCAACGTTTGGACAGAGCCGAACGAATATTGATTGAGCTTCCGGGTATCAAAGAACCCAAACGTATGCGTAAACTTCTTCAAGGAAATGCCAACTTAGAGTTTTGGAAGACCTACAATATCAACGAATTAGCATCGTTTTTCAATCAAATAAATGCTCGTTCGGAAGAGTACGCGTTGGCAAAAAGAAGTGCCGCGACCGACAGCTTGGCAACAGAGCCATCAACCGCTGCAACAACAACCGATGATGAAGAAAAACCGGTTGAAATAACGAAAAGCTTTGTTCAATATTTCAATCAACCCTATTTTGCCATGAGTGGTTCCACAGGTGCCATCGTGGGTACAGCATCCAAAGTGGATACCGCTGCCGTAAACTTTCTTTTGAACAAATACAAAGATTTATTCCCGGCCGATGCACGCTTTAAATGGGGCTTTAAACCAATTGATTCCAAAGAGACCTATTTTGAACTCTTCGCACTGAGAGGCGATGGCTCAAAGAGAGGTCCTGCGTTGAGTGGCGATGTAGTAACCAGAGCTCATGCCGACCAAGGGCAACGCGGCTCGGCTTGGGAAGTGAGCATGACGATGAACTCATCCGGCGCAAACCGTTGGGCAACCATCACCGGTGCCGAGAAAGGCAAATCCATTGCTATCGTGCTTGACGGATATGTTTATTCTGCACCACGCGTAAACGACCGTATTGAAGGCGGACGTTCATCCATTACCGGAAACTTCACTTCGGATGAAGCAAAAGACTTGGAAAACGTTTTGAAATCGGGAAAAATGAGAGCCGGTGTACGCATCGTGCAAGAGGATATTGTGGGTCCGTCGTTGGGTAAAGAAGCGATTCAATCAGGACTCATTTCCTTTATCGTTGCGCTGGTGGTACTCTTTGTATTCATCATTTTGCTCTATGGAACTATTCCGGGAATTGTAACAAACAGTGCCTTGTTGATCAACCTATTTTTTATTCTCGGCTCGCTTGCGGCATTCCGTGCCGTACTTACGCTTCCGGGTATCGCGGGTATGATTCTATCGCTGGGTATGGCTGTTGACGCCAACATTCTTATCAACGAGCGTATCAAAGAAGAGCTGCGAGGCGGAAAAGCTCTGCGTCGTGCTGTTGAAGATGGATACAAAAACGCGTTTTCTGCCATTATCGACTCGAACTTAACAACAATTATCACCGGTATCATTTTGGCAACATTCGGAACCGGACCTATTAAAGGTTTTGCCGTTACGTTGATTATTGGTATCATATCATCGTTCATCACAGCAGTATTCCTGACACGCTTGGTTTATGAAAACCGATTTGAAAAAGGAAAATGGCTCAACATCAATTATTCGAGCTTGTTGTCTAAATTTTTCGATAGAACCTACAATTTTAACTTTATCCGCAACAGTAGAAAAATATTGACCATAATCTTAGGTTTTGTAGTGGTTTGTATCATTTCGCTTTTTGTGTTGAAACTCAATAGAGGAATCGACTTTACCGGTGGCCGCAACTATGTAATTCGTTTTGACGAACCGGTGCGTACATCGCAAGTTCAAAATGCTTTGGCACCGCAGTTTGGCGAATCGGTACGTGTAATCACGATTGGTTCAAGCAACCAAGTGCGCGTATCAACAAACCATCTGATTGATTCGGATGAAGAAAATATTGAAGAGAAAATGATCGGTATGCTGGGCGAAAGTCTGAAAGATTATATCGCCCCCGGGAAAACAATACAAGACTACATCCAAAGTTCACAGAAAGTGGGACCAAGCGTTGCGGAAGACATGGTTAAGAGTGCTTTCTTTGCATTGGCACTGGCTCTAATCTGTATGGGATTGTACATTCTGCTTCGTTTCCGCAACTGGGCATTCTCATTGGGAACGGTTGTCGCGCTTACCGTGGATGCGTTTATCGTACTGGGATTATACTCACTCTTGTGGCGCATCATGCCCTTCTCGATGGAAATCGATCAAACATTTGTGGCAGCAATACTTACCATCATCGGATATTCTATCAACGACAAAGTGGTGGTATTTGACCGTGTGCGTGAATTTATCCATCTCTACCCAAAACGCGACTTGAACTCTCTATTTAACGACGCGCTCAACACCACGCTAACGCGTACATTGAACACAAGTATCAGTACGCTGTTAGTAATTATTTGTGTGCTATTTTTGGGTGGCGATGCCGTGAGAAGTTTCATCTTCGCCATGTTTATTGGTGTGATTGTAGGAACCATCACAAGTTTATTTGTAGCATCACCGGTTGCTTACAGAATTATGACTTCTCAACAAAGAAAGAAAGAACTGAAAAAGTAAAAAATCATTCAGTTTTTAAATTATATAAAAGACGGACCCCAAAAGTCCGTCTTTTTTTATCAGGGATATTCACCATTTACTACAACAACAAAGCCAAGCAAATCACAATGATTTGCTTGGCTTTGTTATATCGTAGCCATCCCTAATCGATACCGTTTTGGGAAAATTCCGCCACAAGGGAAAGAATTAATTCGCGTTGTACGCCTTCGCCGTATTGCTAAATCAATTGGATTCGAAAAAATTATTCTAAAAAACGGACAAATGACGCTCTTTTTAATTTCCGACGAAGAGTCGCCTTACTACCAATCTCCGGCATTTGACAAATTGT
>JAEZZZ010000162.1 GCA_023418255.1 Bacteroidota bacterium
CGACCTTCTATGGGCATACTCTAAAAAGAAATTCTAATATAAAAAAAGCACCACAATCCTTTGAAATTGTGATGCTTACTGTTTTGGATTTTTTCTTCTGATTCTGTTTCCAGAGTATTGCCTGTGACCCCGGAGGGATTTTTCCGACAATACATAAACCATTAAAAACAAATAGTTTATGCTGTATCGATTATTTTAGTGTAGCATTTTTGTAGCAATTCTTTTAATACCTTATGAATACCACTTGACTACCTTAACACATCAATTCATTAATGCAAATATAGTATATTTTTGAACCCTCTCCAAACAATTTGACAACAAACTGATTAAAAACTTTTCTGCTAAATCATAAGTGCAAGGTGCAAGTCTTTATATAAAAAGCTTGCACCTTGCACTTAAACCTATATACTTAATTATTGTTTAGTTAGTTTTGCTTAATACAAGATTAAACCAATTAAACAATAAATATTATGCTCTCAAATTTTCACTTTATGAAAATAGTTTTCATAAAGTTGCAGAATCATTCGCATAATGCAAACTAATTTTATGAGTATGAAAAAGATTGCAGAAAGACTTAGATTATTACGGCAGGAGAAAGGATATTCTCAGCAGTATATCGCTGATATCTTGAATGTTTCGATAGCAACCATTTCCAGATTGGAGAACAATCCCGAAGAGATAAAATTAAGGTATCTTTCATCTTTGGCTCAACTCTATAAAATGGATTTATGTAAATTATTTTCAACAGATGAAAGTGAGTTAGAAAATGAATTATCCAAATTAACCGTTCAAGTAACTATTCCGATTGACATAACTTCCACGCAGCTATTCCGAGTCGCAAAAAAACTGCAAGAAACAGAACAATTTAGAAACCGATAATCATTATGCAAGTAATTACGTTAGAGAGTGAAGCCTTTCAAGTCCTAATGAAAAAAATCAAGGACATTGAACAGTACGTCAGACGTACATCCGATTTGTTCAGCGAATTGGAAGAGACGCTTGAACTTACATCACGTGAAGTGATGGATACCTTGGGAGTTTCAAAATCTACGCTATATCGTTGGCGTGACAGCCACACCATCCCCTTCCGTTATGATGAACGAGGTAACGCTCTCTATCCATATAAAGATTTGATTATTGCCATCAAAAACGGCAGTTTGACAATGCAAAATGCCAACAAATCGCAGATTTTAGCCAAACTATCCGACTTTAAAGAAGCAATAATCACAAACAGCCTTTGGCACAATAGTTCCTGCAACGATACACTATGATTACCAAATCCGCTATTTTAGCAGCGACACAAAACGGTTTAAACGTTTTCAAACACTATATTCCGTTTGATTTCAAGCTGGGAAAAAACTTCAAAAATCCCTTTTATGACGATAAAAACGCTTCCTGCAATGTTTATTACGACCGACATAATCTCTGCTTTAAAATAAAAGATTTCGGTAATCCCGATTATTCCGGCGACTGTTTCGCATTTGTCGCCCAAATCAAAGGATTGGATGTTCGCCGAGATTTTTTGCAAGTACTACAAAGTATTGCTCATGATTTAAATCTGTTTTTAGATGAGAAACCGGACAACTTCACACCACAAACAAACTTTAAGAAAAAAAGTAAAACTCAATCTGTATCTACATCAAACTTTCAAAAAACAAAACCTTTTTCCGATCATATCATAGAAACCACTGCCAAACCATTTGAGTTTACCGAAAAAACCTTTTCTCAAAGCGAACTTGCCTTTTGGAAAACCTACGGTATCAGCGAGAAAACATTAAACTATTTTCGAGTAAAAAACCTTTCAGCATTTAAATCCGTAAATAAAGACAATGAAACTTACGAGCTTCAAGCAACTGCCAATGAACCGATATTCGGTTACATCGGTGAAAACTATATAAAATTATATCGTCCCAAATCCAGACTTCGTTTTCTATACGGCGGACAAATACCCGCGAACTATTGTTTCGGACTGCGACAACTGCCCAATCGCGGTGATATTCTGTTCATAACAGGTGGCGAAAAAGATGTGATGAGCCTTTATGCCAAAGGATTTTATGCCGTCTGTTTTAACAGCGAAACATCGCACATTCCGCCCGACATCATTGAGATGCTTGCACACCGTTTCAAACATATTATCCTATTATACGACAGCGATGAAACGGGACTTTCCGCATCGGAAAAACATCTTATCTCCTTAGAAAAATACAATATACAACGTTTAGTGCTGCCTCTTGCAGGTAATAAAACGGAAAAAGACATATCCGACTATTTTGCCAAAGGAAACGATAGAGACGATTTCCAACGACTTATCATCAATCTGCTCAACACAAAATACACACAAACCATGACCTTGATTAAATCCTGCGAAGTTGATTTTGAAAATCCGCCCGAATTGTCCGAAAACATTGTCAGCGTGAATGAGGTTCCGCTCGGCACTCAAGGCAACCTTTTTTGTATTACAGGCGGCGAAGGTACCGGAAAAAGCAACTACGCGTCGGCAATAGTTGCCGGAACTTTGGCGGAAAACGGTTTTGAAGTGGATACCCTGGGTTTGGATGTGCAGTCAAACATAAAAGGGAAAGCCGTACTGTTATACGATACAGAACAGTCGGAAAACCAACTCTACAAAAATACTGCTCTGCTGCTCAAACGGGCAGAACGAAAAAATAAACCCGACTGGCTGAAAGTCTATTATCTCACAGCAATGTCCAGGAAAGAACGGCTGCAATCCATTCAAGACAGCATGGACTATTATCATCATTTTTTCGGGGGTATCCAATTGGTCATCATTGACGGTGTAGCCGATCTTGTCCGAAGTACAAACGATGAAACCGAAAGCATTGCCGTGGTGGAAGAACTGTACCGTTTAGCGGGAATTTACCGTACCTGCATTATCTGTGTGCTGCATTTCGTACCGAATAGTTTTAAACTTAGGGGACATCTCGGGTCCGAATTACAACGTAAAGCGGCTGCCATTCTATCTATCGAAAAAGACACACAGAATCCTGAATTTTCAGTGGTCAAAACACTAAAAGTGCGGGAAGGAAGTCCTTTGGATGTGCCTTTGATGCAGTTCTCGTGGGATAAACACAAAGGAATGCACGTTTATCGTGGAGAAAAGCCACAAAAAGAAAAGGAAAAACGCAAGGAAGTGGAATTAACCGCTCTTGCCAAAGAGATTTTGGCGAACAAAAAAAGATTGACCTATTCCGAGCTATTGCAAGAAATTGAACTGTTGATGGACGTAAAAGAACGGACAGCCAAAAGCTATATCCGATTTATGTCGGAAAACGGAATTATGGTAAAAGACAGCGCCAACACGGCCTATTACATATTAGGCAAACTATAAAAGACTCGTTTACGACTATGCTCATCGACAAACAAGAATTTCGTGCCTATATGGATCGACTAATTGACCGTTTCGACTTGATTGACGACAAATTGGAACGGCTCATCAAGAAAAAAACGTGTCTTGATGGCGAAGATTTATTGGATAATCAGGATATGCTTCAAGTGCTTAAAATCAGTCATCGCACCTTGCAACGCTTTCGTTCGTCCGGCGAACTGCCTTTCTTTAAAATGAACGGTAAAATCTACTACAAACTATCCGATGTAAATCGATTCATTCGTGAAGTATTCGAAGGCAATTCAGGGCGATGTGCCAAACAACGCCAAATAGAGCCACGAACGGACAAAAAACGGTAACTGAATTAATTCCAATATAATTTTACTAAAAAAACATATAAATATGAATGTAAACGACTATCCCGAAACAGAACATCCTTCGTTGGCAGATATCATCGGTGATGAATATTCAGAAAAAAACGGCATGAACGAACAAAATCCTGCAAGAAACATTGCACAAGCCGACGAATTCTCGGAAACCCTTCTTGTTTTCGATCAAGAAAAACAGACACTTCAAGCGGTCAAAGATCTTGACAAAAACGGAAAACTCAAAACCGTAGATCCGACCCAAGAGAACAATCCCGACTTTATCCGTTTGGATAAAAACGGCGACTTCTTGTCCAATTTTTACAGCAATTTCGTTGCCCAACTCAAAGACCCGACACGTTTTCGGGCATTTAAAATACCCATCCCCAAAATAGATTTTTTGGCAGAGACCATTAAAAGTATTTTAAAAGACCCCACACCTGCCGGCAATGCCATGTTGGAAAAATACGAAGTAAAAAACGAAAATTTAAAACAAAACATCAGTCCGGATGAAATTCAACAAAAAGGTCCGGAAAATACTACTCATTCACAAAATAAAGAGACAATGGACACAACAAGCAATGCTTCCGATTATCGCTACAAGGTAGAAGATATCGATTGGGGAACACTCGAAAAAATGGGTGTCAGCCAAGAAAAACTGCAAAAAATGAATGTAATGGACGACTTGTTGAGAGGTTTTAAGACCAATCAATTGATACCGATTTCTCTTAATCTGGGGACGGTAATCACCCGCAGTGAAGCCCGATTGTCGTTACAACCCGACGAAGACGGTAACACCGTGGTTGCCATGCACGGCGTTCGTAAAGATGTCAACGTTCATCAACCCTTTTTCGGACACGAGTTTACGCCCGAAGATAAGGAGAATCTGCTTAAACACGGCAATATGGGACGCATTGTGATGTTGGAAAACAGAAAAACAGGCGAACAAATCCCTTCCGTAATCAGCGTGGACAGACTTACCAACGAACTCATCGCTTTGAGTGCAGACAAAATTAAAATTCCCGATGAAATTAAAGGTGTAAAACTATCCGATGAACAAAAACAGACCTTGCAGGAAGGTAAACCACTCTATTTGGAAGGAATGATTTCCCGAAAAGGAACGGAATTTAACGCTACCGTGCAGTTCAATGCCGATAAACGCTACGTAGAGTTTCTTTTTGACCGTGAACAATCCAAGCAAAACCGTCAGGCACAGGAAAATGGCGAAGCGCCACGCTTTATTCGCGGAAAAGAGTTAAGCGACGAGCAATACGACAAATTCAAATCGGGTCAGACTATTTATGTAGATGATTTGGTAGATAAAAAGGGAAAGACCTATAAGGGTTATCTTACGTTTAACGTGGAGAAAGGTAAAACGGAATTTTCATTTGGCAATCCCAATAAACAGAAAAATGTCGCCAAACAATCCGCCCAACCCGACGAAACTTCCAAAGTACAAAAAGCAGTCAATTCAGACGGAAAAACCAATGAAGCTACAAAAAACATCAAGGAATCCTTGGAAAAAGGACAAACAAAACCGACGGAAAAACAGGCTGAAAAACAGGAAAAGGAAGAAGAAAAACAGCAGAAGAAACCGAGGGGACGTAAACTATGAAAGTTATCATAGCAGAAAAACCGAGCGTGGCAAGAGCCATAGCCCACGTGTTGGGTATCTCCGGTCAGCAAGACGGGTACATCGGCGGAAGCACCGTCGATACCGTTGTAACGTGGGCAATCGGACATTTGGTTACCTTGGCTATGCCCGAAGATTATGGTTTTTCGGGTTTCAAACGAGAAAACCTGCCCATTTTGCCGGAACCGTTCCGACTTATTCCCCGCCAAACCAAAAAAGGTAAAGAAACCGTTGCCGATGTGGGAGCTTTAAAACAATTGAATGTTATCAAAAAATTGTTTGACCAATGTAACGAAATCATCGTTGCTACCGATGCCGGACGAGAAGGCGAGTTGATATTTAGACTGATTTACAAGTACCTGAACTGCCAAAAGCCGTTCAAGCGTTTGTGGATAAGTTCGCTGACGGACAAAGCCATTAAAAACGGTTTTGAGAACCTGAAAAACGGCAGTGAGTTTGATTATCTCTATCAAGCCGCTCGTTCACGTTCGCAAGCCGATTGGCTGGTAGGCATCAATGCGTCGCAAGCATTGAGCATTACAGCCGGAAACGGAGTCTATTCACTCGGAAGGGTGCAAACGCCAACTTTGGCGATGATTTGTAAACGGTATTCGGAACATAAAAACTTTCAGGCGCAAACCTATTTTCAAATACAGGTAAAAGCGGAAGTTGGTCGGGAAACGCTCGGAATGCTTTCGGACGACAAGTTTGATGACAAAGCCTCGGGACAGGAAGCCATTGAGATTGTTCGCCGAAACAAATTGGAAATAACGGAAGTTGATACCCGGACAGTGCGGGAAGAACCTCCTTTATTGTATGATTTAACCGGACTACAAAAAGATGCCAACAAAAGGCTCAATCTTTCGGCAGACGAGACACTTGCCATTGCACAATCGCTTTACGAAAAGAAGTTTATCAGCTATCCGCGTACCGGAAGCCGTTATATCAGCGAAGATATTTGGGAAGAAATTCCTGCTTTGGTGAAAACGCTTTTGGTTTATGCTCCGCTTAAAGAACAGGCTAAACTGCTTTTGAAAAATAGGCTAAACAAGCGGGGTGTAAACGATTTGAAAGTAACGGACCACCACGCCTTGCTCATAACGGATAATACCGTATCAGGACTTTCTACCAAAGAAGAAAACATTTACAAGTTAATAGCAAGCCGGATGCTTGAAACTTTTTCCGTACCCTGCGTAAAAGAAGTAACCACGCTGAAAGCTCGTTCGAGAGAATTTCAGTTCTCGGCTCGCGGTGTGGATGTCATCGAAGCAGGATGGCGAGCAGTAAACGGAATGTTCGACAATGAAAATTCGGAAGAACCGGAAATCTCTTTGCCATACGTGGAAAAGGGAGAAAAATATAATGTACAATCCGCACAGCTTTTGGAAAAACAGACTAAGCCGAAACCTTTGCACACCGAAGCGAGTCTGCTCTCCGCTATGGAACATGCGGGGAAAGAGCTTGAAAACGAAGACGAGCGAAAAGCCATTAAAGAGAGTGGAATCGGCACTCCTGCCACCCGTGCATCCATTATTGAGACGCTGTTTTCGAGAGATTACATCGAACGCCGAAAAAAATCGCTTGTTCCCACTGCCAAAGGGCTGAAAGTTTATGAAGCGGTAAAAGAGAAACGTATCGCGGACGTAGCGATGACCGGAATGTGGGAAAACACGCTTATAAAAATAGAAAACGGCGAAATGCCTTCCGAAACATTCGACAAAAGCATTGCCATTTATGCCAAACAGATTACCGAAGAGTTGCTGACAATGGATTTTCCGAAAGATGAAAAAGAGCGGTTGGTTTGTCCGAAATGCCAAAAAACAACCGTAAAGTTATTTGACAAAGTTGCCAAATGTAGCGATGATGTGTGCAATTGGCTTTTATTTCGGAATATTTGTGGAAAGACGCTTTCGGAAATAGAGGTGATGACTATTCTTACGAATAAAAAATCGCCCCTGCTGAAAAATTTGAAAAGTAAAGCAGGAAAGACTTTTGACGCCTATATCGTGCTGAAAGAAGATGGAAGCACAGAGTTTGAGTTTCCTAAAAAAAATTCTTGCTCATCACGTAAGAGATGATAAGAATCAAGTAGAAAGTAACCGTATTGCCATTTTCAAAAAAACCTTTACCTTTGCCACAAGTTCATTGTCATAAACATTGTTTATACATTGGATTTAGTGGTTGGCATCGGTGGGGACACCGGTGCCTTTCTGCGTTTTTATCGTATCGGAACAGATACTAAAATGGTCTTATTCTGAAATATTTATCAAAAGTTCGTCTTTATTCTGAATTATTTGTATTTTTGCAATACTTAATCTCAAAAATTTGTAATCTAATGGATTTTAACAAAGAAATACTATTCAGCTCATCTGAACCTAATTTTTCTCGCAAGCTTTCACGAGCCGAAGTTGACGGGAAACTACGAAAAATAGCTCCACGCATTTACACAACTAACTTATTGGATGCACCGGAAAATATTATACGAAGGAATTTCTTTGAAATATTGGCTTGGCGTTTCCCGGATGCAGTAATTTCGCATCGGAGTGCCATAGAGCTTCGTCCGACCGAAGAAGGACATTTTTTTATGACATCGTCTTACAACCGTAGGATTACCGATTTGCCCGGCTTAACAATCAATATTTACAAGGGAAAACCAGCTTTGAAAAGCGATACAAATTTTAATGGGCTGTACATTTCGTCAGAATACCGGTATATGCTGGAAAATCTACAAACATCGAGAAAAACAAAAGATGGAAGCGAGAAAAACCTGCCTCAGTCGGCCATTGAAGAACGACTTGAACAGATGATTTTGCTGGGCGATGAAAAACGTTTAAATGAATTCAAAGACAAGACACGTGAAATTGCAGAAGAGTTGGAAATGATGAAAGAGTTTGAAAAATTATCTGCCATTATTTCTGCGTTATTAAACACTCATAGTTCTGAAGTATTAGAAAGTGAGACCGCAAAAGCACGAGCCACAGGCAGTCCTTTTGATAAAAATAGAATTGAGTTATTTAAAATACTTTTTGAACAACTCAAAGACCGTTTTTTTACGGAAAGACGTGATAAAAATAATGATGAAATCTCTTTTCGTATGTTTTCTTTCTTTGAAAGCTATTTTTCGAACTATATCGAAGGAACAAAGTTTGAAATAAATGAAGCCAAGCAGATTGTGGATACCGGCGTAACTATCCCCAAACGGGTGGAAGATTCACATGATATTTTGGGTACATTTGCTGTGCTTTCCAACCGGCATGAGATGCAAAAATCCCCGAAAACGGCTGATGAACTCATCGTGCTACTTAAACACCGACATAGAATTATGATGAGCGGTCGTCCGGACTTTAACCCCGGAGTTTTCAAACAGATAAACAATCAGGCAGGAAATACCTTATTTGTAGATTATCGTCACGTGGAAGGAACACTAAGATACGGTTTTCGTTATTTTCAATTATTGAAAGAACCTTTGGCAAAAGCCATTTATATGATGTTTCTTATTAGTGAAGTACATCCGTTTTTAGATGGCAACGGACGCATAGCCCGCATAATGATGAATGCCGAATTGGTCTGTGGAGAGCAATCCCGCATCATTATTCCTACGGTATTTCGGGAAGATTATTTACTGGCATTACGAAAATTGTCGCGAAAAAAAGAACCCGATACTTACATCCGTGTAATGGAAAAATTGCACCATTTCAGTGATAATCTCTACGGACAAGATTTTGATGAACTTAATCGTTACTTACAGGATTCCAATGCTTATGAAGAACCGGAAGAGGGCAAACTACAATGGATTGACAGAACTTTTTCGTCAAAAAGTGAACTTCTTTAACATCAAATATACACGCAATAAAATAATGCCATTTTCCAAATCAGCCTTATTTTCTTGCGAACAATATCCACCACTAAATCCAAAAAAATAAACAAAATGACAACAACAAAAACCACCACCCCAAAAGACGAGAGTGAAGACCTGTCCTATTTCACGCTCACGCTGCAATCCTTTCTTAACGAAAGTTTTCCCGAATTGGCAAACGACAAAACGTTTATCGGGGAGCGTTCCGAACTTGCCGCACAAACATACGCCGATGCACTTCTGGCAGGACATACACATCCCGAAGCATCGGAACTTTCCAATGAAGCGCTGTATGAAGGATTGCACTTTTCCAAATTCGATATGCTGTTCAAGGTTATCTGCAACGAGTTTGACAGCCAAATGGCAGATGACGAACTGCGACCGTTCACAATGAAAATGTATCCGTTTTGCACGGACGTTTTCAGCAAATATTCCACGGACGAACCGGAATTTACCGACAGCGACGATTACGACTTGCTTTACACCGAACTCACGGGAACCGTAGCCATCCATATCGAAGAGAATGGCTTATGGTAAAAAGGCGCATTTAATCGACAATATTGAAGCAATCGCTACCGTTTTCCGGCTTGAAAAAGAAAAACGGAAAGCCACTGCATCCGAACGTGAAATCCTATCCCGTTACAGCGGTTTTGGCGGATTGAAATGTATTCTCAATCCTGCACGAACGCTTGAAGACGCATCTCGTTGGACGAAATCCGAATTAGACCTGTTTCCGCAGGTTGCCGATTTACATCGCCTGATACGGGAAAATTCGCAGGATGAGCGGACGTACAACCGCTATGTGGATAGTTTGAAACAATCCGTACTAACGGCATTTTATACCCCGCCCGTAGTAGTGAAAAGCCTTGCTCAAACTTTGCGTAACCACGGAATTACGCCCGCCCGACTGCTCGAACCATCGGCAGGAACGGGTATCTTTGTCGATGCCTTCAATTCCGGAAATTCCGTAGAAACCGTAGCTTTCGAGAAAGATTTACTCACGGGAAAAATTTTGCAACACCTGCATCCCGACACGAATGTACGCATTGAAGGATTTGAGAATATCGAAGCCAAACGGCTTGGCTCGTTCGATTTAGTGGCGAGCAATATCCCATTCGGCGATGTATCGGTGTTCGACTTGTCCTATTCACGTGGCAAGTCCGTTGCCAAACAGCAAGCCGCCAGAAGCATTCACAACTATTTCTTTCTGAAAGGACTGGATAGTGTTCGCGAGGGAGGTATCTTGGCTTTTATCACTTCGCAAGGCGTGATGAACAGTGACCGCAATGCCCCAATTCGAGAGTATCTAATGGAGAACAGCCGTCTGATTTCGGCGGTGCGGTTGCCGAATAATCTGTTTTCGGATTATGCAGGAACGGATGTCGGCACCGATTTGATTGTGTTGCAAAAACAATCGGGGAAAGGTGTTTCCAATGATATCGAACGGAGTTTTATTGAAACCACCAATGAGGATATTTCAATAAACAGCTTGTTTACCGATATGTCCCGAAACATCTATACCACACGCGACCGTTCCACCGATTTGTACGGAAAACCCGCTTGGGTTATGCGACACAAAGGCGGTATAAACGGCATTGTGAGCGATTTAGAGAAAACCCTGACAAAACAAATACAACAGTCCCATTTGGATATTTCACTTTTTGAAAATCAACAAGTAAAATCGTCGGTCTCTTTTTCTTTGTCAAAACCAGTTAGAGACGAAAAACAATCCATCAAGCAAAAAGTTGATATAGAAACTGTTGAAAACGCATACGATTTAATTCCTAAAAACTTAATGGGGAAACTGCCGAAACTTTACGATACGGACGACGATAAACTTATCGGCAATAAAACGGCACATTTGCGTTTTTTCTTTCCAATGGGTGCATACACGGCTTACGTATTGGAACACGAGCCAAAAACAGGCGAACTTTTTACCCTGACTACAATGGACGGCAGGGATTGGGAGCTTGGCTACGCTTCATTGGATGAAATTCGTTCCATCAATATTGGTGGTTTGAAAGTAGAGCGGGATTTATATTTCGAGCCGACTCAACTGAAAAACATCCGCGAGTTAAAAGATTACGTGGGTAATCGTTTTACCCCCGAAATTGTCGATGCTGAAATTATGGAAGACAAATCGGTTGAAACAAAACAGGAAAACCGTCAAGTCGAAATATTTCAAATCCCGTCAGAATACGTCCACATCAAAAAGAAACACCCTGATGCCATCGTACTTTTTAGGGTAAACGAATATTACGAAACCTATCAAAGCGATGCGGAGAAAGCATCGCCTGTTCTTGATTTGCCACTCATTCAAAACAGCAAAAATGATGACGTGAAAATCCGTTTCAAAAGTCACGAATTGGATGCGATGTTGCCCCAATTGGTACGTTCCGGATTACGAGTTGCCATTGCCGATATATTGGAGCAGAAAATTGAAAACAAAATTTTTAATAATAACAGTCAAAAGGAACAAGAAAAAGAGCAAGAGCTAAAATTAAAGGAAAACAATAATCCACCGGAACCACCCGAACAAGAAAACCCTGCGCTTACGCTGTACGATTTGTTCGGTTTTTCTGAGCAGGAACGTTCACAAATAAAACCACAAAAAAAAGGACAAAAACAATTTAATAATCGGGCGAAACAAGCGATAGTTATTACGCCAAAACCGATTGTCCCTTCAAACGGAAAATTACCACGTCCGAATCAAGAAATCATGAATAACGTTCTTGAAACGGCTTTAAGTATATCGGGAATATCCGATTTACAATCGGCACAAACTGTTTCAACAACAACGGAAATTGAAACATTGACAACAGAAAAACTTCCAACAACACAAGAAGTAGTCGACGCCTTCTTTGCCGAGATGAATCCGTACAGCATTTCCAATTTTGTGGACGAATGGCGGTTGGAAATTCAGCACGAAGCAAGACTGAAAAAGGCAGGGCAACTTCCTGAAAAGAGATCGATGGGGGAGAAATCGGATAAAACTATAGACAACAATAATTCAACCACACCCGTTCAAGCCGACCTTTTCGGAACAAGCCCTGCGCTTTCTTTTAAACCCCGCACTTTTATAGAAAATTGGGAGCCACATTACCGTGAAGGTTGTTTGATTGCCGATTTGGGACAAGTTGGATTTTTGAAAAAAGACGAAAACGATCGAACGTTCTTTCATCCCTTGAATGTCAATGTCAAACAGCAAAACCGTATTGAAAGCTATATTTTGGTGCGGGATGCTTATAAGAACTTATACGCTGTTGAAGCCGAAAACAGTTTGGCTCATCCTGTTATGCGAAACGATCTGAATCGCTTTTACGACGACTTTGTGCAAAAATTCGGTCAGTTGAATACGTCCGAAAACTTGAAAGTTATCAAGATGGACACCGCCGGAAGTGATATGCCGTTTTTGGAACGCAATATTGGCGGTGTATGGCAGAAAGCCGATATTTTCAGTCGTCCTGTATCCTTTGCTACACAGGAAATCACAAAAGTGGATACCGTGGAAGAAGCTCTTTCGGCATCGCTGAACAAGTTCGGACGGGTCGATTTGGATTATATGGCAAGTCTGTACGACAGTTCCCGTGAAGAGTTGAAAACCGAACTTCACGGACGTGTTTTTTTCAATCCGTTGGAAAAAGAGTATCAAATTGCCGATAAGTTTATTGCCGGAAACGTGGTGGTAAAAGCCAAAGCGGTGGAAAGGTATGTAAAGAACCACCCCGATGACGCCGAATCAGCTTTTTCCCTAAAAGCCCTGCAGGATGCCTTTCCGCAGCGTATTGAGTTTGAAGAGTTGGATTTCAATCTTGGCGAGCGGTGGATACCGGCAGAAATTTACGGTCGTTTCGCATCCGACCTGTTCGATACTGATGTAAAGATAAAATATATAGACTCTTTGGATGATTTTTCGGTGAATTGTTCCCGAAAGAACTATACTATTTGGACAAAATACGCTACCCGTTCCGAAAGCAGAACGTATGACGGCATTGCTCTACTCAAACACGCATTGGTAAACACCACACCCGAAATAACCAAAAAAGTGATGGTGGACGGAAAGGAAACAAAGGTTCGCGACGGCGAAGCCATTCAAGCGACCAATGCTAAAATCGACGAAATACGCGAAGCTTTTTCCGAATGGTTGCAGGCACAAAACAGCGAATTTAAAGAACGTCTGACAACGATGTACAACGAGAAATTCAACTGTTTTGTCCGTCCCCGATACGACGGTTCGTTACAAACGTTCCCTGGGTTAAACCGCAAAAATGTAAATATTGAAGATTTATACGACAGTCAGAAAGATGCGGTTTGGATGCTGAAAATGAACGGCGGAGGCATTTGCGATCATGAGGTCGGCGCAGGTAAAACGCTGATAATGTGCTGTGCGGCACAAGAAATGAAACGTTTGGGATTGGCTAACAAACCGATGATTATCGCCTTGAAAGCCAACGTGCACGAGATTGCCGAAACTTACCGGAAAGCCTACCCCGATGCCAAGATTATGTATCCCGGCAAAGCCGATTTCACGCCCGAAAAACGGCAGCGGATTTTCGGGGACATCAAAAACAACGATTGGGATTGTGTTATTCTTACGCATGAGCAGTTCGGAATGCTTCCGCAATCTCCCGAAATACAGCAGGAAATTTTGCAAAAAGAGTTGAACAGCGTGGAAGAAAACTTGGAAGTGTTGCGTTCGCAAGGCAAAGAGATATCGCGTGCAATGGAAAAAGGGCTTATTGTAAGGCAAAACAATCTTACCGTGAAGTTGAAAACGTTGGCTTATGACATTGCGAATCGTAAAGACGATGTAACCGATTTCAAAATGATGGGAATAGACCATTTGTTTGTCGATGAAAGTCATCAGTTTAAAAACTTGATGTTTAACACCCGCCACAATCGCGTGGCAGGCTTGGGCAACAGTGAAGGTAGCCAGCGGGCAATGAATATGCTTTTTGCTATCCGTACCATTCAAGAACGGACGGGCAAAGATTTGGGAGCAACTTTCCTTTCGGGGACAACCATTTCCAACTCGTTAACGGAATTGTATCTTTTATTCAAATATTTACGTCCCAAAGCATTGGAAGAACAAAACATCCGTTCGTTTGACGCGTGGGCTGCCATTTATGCCAAGAAAACCACCGATTATGAGTTCTCGGTAACGAATAATATCGTACAGAAAGAGCGTTTCCGCTATTTTATCAAAGTCCCGGAGTTGGCACAATTTTACAACGAGATTACCGATTTCCGCACGGCAAAAGACATCGGTATAGATCGACCCGAAAAGCATGAAATTTTGCACAACATTCCACCCACACCGCAGCAGGAGGATTTTATCCAAAAGCTGATGGAGTTTGCCAAAACGGGCGATGCCACCCTGTTGGGACGCGCTCCGCTCTCCGACAGCGAGGAAAAAGCCAAGATGCTGATTGCCACCGATTATGCCCGCAAAATGTCGCTGGACATGCGGATGGTCAGTCCGCATTACAACGACCACGTAGACAACAAAGCAAGCCATTGTGCCGCCAAAATTGCGGAATACTACCAAAGATATAATCCGCAGAAAGGAACACAGTTTGTCTTTTCCGATTTGGGAACATTCAAGTCAAACAGCGAATGGAGCGTTTATTCCGAAATCAAACGAAAATTGGTGGAAAATCACGGCATTCCGGCAAATGAGATTCGTTTTATTCAAGAGGCGAAAACGGATAAAATACGCAAACAGTTTTTTGCCGATATGAATGCCGGAAAAATAAGGGTGCTGTTCGGTTCCACAAGTATGCTCGGAACGGGCGTGAATGCTCAAAAGAGGGCGGTTGCCGTGCATCATCTCGATACGCCCTGGCGACCCAGCGATTTGCAGCAACGGGACGGTCGTGCTATTCGTAAAGGTAACGAAATAGCCAAGCATTTTGCCGATAACAACGTGGATGTGGTTATTTATGCTGTAGAACGTTCGTTGGACAGCTATAAATTCAACCTGCTACATAATAAACAACTGTTTATCGACCAACTCAAAACCAATCGTTTGGGTAAGCGTACCATCGACGAGGGCAGTCTGGATGAGCAGTCGGGCATGAGTTTTTCGGAATATGTGGCCATTCTTTCGGGAAATACCGATCTGTTGGATAAGGCACGGCTGGAAAAACAAATTGCCTCATTGGAAAGTGAGCGGCGCAGTTTCAACCAGTCCAGGGCGCAATCGCGAATTAAACTGGAGGGCATGGTCAATGAAATTGAAGCTTCACGGTATAGGATATCGCTGTTGGAGAAAGATCAAAAGCACCTGTCGGAGCGTATTCAAAAGAACGAGTTCGGCGAAATATTAAACCCAATCCGCTTAAACGGCTTACCCGAAAACGCGACCGTAAAGCAGATTGGTGAAAAACTCAACCGCTTATCGGAAAATGCCCGCACGCACGGATTTTATGAGGAGATTGGTTCGCTGTACGGTTTCAAACTGCTGGTAAAAACGGAGACAAGTATGAAAGACGGATTTGACTTCAAAGAAAATCGGTTCCTTGTCGAAGGAGATGGAGGTATCAAATACACCTATAACAACGGAATAATGGCAACTGACCCGAAGCTGGCATCCATGAACTTTCTGAACGCTTTGCAGAAAATTCCGACGCTGATTGATAACGAGAATAAGCGCATCACCAAAGAGCAGGTTAATCTGCCGGTACTGCGTGAAGTAGTAAATGGTCTCTGGAAAAAGGAGGAACAACTGAAAGAACTCAAAAAAGAATTGAACGAAGTGGATAAAAAGATTTTGACGGAAATTACAGCGGAAAAAGAGGGAAAAAAAGAAGAGGTTGAAAAGGAGGTGAAAACGGTGGCAGAAAAGAAAATAGGGTATGGAGTGAAGATGTAGAAAAATTTTCTCAGAAACTTTCAGAACTTAATAGATGGATATTTAAATCCTTTTTATATCTTTGCAACGAATACTTTCGTATTAAAAAGCAAATATTGAACATTCGTATTCATTCGTAACGAAAAACGGGCAAATTTTTCAATAGAAAACGAGATAAATACGCATGACTTTCGTATGTCATAAAATGACGGTACGAGTCAGCTTATTATCGTTTTCTTGGATGCCCGTCCATTCGTTACGTAATAAGATTGTTCTCGTACCGTTTTATTTTACTAAATGACTACTAACTTAGATAATCCCGCTGACAAAGATACAAAACAATTCTTGTTGGAAGTATCTTTCAAGGTGTTTATATCAAAAGAATATGGACAAGTAACATTTGATTATTTAACTTCATTAACAGAATACACGAAAGGGATATTTTTTTATTATTTTGAAAATAAAACGGATTTATACTGTCAAATGATGGACAAGTACTTTTTTTCGCGGTTAAATCCTCAATATCCTATTCACACAGTTGAAATTAAATCTTTCAATGATTTTCTTAAGCAAAAGATTAGGCGTTATATAGAAATAAACCGCTGGTTTCATCAAAACGAAATAGAGGATAACCCTTTTACAATAATGCAACATTTGTTTGCCCAAGCCGTGATGAGATACCCCAATTTTAAAACCAAATATAAGTCATTGTCAGACTCTTATTTTAAAGAATGGCATAATGCCATTGAAATCGGTAAGAAAAATGGAGAAATACCTTTAACTTACGATACTGATAGTGCAGCTATCTGTTTAGATGTGTTATTTCAATCGTTTCCATTTCACACCGCAGAAACACCCGCACACAATAGTATTTTTCAGTGTTTGAAAAATATAGGTATATTAAATGCGTTTAATATTTGAATGTTACTGAATTAATGATAACTTTGCAAAAAAAAATATTGTGATGGCAAAAAGAGTTCGAAATAGTAAAGAAGTATCTATAGAAAAAATTTTGGATGTAGCGTTTCTTTTTTACGCAACGAAACCATACGACAAAGTAGTATTTGAAGAAATGGCGAAATCCACCGACATTACAAGCGGAGGCATCTTCTACCATTTTAAGAGCAAACAAGCTCTGTTTGAACAAATGTGTGATAAATTCCTCTTGGAAGAAACATCTATGTTTTTAAAATTAGAAAAATACGAAGGGGAGACTTTTGAGGAGTACATTGAGGCGTATATAAATACATTAAAAGAGCAAAAACAAAAAGCGAAAGAACTCGGTGTTGAAAATTTAAATATGGCTCTAATCAATATTACCAATCAAGCTCTTTTTTACTATCCCGAATTTGCAGAAAAAGGTCAGAAATGGGTTGATTTGCAAATAGCACAATGGCGAAAGGTAATAATAAAATCTATGGTAAAAGGAGAAATAAATGACAGTATTGATGTGGATTTTGTAGCTAAGTTATTTGAGGATATTTATTGTGGTCTATCTTATTTATCCATTGCAAATAAAGATGGAATTGATCTCTGTAAATTAAGAGAAAGCTTTGTCTTTTTATATGATTCTTTAAAAAAATAACGGAAAGTTATTTTTTTGTCGTATTTTTGACTATGCATTAAGTAACTAATAAAATAAAAGTTAATGTATGGTTTATAAAATAGACATTCAATCGAACAGAAAAAGCCAAGATGGAACAATTTTGGGGAAAATCAATGATTTCCACGAACAATTAATCGTCCATGAACGAGAAGGCATCAATATCTTAAAAAAATCCCTTTTAACATCGGCGTCAGACTCTAAGGTTACCTATTACGACCGTTTTAAGAAGAAAGAAAAAACGGCATTGATGTTTGGTTCTAATAACTATTTGGGTGCAGTTACAAATCAACTATGTATAGGTGCAGCTATTGAAGCAACCCAGAAATATGGTATTGGCTCCGGCGGCGTACCGCTATTAAGCGGAACAAATATTCTACAAAACCAATTGGAACAAACCATTGCACGCACCAAAGGCTTTGACGACGCCATTGTTTTTTCATCAGGATTTGCGGCAAATTTAGGAGCTTTGGTTGGCTTACTTTCTCCTGACAATTTAATTATTCACGATAAACTCAATCATGCCAGCTTAATGGATGGCACCATTATGTGCGGGGCTAAAATGCTGCGTTATAAACATAATGATTTGGCTGATTTGGAAAAATTACTCCGTGAAAACAATTCTTTGTATCCGGGCGGAATATTGGTAGTTACCGATGGCGTGTTCAGTATGGATGGAGATATTGCCAATCTACCGGGAATAATTGAATTGGTAAATAAATATAATGTTCTACTACTCATAGATGACGCCCACGCGACAGGTGTTATCGGAGAAAAAGGAAGGGGCAGCTTGTCGCACTACGGTATTACACAAAGAGATAATATTATCGTAACCGGTACTTTAAGCAAAGCCGTAGGTATTGTAGGTGGATTTATTACGGCAAAGCAAGAAATTATTGATTACTTGCGAATTTTTTCCCGTAGCAACATGTACTCAACTGCATTGCCGCCAAGTGTGTTAGCGTCGGCCAAAGCTGTATTCGAATTTATGCAGACTACAGATATTGTAGAACGGTTAAATCAAAATGCATCATACCTAAGAATACGACTAAATCAGGAAGGGTACAATACGCTTAACTCTGAAACGGCGATAATCCCTATTGTGGTAAAAGACCAATATCTGCTGACTAAAATCTCTAAAATTCTATTAGAGAGAGGCATTATGGCGAATTATATTTTTCCGCCAGTGGTTCCGCCAAACCTTACAAGAATTCGAATAAGTGTGATGGCTACACACACGAGGGAAGATATGGATTTTCTTGTGGAAACCTTGAATGAAATAGACACACAATATCATATCAAAGAACGATGAGTACAAATCATTTGGCACTATCCTACGATTGGTGCAATTCTATTGAAGAGATCAACAAAGAGGATTGGGATCGTATTTTTCAAAAAAATATGTTGAAAAGTTTTGTCTTTTTTAAGGCACAATGCGATGCTGAAATTGAAGGAGCCTCATTCATGTTTTTGGTTGTGAAGTCGAACGATATAACCCTGGCTATTGTGCCTTGTTTTACGTATCGATTAAAGTTAGACGTGATAGCTTCACCATTAATACGAAGGATTTCCGAGGCCGTAAAAAAACGATTTCCCAATTTTCTTTCTATGAGAATTTTTGGAGTTGGTTCACTGGCTTCTACCTGCGAACAGCATATCGGAATAGCTGACGGATTAGAAAAGGATACCTATCGGTTGGTATCTGAGGTTATCTCCGAACAGATAAAGAAGAAGTCAAAAGAACTGAAAATAAAATTGGTATTTATAAAAGAAGTTCCGGAGGGTGAACTTTCAGGAATAAAACAAATTCTATCCGGAGATTATTATTTCTACCATTCTCTCCCAACAAATATCATCCCTCTTTTTCCCGAAGTTTTGCCTTATCCTAGCGGATTAAGGCATAAGGAGCGATACAGATACCGAAACCTCAAAGGCAAATTTGAGAAAAAGTACTACTGGGAGAAAGTAACCGATTTTTCTCGTCTCACAAAAGAGTTTGAGCGGTATTACCTTGCTACATTGTTCAAATCGCCCAGTCAGTTCGAGATAATGAATGAAGCTTTCTTTAAAAACATAAATGAGTCATTTAAAGATAGCTCGTACTTGCTAATTGCCAAAGATAAACGGGGAATAACGCATTCTATGGGATTGATTTTAGAAGAAAAAAATGCCCTGATTCCAATATATTTAGGGTTGAATTACGAAAATTCGGAAAAGGAACTGAAACTACTGCATATCAATTCCATGTTTCGAGTAATAGAAGAAGCCGAGAAGAGAGGTAAAGAACTGGTAATGCTTGGACAAACAAGTTATTATTCAAAGGCACTATGTGGAGCATTCGTGCAGAAACTTTATTTGGGATTTTATTCTTACAATATAATCATTCAGTATTTTATTAAACGATTTTTTGGAAAATTATTTACTTCCGCAACTTTAACTCCCAATACCTATAGAGCAGAGGTGGAAAAAAGCATTAAAGACAAGATGAAATATTATAATTATATGATTGACAATTAGATATACCGTAATCCGCAAAATTACACAAAGAAAAAGCAGGCACATAGATTGATTGTGTCTGTTTTTTTGCCCATACTCTATCCTTCTTGTATAACAATCTTTTTATAAAAATAAATTACTTTATATTTGGTAAGTAAAAAAATGTTTACTTATTTTGCAAAAACAACTCAACCACTATGGATTAGAAATCCATAGGTTGGATTGCGAATAGAATTCGCCTGAGTTTCGACAAATGTCGATTGAAAAGAGGTAAACTCAAAGTTCATTGAAATCATTCAAGAATGAAATTCTCATCCGAGTTGGGCTTATCTTTATGATGAGCTAAATACGATGCAAGCATTTCTTCGGTCAAATATCCCGTACTCCAACAACCGTAACCGATACCCCAAAAATGGGAACCCCAGTAGCGGCGGTGAAGTTCAGGAAACTCCTGCAACAACATGCGAGAACTACGACCTTTTAAACGCTTGACCAAATCGCTAACACTCAACTTCGGAGGATAACTCAAATGCAAATGCACGTGGTCTTTACTGACTACACCTTTGAGTATTTGAACATCTAAGCTGTTGCATGTCTGACGTAATAAGTCGCGACAACGCAATTGCACATCGCCTTTTAAAACGTGATAACGATACTTGGTTATCCAAACCAAATGAACTTGTAAATTATGTATGCTATGACTGCCAAAACGCTCTTCCATAGCACAAAGATAGATAAAGAGATTTGTAGAAACTAAAGTCTTGCACTGAAAGTGCATAGTTTTAACTAACGAACTTGAAATAATAAAATTTAAAAAGCACCTTATTTACATGAGATGGAGATGAAGGAAATTGCAGACATTTAGCTTTAAATACAAAATCAATAAGTATCACTAAACAAACAAGAAAAGGCACCGCAAAAAATAGTGAAAATATGGTAATTTCAATCATCTACGAGTATTGAAAGAAAGAGTTTTTGCCGGAAGACTCCGAAAATGAAAAAATAAAACTGCCGAAATATATTTTGGACTATATATTAAGTATGCGAATCCAGAGTTAAAAAATAAGATACAAGAAAGCGATAGCCAACTTTCCAAATATATGGACTAATAATCCATTGGTAGATCTGACTTTCATCGCTCTTTGAATGTTTGTTTTTTCATTTAGCC
>JAEZZZ010000028.1 GCA_023418255.1 Bacteroidota bacterium
TCTTCCCATTCCGAACAGAGAAGTTAAGCCCAATGGCGCCGATGGTACTGCAGAACATGTGGGAGAGTAGGTAACCGCCATCTTTTACAACAGAAAGCCTCGAACAGAAGTGTTCGGGGCTTTTTTGTGCTTTAGAGAATAATCCAATGATAGCATTAAAGCTTTAAAATGTTCTTGTAAAGCACATTTATATGAGTCATCTTCATGCTATATGGAATAAAAATCATTCAATTTATATCATGCCAAAGTTATACCGGGCAGCATTATAATTTAAGACACCTATTTTAGTCTTTATCTTTTATCCTTTCGTTTTCTCTTTAACTGTCCACCTGCGAACGCAACTGTCCGTTATCGAACAGGTCTTTTAATTTCTATGTGTTGATATATAGGTGATTGTGCTTTTGGCACGCGCTTTGTTTATTATGTTTGTAAAAAAATAGAATGAACAATTATGGATCGAAAAATTCCACAAGACGTTTTACGCAAAGAGCGCCGCAAAAAATATATGAAATATGGTGCTGTTGCAGCCGTATCGGTCGCGTTGATAGTGATTGTTATCACGCTGTTGCGCGATACGGTTTCGCTCAAAAATATCCAGCTTTCCGAAGTGGAGGTCGGAACGATTGAAGTGTCCGTAAGTGCTTCGGGAAAAGTGATGCCGGCATTTGAAGAAACTATCATTGCACCGATTGAAAGCCGTATCGTTGAAGTGTATAAAAAAGCCGGCGATTCCGTAGATGTGGGGACGCCGCTGGTGCGTTTGGATTTGCAAAGCATTGAAACCGATTATAATAAGATGCTTGACGAACTACAAGTGCGACGTTATCGGATTGAGCAACAGCGTATCAAAAACAAAAGTACGCTCAGTAATATAGAGATGCAGCTGAAAGTAAACGAGATGCAGATTGATAAGATGCAGGTGGAAGTGCGCAATGAAAAATATCTCGACAGCATCGGAGCCGGCACCACCGATAAGGTGCGCGAAGTGCAGCTGCGCTACAATGTGGCAAAGTTGGAGCAAGAGCAAGCTCGCAAAAAGTTTGAGAACGACCGCAAAGTGGCCGATTCGGAATTGCGTGTGCAAGAGATTGAACTTGAAATATGTCGTAAATCGTTGGCGGAAACAAAGCGTATCTTGGATGATGCACAAATTCGTTCGCCTCGAAAAGCCATTCTCACATATATTAATAATCAAGTGGGAACACGTGTTTCGCACGGTTCAACAGTAGCTATTTTATCGGACTTGTCCCATTTTCGTATCGATGGAGAAATTGCCGACAGCTATGCCGACCGTATCGCACCCGGAAACAAAGTCGTCGTGAAAATCGGCAACGACGAACTTATCGGTGCCGTCAGCAGTGTTACACCACTCTCGAAAAACGGCGTGATACAGTTTTCCGTAATATTGGAAGAAGATGATCATGCGCGATTGCGCTCGGGGCTTAAAACAGATGTATATGTGATGAATGCCATCAAGGAAGAGGTGATGCGTATTGCCAACGGACCATATTACAGCGGGCAAGGAACGTATGAACTGTTTGTTTTGGACGGTTCGATACTCGAAAAGCGGAAAGTGAAACTTGGCGAAAGCAATTATCAATATGTGGAGGTGATTTCGGGCTTGAAATCGGGTGACAAAGTGGTTGTTTCCGATATGGCACAATATAGAAATAGGAGTAAACTGAAAGTTTCTGAATAAAAAATAAAAAATATGATAAAACAGTATTTCAAACAAGCGTGGCATCTGATAACACAAAATAAACTTTTCAGCGCCATATATATTGCCGGAACAGCATTAGGGATTTCGATGGTGATGGTAATGGCTATTTTGAACTATGTGAAAACATCCAATATATATCCCGAAACTAATCGCGACAGAATGTTGTATGCAAGAACTGTTGTAATGACTGCAACCGATACAGTCCGTTTTGCATATCCCAGTAGCGGGAGTCTTTCTTACAAAGCTGTCAAGGAGTGGTTTATGCCTCTTGAAATTCCGGAAGCTGTTTCTTTTATGACTAATGCAAAAGGATTTGCATCTCTTCCTAAGGATGAACATTTATTTTCAATAACGAGTAAATATGTAGATAGAAATTATTGGAAAGTTTTCAGTTTTAATTTTGTATCCGGTGAGCCTTTTTCTGATGCTGATTATGCTTCAGAATTGAGAGCCGCTGTTATTTCAGAATCAATTGCAAAAAAACTGTTTGGTTCAATTGATGTCGTTGGGAAAGAGTTTGAATATGATTTCAATCTTTATCGAATAAGAGGTGTCGTAAAAGATGTATCGTATATCATGGTTGATACGTATGCACAAGTATGGATGCCATTTACTTCAAAAAAAGATTATGATAAAGTGTGGAATGAAAGGGGAGGAATGCTGTCCGGCATAACCAAAGTGTTTATATTGGCACGCCACAAGTCTGATTTTGAATCAATACGAAATGAAGTGAATCGGAATATACAACGTTACAATATGCAAGCAACTGATTGGAAAGCCGATTTGCTGGGACAACCGGATACGAGAAAAGTGCATATTCATCGGTATTGGTCGAATATCAGACCAAATATGAAAAGTATTTGGATTAAAAATCTGCTGATTATTTCATTGCTTCTTTTGGTGCCTGCCATCAATTTATCGGGCATGAACAGCACTCGCATGGAACGTCGTTTGGGAGAGATGGGTGTACGAAAAGCTTTCGGCGCTTCGCGAAATAAACTCATTCACCAAGTATTAACAGAGAATCTGCTTCTTACGGGCTTGGGTGGACTTGTCGGATTGCTGCTCTCTTATCTGATAATCTTCATTTCAAGAGAATGGATTCTTGATTTAGGGCAACAGTTTGTAGATCCGCTTCCTATGGAAACATCAGTTAACCTTTCGTTCTCGATGCTCTTCAATATAAAGATATTTTTTATTGTTCTTTTAACATGTTTTGTAATGAATTTTCTTTCAGCCTTAATTCCTGTGTACCAATCGCTGCGTAAGAATATTACTGACTCTCTCTATATAAAATACAATTGATTATGATAAAACATATATTCAAACAGATTTGGGCGCAACGCAAATACAACACTTGGATATTTATTGAACTCATGTTGGTATTTGTGCTTGTTTGGGTGTTGGCCGATTATGCTTTTATAAGTGTTTACAACCGAAGCATTCCGAAAGGATTTAATACCGATAATACCTATATGATTCGATATGGAATATATGGCAGCGAAACATTCAGATATAATCCTTCCGAAAGCGATTCCTTAAACATCATGGACAATTTGGATTTGTTTTTAAATAAAATAAAAGCATATAAAGACATAGAAGTAGCGGCTTTAACCTATATGGGATGGGGGGCAACACCTTTCTCGGGAAACAATAATCAGTCCGATATAATTAATGTGAATGATAGCACGAAAATTACGAATGCACAAGTGAAAAATGTGTTTTCGGGTGATTATTTTCGCATTTTTAGATATACACCTTATAAAGATAAGGCATGGGAACGAGTTGCCAATATCGATTTGCGAAAAAATAACACCGTGTTTATTACACGACAAGTCGAGCAAGCAATTTTTGGTAATCAATCTGCTATTGGCAAAAGAATATATGCTGATATTGGCTATGGGAAACAGGAATATGTAGTAGGAGAAGTGTTGAGTGACCAAAAAAGATTTGATTATACATTACCGTATGGCGCTATATTTGGTGCGGCACCAATGCCAAAACCTAATAATTTAGACTATTTTGGGGTATGTACGCGTACCAAAAGTGGCATTTCGGAACGTCAATTTATTTCGGACTTCAAAAAAGAGATGGCTAAACAATTGCAAATCGGAAATTTTTATTTGAAAGATATTCAATCATTTTCCTCAATAAAGTCTGAAACGGAATATATGTTTGGTGTAACCAATGAAATTCGTGTTCGCATGGCTCTAATGCTGTTCTGCTTGCTAAATATTGCATTGGGGATTATCGGCACATTTTGGTTTCGCAATCAGATACGCCGAGGAGAAATCGGATTGCGCATGGCAATGGGAAGTACGCGTGCTACATTGCAGCGGCAATTTATCGTAGAGGCGTTGTTACTCTTGACGCTTGCGGTAATTCCGGCAATTCTTATAAACTTTTTTATCGCGCGTATCGGAGGAATTGACCTCAACATGGATATCATGATGGAATATAAAACGATAATCGGTTCACCTTACCTTACTCAAAATGCACCGTTACGTTTTTTGATTACAAACCTAATTACTTATTTTTCCCTTGCAGCCATAGTCGTATTGAGTGCCTGGATTCCGGCACGTCGCGCGTCCAAGATGCATTTGGTGGAGGCGTTGAGGGATGAATGATTTACAAAGAGAAACAGATAATTGCGCTGTCTTTGGACAGCGATAGAAACAGAAAATTTAAAACATATAAATATGATAAAACAGTATTTCAAACAAATCAGACAATTGTGGAAGACCAATCCGCTGTTCAGCATCATTTCGGTGTTGGCAACGGCATTGACTATCGCCTTTGTGATGACGCTTTATATGGTGTACGCGTTTAAAACCACGGATATGGAGCCGGAAGTGAATCGCAGTCGTACACTTTATTCGGGAAGGGGTTATTCGTATTTTACCAAAGACCATTCTAAAGCAAATTCAGGTATGTCGTATTCGGCGGCAAAAACTATTTTTGGCAACCTGAAAAACGCGGAAACGGTCAGTTATTGTATCAATCGCGGCGAAGGCGCAGCCTATGTTGGCACAAGTCCGGCGAATAGTGCCAAGCAGATTGTCAGCATCGTGGACGATGCCTATTTTGATATTTTTCGTTTTCACTTTGTGAGCGGAAACCCGTTTACTGCCGAACAAGCCGCCGCCGTGCGTCGCGAAGCAATCATCACCGACAAGCTGGCACTCAAACTCTTTAATACGGAGGATGCCACGGGCAAAAATATTCAAGTGAATTTTCGTGACTATCGTGTCACGGGTGTCGTGAAATCATTCAGTTCGTTATTCCACAAAGCATACAGCGATGTATGGTTGATTGTCAATAAAGAAGATATGAATTGGGCGCCCAGTCAATCCGAAGGATTGCTGGGAAACTGCGAAGCCATCGTTTTGGCAAAAAAGGGCGTTTCGTTGAAAACGCTCGAAGAGGAGATTGATGCAAATATTGAGAAGTTGAATAAAAATTTACAGGAATTTACCTTCGAGCAGCGTGTGTTTTCGCAGGCTCAATCGAGCTTTTTTAGTAATAAAACGGTCAATCCGGCAAAAATTTTCATCGTGCTTATTCTTATTATATTGATCGTTCCGACAATTAATATGTCGGGGTTGCTTTCTACGCAAATGAAAAAACGCGGTGAAGAAATCGGCATACGCAAAGCGTATGGAGCAAACAATCGTCAAGTTGTCGGGCAACTGCTGTTCGAAAATCTTATACTGACGCTTTTAGGTGGACTCATCGGGTTGATACTGTCGTTTATCGTTGTTGGAGTCTTTAAGAATTTGTTGTTGGCAGATGTGATGACAATCAATGTAGGAGCGGAGAATTTCAACTTGCCGTTATCGGTACTTTTTCATCCGATGATTTTTGTCGCGGTACTGCTCTTTTGCTTGTTTATCAATCTTTTGTCAGGTATATTGCCGGCATGGAAAGCCTCACGAACAACCATTATCGATACAATGAAAGGAGAATAAATTATGTGGAAAATAGCTTTAAAACAGATTAGAAAAAACTTCAAATCCAACATTTGGATTTTTGTCGAACTCTTTATCGTGTCAATATTGTTGTGGTATTGCGTTGATTTTCTTTACGTGATAATTCATAAAAATTCCGAACCGATTGGGGTGGACACCGAGCAAGTGTATCAGGTAAAATTGGGTTTTAATCCTTTGGTGGAAATCAATAGAAAAGACCTTGACAGCGTTGATATACAGTGGATTAATCCGTTTTTGCAGATTGTGCGCTTAATTGAGCAATATCCCGATGTGGAAGCCGTGACCTATTATTCCGGTTCCGAACCCTATTCGCAGGGCACTATGTTTCAAGGTTATACCGCCGATGAGGAAAATGCCTATCGTGCTTTGATTCGTTATGTGAGCGAAGATTACGACAAGGTTTTTCGTGTGAATATGCACGAAGGTGGATTTAAGGATTGGCAAATTAAGACATCGCCACAAAGTGCTATTATTTCGCAAGAGTTATCCGATTCTCTTTTTCATTCGCAATCATCAATCGGCAAACAGTTTCGAGATTATTACACACCCGAATTAAAATTTAAAGTTACAGGTGTTTCCGGCTCAATGAAAAATGACACATACCGTCGTTACGAACCGTTTATTTATACACCTTTTCACATGAGGTTTTTTTCCTACTCGCTGCCGACTATTGCTATGCGTGTTCGACCGGAAGCCGCAATTCCCGGTTTTGAAGCCAAATTCACGGAAGCGATGAAAACCAAACTCAATATCGGACCTTTTTATTTGTTCAGCGTGATATCTTATGATTTGAGAGCTGACGCCTACGATAAAGTGACGGGCATCAGTAAGTATGTCAGCATTATCACAAGTGTGTTGGCTTTTTTTCTGTTCATCGTTTTCTTGGGTATTTTAGGCACGTTTTGGTTTCAGATGGAATCGCGGCGTTCGGAAATCGGATTGCGCATGGCATTGGGTTCAAGTAGAAAGGGCGTGTTGCGCTATATCTTTTCCGAGAGCATGATAATGTACGCGATGGCGTTTTTGCCGGCATTTATCGTATGCATTAAGCTGGTGCGTTTTGATATAACCTATACATTCAACGACGGCATGGATTATACGTGGACACGCTTTTGGATTACACAGCTTTTCAGTGTTGTCATCATGATAGGAATTATTTCGCTTGGCGTATTGCTTCCGGCACGTCGCGCGTCCAAGATGCATCCGGTGGAAGCATTAAGGGATGAATAAGTTACAAAGTAAAAACGGATAATTATGTCGCGTCGCGGCATCAATAAAGATAAATAAATAATAATCTAAAACAGTAAAAAAAGAACAATGGAGACAATGATTGTATTGGATAAAGTCGATAAAATTTATCGCACCGAAGAGATTGAAACCGTAGCATTGGAAAATGTGAATTTGCAAGTGAATAAAGGCGAATTTCTCGCCGTGATGGGACCGTCGGGTTGTGGAAAATCCACATTGCTCAACGTGATGGGTTTATTAGACCAACCTACGCGTGGCAAAGTGATTATAGATGGCAAAGAAACCGAAATGATGAAGGACAGGGAGTTGGCAAAATTCCGAAACGAGAAACTGGGTTTCGTGTTTCAAAGTTTTCATCTGATTAATTCGCTTAACGTGTTGGATAATGTGGAGCTGCCTTTGCTCTATCGCAAAACGGGCGCGCGCGAACGCCGACGCCTTGCCGAAGCGGTATTGGAAAAAGTGGGATTGTCGCACCGTATGCGCCATTTCCCGACGCAACTTTCGGGCGGACAATGTCAACGCGTCGCGATCGCGCGCGCCGTTATTGGCAGTCCGTCCATTATTCTCGCCGATGAGCCGACCGGAAATCTTGACTCGAAAATGGGTGCCGAAGTGATGGATTTATTGCACCAACTGAATCGCGAAGACGGGCGCACCATCGTAATGGTAACGCACGACGAAAGCAAAGCCGAAGAGGCAATGCGCACCATTCGTTTTTTGGATGGTCGACAAATTTCGTAACTGCAATTGTATTTTATGGATAATAACCCGACCGGAGGGAATGTTGTGTGACGAAAATTAAAACGTGGCATCTTATGGTTTTGGGTTTATGCAAATGACAAAATAAAAAATTCAATGATTCAACACTAGTTTAAGCAAGCGTGGCGATTGCTGCGCGAAAATTAGGTGCTAAGTGTCTTAGCAATTTATGAACGACTGGCATAGCGTAAAATTTGCGTAATGTTTTTTGTCAATCATAATTGACGAATTAAAAATCACACGATCCTGTCCGTATTTGAACTTCGAGTGTTCGTTTTCGGACAGTGTCTGTTTTAAATAGTGCTTGTAGTCAGTTAGTTGTCTGTATGGCACGACGTTTGTTTAATTCTTAATGGAAACAATAACGCGATATAATCAACATCAACAATGAAAATAAATAAGTACACCGAAACTGTCGGAAATTTAAAAATAAAAAGCCTTTTTAAAGCGTTGAGAATAACTCTACTTTTTGTGTTCATGGTGGCAACGAAAGCATCGGCGCAAAAAACGCTGACGCTTTCCGAAGCCATCCGTCTGGCGCGTTTGCAGTCCGTGGATGCGGCGGTGGCACTCAACGAGTTGAAAACGGCATATTGGGAATATTGCACCTACCGTGCCGATTTGCTTCCCGAAGTGACACTTCAAGCGACACTTCCCGATTATCGTCGGAGCTACAATTTGTATCAAAATCAGGATGGAACCTATAAGTTTGTGCGCAATAATTCATTGCGAATGACAGGCGATGTGTCCATCGACCAAAATGTGTGGCTGACAGGTGGAAAACTCTCAATCAGTTCGTCGTTGCAATTTATCGACCCGCTCAAAACCGCTGGAGCAAACAAATATTATATGAGTGTGCCGATTGGATTAACTTTTTCGCAGCCCATATTTGGTGTCAACGATATGAAATGGCGGCGACGCATTGAACCCATTCGCTACAAAGAGGCAAAAGCTGCCTATCTCGCCAATGTGGAAATGGTGACCCTTCGCGCCATTACATATTATTTTCAGTTGCTTTTGGCAAAAGAGAATATGAACATTGCTGAGCAAAATAAGAAAAGTGCCGATCGTATTTTCGAGATTGCCGAGGCACGTCGAAAAATGGGACAAATATCGGAAAACGAGCTGTTGCAACTGAAACTTTCAGCATTAAAAGCGGTTTCCAACCTCACTAAGGAGCAATCGTCGTTGAATGCGGCAATGTTCCGCCTGCGCTCGTTTTTGGGATTGGACGAAAACGATGTGCTCGAACCTGTAATTCCAGAAATGAACAGTTATGCACATATTCAATACCATGATGTGCTTGTCAAAGCAAAAGAAAACAATCCGTTTGCGCAAAATATTCGTCGGCGACAACTTGAAGCAGACTACGAGGTGGCAAAAGCGCGTGGTGCGCAGCAACAGATCAGTCTTTTCGCATCGATTGGATATACCGGTCAGGATGAATCGTTTCAGTCGGCATATCAAAATCTGTTGGATTATCAAGTGGTACAGGTTGGCGTGAAAATTCCTTTGTTGGATTGGGGTAAGCGTAAAGGTCGTGTGAAGGTGGCAGAATCAAATCGCGATGTCGTTACTTCACGATTGAAACAGGAACAAATGGATTTTAATCAGGATGTTTTTCTGCTTGTCGAGCAATACAACAATCAGGCGGAACAATTACGCATCGCTAAAGAGGCGGATATCATTGCACGACAACGTTACAAAACCTCAGTGGAGTCGTTTATGGTTGGTAAAATCAACACGCTCGATTTGAATGACGCGCAGCTGTCAAAAGACAATGCACGCGCGAAATATGTGTCCGAAATGCATTTGTATTGGTACTATTTTTATCAGTTGCGCAGCCTTACATTATTTGACTTTGAAAAAGGCAAAAATTTGGAGGCTGAATTTGAGGAACTTGTGAGTGGATGAGAGAGTAGGAGCGATGGATAAATGTATATCAATAACGCAATGGCTGTTGCTGTAACGACCGTTGCGTTATTGATTTGCATCAAAAGAAGAACAAATATCCATCACTTCTTCGAAGATTTGTTTGCAACGCTTGAGATGAATCCTATTACAATTATTATTTGTATTTTTGCTTTTGATGAAAAAGAAAAGATAATGATATGATACTCATAATTGACGATGACGCGGCGGTGCGTGCTTCGCTTTTACTGTTATTGAAACGTGCCGGATACCAAGCCGAGGCAGTCCCTTCACCGGAGGCCGCATTGGATTTTGTGCGTCAAACGACGCCGGATTTGATGCTGATGGATATGAATTTTTCGTTGGCAACGAAAGGTGAAGAAGGATTGGAATTGTTGCAAAAAATGCAGATTTTTTGTCCACATATTCCGGTTATTTTGATTACGGCGTGGGGTTCCATTTCGCTTGCCGTACGTGGAATGCAAGCGGGTGCATTCGATTTTATTACGAAACCGTGGGATAATCGTCAACTATTAAAATCAATAGAAACGGCACTCAATTTAGGCAACAAAAACCAGATTGCAGATGTGCCGAAAACGCGTCGTGAGCTGGATGCTCAATATGATTTTTCGGCAATTATCGGAAAGTCCGATGCGCTGGTGCATGTGTTGTCCACTGTGGCACGTATTGCCAACACCAACGCTTCGGTGTTGATAACCGGCGAAAGCGGCACGGGAAAAGAACTTATCGCGGAAGCTGTTCATAAAAATAGCGATCGGCGCAGTCATCGTTTTGTGAAAGTCAATTTGGGGGGATTGTCGCAAAGCCTTTTCGAGAGCGAGATGTTTGGTCACAAAAAAGGCGCGTTTACCGATGCCTACGCCGATCGCGTCGGACGTTTCGAGATGGCACATAAAGGGACAATATTTTTAGATGAAATCGGCGAATTGGATGCCACGTGTCAAGTGAAAATGTTGCGTGTTCTGCAAGACCAAACTTTTGAGGTGCTTGGTGATAGCCGACCCCGAAAAGTAGATGTTCGTATTGTGAGTGCCACCAATGCCAATTTGATGCAAATGGTGCAGCAGCGTACATTTCGCGAAGATTTGTTTTACCGTATAAACCTCATTCAAATTCATTTACCGGCTTTGCGCGAACGCAAAGAAGATATTCCGTTGTTAGCAACCTTTTTTGCTAAAAAACAAACCGTGCAAAACAGATTACCTGACACTTCGTTTACTTCAGACGCGCTGGAATTATTGGAAAAACTGCCTTTTCCCGGTAATATCCGCGAACTGAAAAATCTGATTGACCGCACAATTCTTGTCAGCGGTAAAAGCCGCATCAATGCGCAAGATGTTCGCGCGCAAATATTACCTTCCGAAGGATTGGGCGCATCAAAAGCCGTGCCTACTACGGATATTACGCTCGAAGACCTGGAGGCGCAAACCATTCGTAATGCCATCGCGCAGCACAACGGCAATTTGTCGAAAGCGGCACGCGCGTTGGGAATAAGTCGTGCGGCGTTGTATCGGAGGATGGAAAAATATGGAGTGCAGAATAATTCCTGAATAAGCCCCCTAAATCCCCTAAAGGGGACTTGTTGTAGTTGAAATATTAAAAGTAATGGCGGATAGATTTAAAATATTGATAATTAGGATTATAAAATTAGTTGTAAAAAACAATGAATAATTCCAAGTACAATAAAAAATCCCATCTCCTTAAGTCCCCTTTAGGGGATTTAGGGGTCACACCCAATATGTTTTATGGAGCACCACCTATTTTATTTGAATTTGCGAAGAATTTAAGAAATAATTCCACCGAAGCCGAAATATTTTTGTGGAACTTTTTAAAGTCCGGTAAAATTGAAAATGTTCGTTTTAGAAGACAACATCCTCTTTTCTATTTTGTAGCGGATTTTTATTGTCACAAGGCGAAATTAGTTGTTGAGGTGGATGGTGGATATCATCGTATTCCTGAACAATATGAATATGATATAAATAGGGATGCAGAACTTGAACGATTTGGCATAAAAGTTTTGCGGTTTTCGAATGAACAAGTTTTCAGTGAAATCGAAAAGGTTATTGCTGAAATAACAGAGGATGTTAAGAGAAGAGTGATAAACGCTGAAGAACAACCCCTAAATCCCCTAAAGGGGACTTGTTGTAGTTGAAATATTAAAAGTAATGGCGGATAGATTTAAAATATTGATAATTAGGGTTATAAAATTAGTTGTAAAAAACAATGAATAATTCCAAGTACAATAAAAAATCCCATCTCCTTAAGTCCCCTTTAGGGGATTTAGGGGTCACACCCAATATGTTTTATGGAGCACCACCTATTTTGTTTGAATTTGCGAAGAATTTAAGAAATAATTCCACCGAAGCCGAAATATTTTTGTGGAACTTTATTTATGCGCGGAGTTAAAAAAGAGGACAAAGCATTTTAGTACAATGGAAAAAGTCAAACACAATAAAAAATTTCATCTCCTTAAGTCTCCTTTAGGGGATTTAGGGGTCCTGAAACTGCGCACCTACTTCTTCATTTTAGCCTTCTTCCTTATTTTGGTTTTCGGATATGTGTTTTACATCAGCTATCTCGACCTCTCATGGACGGCTATTGTTGTAGAAGTTATTATTGTGTCAATGCTGATTTATCTTTTTGTGTTTTATCAAAAAGTAGTACGACCGTTGCAAAATATCAGTAACGGAATGGATTTACTGAAAGAGCAAGATTTCAGTTCACGTTTGCGAACAGTAGGACAATACGAAGCGGATAGGGTGGTGGACATTTTCAACAAAATGATGCGACAACTCAAAAACGAACGCTTACGCCTTCGTGAGCAAAATGAATTTCTCGATTTGTTGATTAAGGCATCGCCAATGGGTGTGGTTGTGTTGGATTATGATAGTCAAATAAGTGAATTGAACGCCGCGGCGATAAAAATATTAGATGTCGAGAATGTAAACGATGTGCTCGGAAAAAAGCTACAATCGGTAAAAGACTCGCTTCGTATTGATTTAACCTCTGTTCCGTTGCATCAATCGCGTGTGATTAATGTTAACGATGGCTCTGTATATAAATGTACACACGAATCGTTTGTCGATCGTGGATTTCCGCGACCGTTTTACCTCATTGAAAGCCTGACCGAAGAGGTGCGTCGCGCCGAAAAGAAAGCCTACGAAAAAGTGATACGCATGATTGCGCACGAAGTGAACAACACCACCACCGGCATCACATCCACGCTGGATATCATTGGACAAGATTTGTCCGATCAACCGGGTATGGACGATATGCAAGAGGCGATGCGCGTGTGTATTGAGCGTTGTTACAATATGAGTAGTTTCATTAACAAATTTGCCGATGTGGTGAAAATTCCCAAAGCACAGTATTCGCCCGAGAACATCAACGAGCGCATTTACTCGTTGATGCGCTTTATGGAAGTAATGTGCAACCACCGCAATATTCGTCTGCACTTTCAGCCGGATGAAAAGATGATGCCCTTACTGCTGGATGGCGTATTGTTCGACCAAGCGATGTTGAACATCATAAAAAACGCGGTTGAAAGCATTGAACACAATGGCGATATCTACATTACTACGAATGCCGAAAACCGTTCGCTCACTATTGCCGATTCCGGCAAAGGCATTGCCAAAGAGATTGAGGGAAAACTTTTTAATCCCTTTTTTTCAACCAAACCCGCCGGACAAGGCATCGGTTTGCTTTTTATTCGCGAAGTGCTTAATCAACATCAATGCTTCTATTCGTTGCGCACTTATCCCGATGGATTAACGCGGTTTGTGATACAGTTTAAGGGTGCTTAATAAACAAAAAAGAAACCCGGTAAGGATTTCTTTTTTTACTGTATGTTTTGGTTGTTTTTTTAATATCAATATGTTTGCCTTATGTGCTTAATGGTGATGGGTGTTTTGTCTGCCGCTTTTAATTGGGGCGAACTGATTTCGATAACTTTCTTCTCACCCGGGAGTATGTTGATGAAGTTATCGCTAAACTTGGCACCCATAATTGGAATTTCCACAAACACATCTTTTGCCAACTTAGCACTTGTGAGCGTAACACGATATTTTCCATCGGCGTAATCCACGGCTGCATTTACATCAGTTTGTGGTAAATTGAGTTTGTTGGGCCAATAGAAGAAATAATCTTTTGTAGAAATAATTTCACCTTTATTGTTGCTCAACCAAGCACGAATAAGAGTATTGGGCTTATCGCTTTCCGTGACTAAATCAGTCATGTTGATGGTCTTTATTATGTTGCTCGAATTGGCTTTGGCAGTTACCTTTTCTGTCATTTTTTTAACCACACCTTTGTTGAAATCCACCACTTGAATTGTTAAATTTAAATTGGGTGTATCATATAAATAGTCCGACATGGAATAGTAGTTAAGTTTTCCGGCATCAGCTTTGACACCCAATGCCAGTGGTGCAAACACATTGCGCATGCGGTAGTGCTGTGTTTTCCAATTGCCGTAATAGTCGATGCTTGACCATGATACCACCGGCCAATCGTCATTTATCTGCCAATAAAGGGCACCCATACAATAAGGACGACCGCGGCGATTGGCTTCCACTGCTTCTTCCATGCCGTTTCCCTGCATTACCAGCCCGATATATACAAAATCTTCAAAGTTCTTCGGCTCATGATAATACATATCCATATATTTCTTTATCAGAGAATTTCCTGTTGATGCTTTTTGATGAATCTTCATCACATCGCTATCCAGAGCCCATTGAGCCTTTGGTGCAAATGAGCGAATGGTTTTCATTTCGGGAAACGATTGAAAGCCAAACTCACTCGCAAAACGTGGAAGGCGATCCGCCATTGCTTCGAAAGGAAGATGTCCATACCACAATCCCCAATCGTGAACATCGCTTGCCGAGAAGGTTTCGGGATTTCCCCAATTGGAGTTGTAGGGTGAGCCGTGAATATAGCTGCGCGTGCCATCATATTCGTCCACCAACTCAGGAATTAGTTTGCGGAATGTTTTATCATATCCTGCAAACCATTCTTTCAGAATGTGTGGTGGATATTCTTTATCCCAGCCCCAATGGCGAAGTCCTTCTTCCACCTCATTGTTGCCACACCAAAAAGCCAACGAGGGATTGTTTCGCAGCCGTTTGATGTTGTAAATAATCTCTTTTTTTACATTTTCCAAGAAAAAGTCATCTGAGGGATATGGAACACAACCGAAAATAAAATCTTGCCAAACCACGATTCCTCTTTCATTGGCCTGACGATAAAATTCTTCGTTTTCGTAAATGCCGCCACCCCACACACGAATAAAGTTCATATTGGCACCTTCAATATTGTCAAAAAGCTTCTGGTAGTATGCTTTGTCTTGCTTGGTGATGAGGATTTCGCCGGGAATATAATTAGCTCCTTTGGCAAAAAGCGGAATGCCATTTACCTCGAAATAGAACGATTTCCCGTGTTCGTCCGGTTCTTGTACTAAGCGAACAGAGCGCAATCCCGTTGTTTGTCTCTTTTGTGCAATTGCTTTATCGTTGGATTTCACCGTGATACAGAAAGTATATTGATTTGGTTCTCCCCACCCGGTGGGCATCCACAATTTGGGATTGTCTATCTCGATGGGGATCGAGATGATGTTTTCCCCCGGCAAAAGCGTCGTTTTCTTTGTTATCAAGCCTGATAAACCTCCGGCTGCGATAGGGGCATATTCCACCGAAATATCCGCTTCAACAGATTTGTCCGCAACCGAGTAGAGTTCGATGATGTTTTCAATTTGAGCCTTTTCTGCCGTCACTTTCTTTTGTTTTATAAAGTAATCGTCGATGCGGACGTTGTCATAAAAAGTAAGTGTTATCGGCTTCCAAATTCCCATCTGGACGATGCGTATTCCCCAATCCCAGCCGAAATGATAAGGGGCTTTGCGATTGTAAACGCTCAGTTTTTCGTCGCGATGATCGTTGCCTGCCGGATAGTCATATCCTGCCGTTAAGCGAGCCGGCATGAGCGATTGAACAGGAGAATAGAAACGGATGTACAAACTGTTATCCCCCTCTTTCAGTATGTCTTTCACTGAAATTTTATGTCCAACAAACATGTTTTCGGAGCGTAAAATGCGGGAACCGTTCAAAAATACATCGGCATGTGTGTCCAGCCCTTCGAAGAAAATAAGGGCGTCATCGTGTGCCAACTGTTCTGTCGTTACGGTAAATGTCTTTTTATAATCCCAATTGAGGTTTTCCACCCACTGAATTTTCTCTTCGTTAGTACCGTAAAAGGGATTGGGCAACACCTTGTGGCGAATCAAATCGCTTTGTACCGAACCGGGTACGTGGGCATCGCGCCATTCATTTTTTCCGGATTCGCTAAATTGCCAACCGTCGTTGAGCGAGATGTTGTCGAGTTGTTGACCCATTGTTAGCAATGGAAATAGAGCAAGTAGCAGTAAAATCTTTTTCATACAATATCAATTTTTAGTTTTCTATTTATTTTCTTATTTTAATTAGGGACTTTTTGATGATACATTTAAATATATAGGGTATCTATGTCCATGGTGTTGGTAAAAAAACCGCTTATCAGTGTGATGTGTCGCAATGGTTTTCCCGGGCTTCCCCAATCCAACTTTAGGCCGAGCAGATGCTCGCTAGTGGCACCTATATCGAAGCCAAATGCCTCTAATGATGGTCGCATCTGTTGCGGATAGCGACACGGCTTGTTGGTGACACGTGTACATGGGCGTTTTCCGCACAGATAACAGGTGCCGGCATAGAAAGCTCGACTCTTTGGATACTCAATTTCAAGTTGTAACAGACGCGTATCAATACGCTTGCGCTCTTGCTCTATCAAACGATACACAATCTTTTTGCATATTTCTATCTCAAAGCATTGCTCGTAAAGATTGGACCCGATTTTCAATAGGGTACCAAAAATAATGGCAAGAGTAAATCCGTCTAAGCATTTTTCTTCGTTATGCAGAAATGGCGGACAAGACCACGTTTTTGAAAAGTGTCGACAGGCTCGACAAAAGCCGATAAACTTCTCTTCGTTTCGATATTTTCGAATATATTCATCCGCGTTTATCACGGCTCGATATTCAGTAACGTCATATAAAGACGCGTCAATATTCTTCTCTTCGATGCCGAAAAGGGCGGTGTTTTTTTTATATCTTGTTGAGGGCGGCAATGTTGTCTTTTTTTTAAGTCGAATTTATCATTATAGACGAGCAACAAATATACGAAATTAAGCAATGTTTGAATGAATAAAAAGATATAAATTTTTTGCGGCTTTATGATTGTCTTTATAGTAGATAGCATGAGTAATTTATTTTGCCTCTTACCTTCTCTTAATGTTAAAGCTGTTTTATCCGGACTGAAATCAAAATGTTGAAAATAGTCTTTTATTTTGTGTTTTTGTTGCGGTTGTTGCCCTAAAAGTGTATTTTTGCTTTTATATTAAAGGCAGAAATGTAAATAAAAAACTCTTTTGACAACAACGAAATGAAAAAAATAAATGCCACCTCTTCCGATTTCTGGGAAGTACACAATCATTTGTATCGCTTCATACGAGAAAAATGGTCGCTTACGCAAGTTGCCGAGTTAAAGCGCGTATTGGTGTGTGCCGTTCGAATGCAGTCGCCTGACGAGCAAAAGGCTTTTTCCATGCTGTTTGGGGATATGCGTACGGCGATAACGGCTATGGAAGAGTTGAATTTGCGACAATCGTCGGCGTTGGCGGTTTTATTGTTTCATGCCGTGTCGAAAGGATGTATCCAAAAAGAAGAAATCGCTTCCAAATTTGACAGCGATGTGGAAATCATCGTCAACGGATTGATAAAAGTCAACGCGTTTAGCGATAAGAAATCATCGGCAGAGTCCGAGAATTATCTTAAACTACTGCTCTCGATGGCAGAAGATATTCGTGTGGTTTTTCTCATCATTGCACAGCACTTGCGTCGCATGCGCGACGCGAGAGAATATCCCCAATCGCGTCGTTTATCGCTTGCTGTTGATTCTGCTTATCTTTATGCGCCGTTGGCGCATCGGCTCGGGTTGTATACCATTAAGTCGGAGCTGGAAGATTTGTCATTAAAATATACCGATCGCATCACGTATGATTTTGTGGCGCGCAAGTTAAACGAAACAAAACGTTCGCGCGATTTATATATCGATTCGTTCATCGAGCCACTGAATCAACGATTGAAACAGACAGGACTAAAATATGAAATAAAGGGACGAACAAAGTCAATTCACTCTATCCATCAAAAGCTCAAAAAACAGAAAATTGAGTTTGAAAATATTTACGATCTGTTCGCCATTCGCATCATTTTGGATTCGCCACGACAGCAGGAAAAAGAACAATGTTGGCAAGTTTATTCCATCGTTACCGATATGTATCAACCCAATCCCAAGAGGTTGAAAGATTGGCTTTCGATACCAAAAAGCAATGGTTACGAATCGCTTCATATCACGGTGATGGGGCCGCAATCAAGATGGGTCGAAGTACAAATTCGAACTACCCGAATGGACGAGATTGCCGAGCGGGGCTTGGCAGCGCATTGGAAATATAAGGGGGTGAAAGATGAATCGACATTAGATGAGTGGCTTAGCACGCTTCGTGAGTCGTTGGACAGTGGCGGCGACCTTTACGAGCGACTTGGCGATTTTAAATTGGATTTGTACGATGAGGAGATTTTTGTTTTCACACCCAAAGGCGATTTGTTTAAACTCCCCAAAGGGGCTACGGTGCTTGATTTTGCGTTTAGCATTCACACAGCACTGGGTGCTTCGTGTGTTTCGGGAAGAGTCAACGGAAAAAATGTTCCCATAAAACACACTCTTAAAAGTGGCGATACAGTAGAAGTGCAAACCTCTTCGCATCAAACACCCAAACAAGATTGGCTCTCATTTGTCGTTACAGGCAAGGCGCGCACAAAAATACGCCAGCTTTTGAAAGAAGAAGCCAATAAACAGGTGGATTTGGCAAAAGAGGCGCTTTCGCGCCGAATGAAAAACCGAAAAATTGATCCAGATGAAGCCATCCTGATGCAACTTATCAAGAAAATGCACTATAAGAATGTGACTGATTTTTATATCGATATTGCTACGCAAAAATTAGACATCAATCGCGTTATCGACGACTACCTCACTTGGGAAGAGAAAGAAAAAGAGGGCAAACGAGCGGCTCGCATGGCAAGTGCCGAAGAGTTTGTTTTAAAAGAGGGCTCGGACGATATGTCATCGCGCGATGAACTTATTATCGATCAAAACCTAAGAGGCGTTGAGTATACATTGGCAAAATGCTGCAATCCTATTTTTGGAGACGATATTTTTGGGTTTGTGTCGTCGCAAGGGATAAAAATACACCGAATGAACTGCCCCAACGCGCAAAATCTATTTTCTCACTATGGCTACAGAGTGCTCAATGCACGTTGGTCGCGAAAATCTTCCGGCAGCTCAGAATATATTATCGTCCTGAGGGTCATCGGAAACGATCGGATAAACATTGTGTCGAGCCTCATCTCTATCATATCCAAAGAAGAAGGCGTGGGAATGCGCTCCATATCGATCGACTCCAACGACGGATTGTTTCAAGGCAACATCTCGGTACGAATTGGCAACACCGCCATGTTGGAGCAATTGATGCGAAAATTGCGCGAAGTAAAAGGTGTTAAATCGGTAACAAGATTAAATTGAAACTTCGCTGAGCAACTGTTGCACATAAGGCATCCGGTAGTCGTCGGGACGTAAAACCTCATCGTCCTTTTTCAAAATATCAATATCCACCACCACAGTCCCTCGCGCTTTGTCTCGGGGATTGCGGCCAATGGCGCGTTCAATCAACTTTGTTTTGTCTTTTATCTCTTCAATCGAAAGTTCGGTGCTGAATGTTGCCAAAATGTTTCTAAAAGGATACAGCGTTGTTTCATCGTCCGATATTGTTATGACATCCCGCGTGAAGCGGATGTCCGAAAAATAGCGCGAAAGCATACGTTTTGCCTTGTCGATGTTTATTTTGGAATAAATGTTGGATCCGATGCTTAATAAGATTGTATGCATAATATAAGATTAAAACATTTTTCGTGAACAAATATACATGTTTTTTCTTTTAAAACTACACAGACACAAAAAAAAACTTTTAGCAATCAGGCTTTTCTTCATGATTATGAAACGAAAAGAGCTATCGTAATTTTTTCCCAGAGAAAAGACGAGGGGAGAGAACCGTGTGTAATATGTTTTTATGTGATTGACCATAAATTTTTTGTCCTCTTCCTGAGAAATCCACCAACAGAAAAAAGATTATAAAGTCGATCCTTAAAAAGCACTTATATTCTCTGATTATCAGAAAAATAACCGCTATTTTTCTTGTATATATTTGCCGTTTTTCGTATCTTTACAGAGTAAAACCTTGCAAATTATGATAGGAAAATTA